>JAFMAI010000009.1 GCA_029785085.1 Nitrososphaerota archaeon | reverse complement strand
AGCTTCGCCATGGTGATTTGGAACGGCCCTGAAGTAGATTGATAAATTACCTCGGAACTCGAAGCTGCATCGCTTTGAGGTTCGCCGATTAGCTCGCCTGGATAGAATGCGATTGGCTGGGCTTGACTCATTTTCTATTGACGAGCGGCTCTGCACAACCTTGTGCGAGAGGAGAGTCTGTGAAGAGGCCGAGGAAGTGCTGCCCTGCGTAGCCCCATATGTTGCTCCTAACGAGGAAAAATTGAGCACGAGTGTGAGCGCGATAGAGGTCATCAGAATCCCCTGGGTAGGTTTCATCTAGCCTCTGGCGAAAATTGGCTTGGGATTATTTAAGATTGATAACCAAGGGGTTCTGTAGCAGTATATGTGAACGAGTGTCATCCATGGCCGTTCAGCCCCATGGGACGGCCCGATCGCGATGCCTCCAGCAACGTAAGGAGCATGGATATCTTCACCTCGAGGGCGACTATGTCCTCTTCGTCATCGCCCCCGCAGAGTGTGCGCGTTGAAGAGGCACCAGGCGTTGTAGATGTACATCGCGATGGCGTAGTAGAGTAGCCTCACGGTGTAGTTCTTCGAGGTCGTCTTCGCTAGGAAGACGTTGTGCTCCTTGTATGAGTTCTCGATGCCCCATCTCCTCTTGTAGCGCTCCAGCACCCTCTTCGGTCTGCAGGCTATGTTGGTGGCGAAGAGGTAGCTCTTCCATGTCTCAGGGTCGTCCGCCCTGACGATCCTGAACGGCCCCTCGCACGGGTAGAGAGCCTCCTCTCCGTCCCTGAGGCCCGTCCGCTTCGTGATCTCGTCAAGTGGCGCATGGGGGACGAATTAGGGCTTGTCTCCTTGCCGAGGCAGGCGCCTGCATTGGAACATCATACCCGCCTCATTGGAACCCTGGGAGGGGAAGTGATACCGCAAAGTTAATGCCCCGGCCGGGATTCGGGCATGCAGATGCGGGCCTAAGCAGAGTCATGCTCGTTATGCGCTAGCGGGGCTCGGGCACTCGTATGGGTGTCAAGGCCACGGTGATGGGTTCGCGCCCGGGGGGCTCGCTGCCAAAATGCAGCTAGAAATGGTCCCGAAACGGACGGGTTCATGACGCGGAAGGACTGAACCCACTGCCAAGGGCGGCTTCCTATTCTAGTAGAATCGCCTTCCTAGGGGTCCTCTGGCCTCCTTCGAGCTGGACCCTTTTGGTTCACGTCAGTGCTTTAGCTCCTTTGAGTATAAATGCGCCAGTGAGGCCAAGGGTTCAGACCGGAAGGCACTCGCTGCATCTACGCCATCAGAGGGCATTTTTCTCCGCCCATGGGAGCGGCTACCAGCATGCCCCGCCCTCAGACAATTCAGCAGGTCCCGTCGTACCGATGTCCGTTTCGGCCCTGAAAAGTATGAAAAAGATTCTGCATTGCTTTGCTTACCTGCTGGACTGACAACCGGTTCAATGCCGGCCGCTTACCTGAATAACGCGCGTCATCTCTTTCTTCTCACGTGAAGGTAGCCGTCCTTCTCTTCGACTTCATAGAGTGGTTCTGGATCGAGTGGCTCGTCGAACTTCCCGGTGCCTGTTGTCAGGTCCCAGACTGAGCCGTGGCCTGCGCAGGTCACATTGTGCCCATCAAGCGTCCCTTCGGAAAGGTCCCACTCTTCATGAGTGCAGATTGCACCCATCCCGAACAACTTGCCTTTGACATTGACCAGAAGAATCGACTCGCCGTCAGACTCGACGGTCTTCATGGTGCCGGGCGGGAGCTGAGACGCAGGGATTGTCTTCCTGAACTCGTTTAGCATGGCTGTCTATTCCACCTCGCACCTAATTATGCTTGCTTTGAACCACGAGGGCATCATCCTGCTTCCCTCGTTTCACTATGACGTGCCTGCACAAGCTTTCCCCCAGAACCATACATTCCTTGAGCTTCACATCCTCTCTGGGCAACGCTGACCTTATTATTCCGTCATGGAGGCCGTGGCATATCAATGGTTGATATTTTGAAGCGGTCTGGTATAATGGGCAGCTCCTGCTGATGATTGAATAAGATATATCATCTTCCTCGATGCTCGTCACGAATCCGAACTTGTTCAGGGCACCGCTCAGGCGGACAAGCCGCTTCTTGTCAGCGCTGCCAGTCGGATTCATCCCCTTCCCCATCTCCTCCGCAATTTGCTCGATAGCTTGACTAACCTCTCCTCGATTCTTGCTTGTCATCTTCTCAAGTAATTTATCGAGCATCTCCGAGTATAACGTCGGGAAGAGACTCCTTCCCTCTCCAGTCAGGGTAAAGATCTTCTTCGGCCTCCCTACACCGAGTCTCACAAACTCGCACTTCGTAATGCCACGTCGTCGGAGCGCTTCGAGATGCTTTCGCGCTGCGCTGGTCTGAATGTCAAGAATCGTAGCTATCTCGACGGCTGTCCTCCCTTTAATCAATAGCAGATCCAGCATCTTCCTCTCTGTGCTTCGCAGCAGGTCTAGTCGGTTCACGCGCGATATGCACACCAAAATGTATTTATAATCTTATCCTCAAGAGTTTGGATACGACAAGGTATCTTAACTTGGCAAAGGTAAGAAACGCAAATCGGACCATCGCCCGACCCGCAATCTCCAATGCGATCTTCGCCGTAGTCGTCGTTATCCTGCTAGTAGTTGCGGGCTCAGGCTATGCACTTTACGCAACGAAGCCATCTTCCACTTCCACCACTACGGCAACTAGCGTATCGACTCTCGTCACAACCTCGACCGCAACGGTCAGGCTGTTCATGTCCGGTGGACTCTACAACGGCTCCGTGGTCACCTTCATCTACCAGTACAATTACAAATGCGTACCCAGTCTCCTGGAATTCTTCGCCAACCAAACAGCGGCAGCGCAGAAGACAGACTGCGAAGTCGGCGCCGGGAATTCAACCGCCGAACAGGGAGCTGCGCCACTCTGGGTTGTGGTACCGGCGTTCGCTGGGCTCTCGATCTTCGGAGTTCCGAGTCTAGGTGCAACCACCCAAGGCTTTCCGACCTTCGATAATCAAACCATACTAACTGATTGCGGAGCATCCGGGACACCGTCAGGCTGTCCGGACCATCCGCTGCTCCTCTATTCACCCTTCTTCACGGCTGTCGAACAGCATCTCGGCATCAATAGCGGTATATTCGGCCTTCCGGAAGGCGTTTTGCCTACCCCGGCTCACAGCCACGTCATAGACTGCTGCTTCAAAACAATCCCGTGGTACACCGTAGTTGTCCTCGACTTCGATCCAAACATATTCCCGAACCCTGTTACAGGGGAGTGCACTCAGGTGGTCCCGTCCAACCTGACGAACCCGACACAGAACTGTCTCAACACCTACAGCGCGCTGATAAATGCGCTGACAACGAAGTCCAGCTCCGTCGCTTCCGCCAACACGAACAATCCGATCTGGCAGACTCTTGGGGATCCGCCGATCCAGATAGTTGTGCCTGGGGCCGCCACCGCAGTTCAGCTCTCCAATGCGAACTCCAACCTCTTCGAACACTTCACAGTAAACTCGACGAACTTCTATCTCCCGTGCCAAGGCCAACCTCTGGGGACCTGTGGTGCATGACAGCCATGACCTTCCATCAAACTCAAGGGAGAGGAATGGGGCATGAGGTCCCGTCCTCCCCTTCCCATATTTTTCGCCCCCTCCCCTCTCGCATTGTTTCCGCCAGTTGTTGCGGACGTCTTTCTTTGAACTACTTTTAGTTACGTCGTTCAGACGTAAATTCCACTTGGAGGGAGGCTCTCCTTCGCCATCGCTTGAATCAACGAAGTTGTGTAACCCGCTTTCTCAGCGAGCGCCTTCGCAATATCCACAACGCTCACGAGACCCGCCAATCCTTTCTCATCGACTACAGGCAACCTTCGTACCTTGTTCGTTATCATCACCCTGAGTGCCTCTTCAATCCTGGCCTCAGGCGGTATCACTACGATAGGGGACGTCATGGCTGATTTGACTCTTGTCTTCCCAGGAGGAGAGCCCTTCGCTGCTACCCTCCGCGTAATGTCCTGCTCCGTTAGTACCCCCACTATCTTGCCCTTCGACTCCACCAAGACGCAGGAAGAGTCTTGCTTCTTCATCACGCTTGCCGCTTGCGTGATGGTGGCCTGGTCCGGAATCGTAACTGGACTCGGCTCCATTATCTCCTTTACTTTCAGGTCAAACTTCTTGAGAGCTACTTCCTCGTTGCTGGCCATAGAAAGTATAGACACCAAAAGATATTTATATCTTGTGGGGTAACGGATTTTGGTGAGGGTGGAACATGCCCGGTGAGGAATTCGTGAAGATCGCTGAGCTGGCAGAGATACCGGAGGGCAAGATGAAGGCTGTCAGAATCGGTACGAGACAAGTAATGATTGCTAGGATAGAGGACAAGCTTTACGCGATGGACAACGCGTGTACGCATGTGGGCGGACCGTTGGCCAGCGGTGTCCTTGAAGGGCATGTTGTCACGTGCCCCTGGCACGGTTCGAGGTTCGACGTCAGGACCGGTGAAGTCGTTAGAGGGCCAGCCGCGAAACCAGAGAAGATCCACGAAGTCAAGGTGCTGGGGAATGACGTTCTCATCAAGATTCTGGCCTAGGCCATTAGAGTGGTGACAGGTAGAGTTTGACCTCAGAATCAGAGCCGCAGCAGAAGAGCCTGAAGAGGCTAACGTGGCAGTACGAGAATTGCCTGGCATGCGTATGGTTTTCACCTAACGACCCGATCAACGCTGACCTAATGGAGCGCGGCAGGTGCATCCATCCGAAGCTGAAGGCATACAACCTGATCGTCTCGGGAAGGGACTGGTGCAACCTCTTCAAGGAAATAGCCCAGAAGCATATCGAAGCCCTTCAGGAGAGGGCGATGAAGGCTGAGGAGAAGATGGGGTACACGCACAGCGAAGCGGAGATGAGGGCCAGGCGACCGGAGACTCGCTCCGGGCCGGTGAAACGGCCAGCCAGCTAGACTTTCTGACCGACGAATTCTTCTAGGGGCCTGGAAAGGTCGGAGATCGACTTCAGACGCTCGTAGCTCGCACCAGCGGCCAGGATTTCTCTAGCGGCCTTTATCTCGCCCGGCGGCCTGTTCGCAGAAAGGAAGGCCGTCAGCCTTCCGCCGTTAAAGAAGAACTGCATGAAGCCGTTCCTCCCCACCTCTCCCCTCCTCAGCTCGACCTCCCGCTTGTTCATGTCCCCGTAGGCGTTTATCGTCAGGTCGAACATGTATGAGAAGAAGTGCGGCATCTCGGTGAACGCCACCCTGCCCCCCGCCATGTTTGCGCCGGCGACCCTGCCATGCGATACCGCCACGTCGTAGTGCTCCACCCTCAGGTGACTTTGGAAGACTGGGTGGAAGAACCTGGCCACGTCGCCTGCTGCGAAGATTCCAGGGGAGTCGGTCTCCAAGTACTCGTTGACCACGATTCCCCTGTCCACCTTCAATCCCGCCTTCTCAGCCAGGTCGGTGTTGGGCATGATCCCGATGCCCACCACCACTAGATCCGCCGGGAAGGCGGTTCCGTCCTTGGTCTTGACGGCCGTCACCCTGCCGCCTTCTCCCAGGAACTCGGCTGCCGAGGAGCCTGTGACCACCTTCACGCCCTTCTCGACGAAGTAGCTCTCGACCCACTTGGCGGTGGTCGGGTCGAAGGCGAGGCTCAGCATCGAAGAAGCCGCCTCGATTATAGTCGTTTCCACTCCCTTCGCCGTGAAGGCAGCCGCAAGCTCGCAGCCGATGAACCCGCCTCCCACGATGACGGCCCTCTTCGCCGAAAGGATTTCTTGCTTGATTGCTTCGCAGTCGTCTATGGTCCTGAAGTAGTATATTCCTCTCAGCTCGGAGCCTGGGATGGGTAGCCTACGGGGGCGGCCCCCCGTTGCGAGGAGCAGCTTGCCAAATAGGGTTTCAGAGCCGTCGTCCAGCAAAATGCTGCGTCTCGCCACATCGAGCGAAACCGCTCTCCTTCCTTTGATGACGGTGATTCCCTGCTCCCGTAGGAATTGCTCCTTCTTGGGGAAGAGGGCTTCGCGCTTTACCCTGTCCATCAGATATCCTTTCGAAAGCGGGACGCGGTCGTAAGGGAGGTGGAGTTCATCGCCGATTATCACCACCTTGCCAGCTTTGTCGCGTCCCCTTATCGCGGCCGCGGCATAGACGGCGGCGAGGCCCCCGCCCACGATTAGGTATTCGACCCTGTCCAACTCAGATAGCTCGGTCTTAACTAGGTCCCCTTAATACGCTGAACAGACAATCAATATTTTGAGTGGTTTCGGGCGAATGGCCTATCACAGAGGGTTTCCTTCGCCTTCACCGCTTCCACTGAACTGACTCCACGGACAGGAAGAGACGGTCGGTCGAGGTGGCAACAAGTACGCCTTCTTCGAGGTCGATGACCCAATCCTGTCTATCCAATTCTACAGAAGCTCCAGGTGTGGAATCCCAGGTTCGCGCATGCTCAACACCTCCGCTACAGGATTGATTGGTGCTTATGCCACCTGGCGACGACAAGGAATGGTATGAACGAGCCAACTGGGTCAAATAGGAATTTGGCAATGCTCACGTGACTGATTAGGTCAGTCCAGCACATACACCTATTTCGGGTCGCCGATGGGAAGATAGCCGAGCATTGGGCCAACAGAGACGATTTCGGCGCCGCGAGACAAGTCGGGCGTGGGCTTGGTCCCCGAAGCAGCGGGTCTGAAATTGCCCCGGCCGGATTTAGACCGAGAATAGGCACAAATCTATGGCTTCGGGCTCCTTACAATCCGCTTTATGTGCTGAACATGGACCATAGCCCAGCATGTTGGGTCGAAGTCGAGCTTGCTCACTCCGTTCCTAGGAATCCAGGTCGGCACACACCGGCAGCCGTGAATCTCAGTTGCGAGCATGGAAGACATGCCATTTTGGTTTCAGGCCAGCTTAGAGCTCCTGCAATTTCTGAGCAGAGTCCCCATTCCTCCAATGGCGCAAAAGTCCGCAGAAGGAGAAGCGTGACGGACGCCGAGGCCAAGATAGACCGGGGATTGTAGAGCGCGATTAGGAAAAAGGGGGAGTCGTTCGTTCAGTGGTCGCGAAGTCAATCTACCGAATCGTCTGGGTTTTAACGTCCGTAGAGCTAGTCGAGAAGGAAGCGATTTATGCTCGCCATGGAGATTCTCCGCCCGTGACCAAGAAAATGCTTGGGAATCATCCCTGGACCGGTAAACTTTCTGGCAAAGTCGCAATGGTTACCGGTTCTAGCAGAGGCGTCGGGAAAGGTATCGCCCTTGTTTTGGGCGAGGCAGGGGCCACAGTATACGTCACAGGAAGGAGCGTACGTGGACGCCCGACGACCCAGGGTCTACCCGGGACGATTGAGGACACAGCCGAGGAAGTGACATCCAGGGGAGGAAAGGGAATCCCTGTCAGGTGTGACCACTCACGGGATGCTGATATCAGGCACCTGATTGGCGTTGTGCGGCAAAAAGAGCGACGTCTCGATATCTTGGTGAACAACGCTTTCGGAGGCGAGGAAGGCCGAAGACAGATCCTCACCTACGACGAGGTTCCCTTCTGGAAGCACGACTTCGATGAATGGTGGTATCGGATGTTCTCCGCCTATCTCAGGGCAAGCCTCGCAACCACATTCTATGCCCTACCATTAATGTTCAAGAGACGGAAAGGGCTAATCGTGAACACGCTTTGGTGGAACCGAGATAGGTACCTTTACGACCTCTTCTTTGATGTGGCATCGTCCGGGGTCGGAAGGATGGTGTACGGCTTGTCAAAGGAGTTGCATTCAAAGAACATCACAGCCTTGGCTGTGTCTCCCGGCTGGACCCGGACGGAGCGGATGTCCGACGTGCCGTCAAAGGTGCTAAGCAAACTACAGTCGCCTGAGTATATCGGTAGAGCCATTGTCTATCTCGCGATCGATCCTAATATAATGACCAAGACTGGACAAATTGTTGAGGTGGGAGCGCTGGCAAAAGAGTATGGATTCAGGAACGTGGACGGTCGTTTGATTGATTACCACGGACAGGTTACCAAAGAACCGCCAGCAGGTACGCCACCTGACTGACTTTCTATTATCTGACATGATGGCCGCCGGCTTGCACATTCGGCTATTCCACGAGCACTTACGAATACTGTCGCCACAAGAGTGACGTTCTGTCGGCTCGTTGCGCGCCGTCTCATAAGTACTCGGCTTTCGGCTTTGTCTTGGTTACAGAGCGATGACATACTTACGAATTGTTGACTATCGTAGCTTGAAGCGTAGCGACGGCTTGTCTGGAATAACCTTAATCAACCTTTCTTAAATTAACGGAGCTCATTCTGAGGTAGGATTCTTTGCCCCGGCCGGGATTCGAACCCGGGTCGCCGACTCGAAAGGCCGGCATACTCTCGACACTTTGTGTTTGACCGGGCTTTACGCCCTTGCGGACTCTATACTACCGGGGCTGAGCAGGGCCGGGCGGGTCTGCAATTAGAGCTTTCTCATTCTGGCCTGAGGAAGCACCACTCTCCGGCTTCCGAGGCTACCTCGGACGAGCATTCCATCATGAGAGACGGTCCGAAGTTCCTGAATACCCCGTCTCGTGGGACATAGCAGTTCCTGCGTTTCATCTCTCCAACCTCCCTGAGAGCTGTCCCAGCCTCAGGGCCAGGTACGACTGATTGGAAATACATCCTCCGACCGATGAACATGGAAGACGATTCGTCGGTCGGAAAGTCAGTCACCAGGGGTCCGACAAGGTCGGCGGAGCCTACAAGGCTGGAGGCCGCGAGGCGCTCGTCGGGGGTCAAGCCGCAATCTCCAATAGCCCTGAGCTTCGCCCAGTTCGAGGCCGCCTCCAGCCTAGGGCGGGCCTTGACCGAAGGGACCCCGTCTGCGAGGAAGGCCGAGAAGTACATCTGGCTGAATTCCATGGCAGTGACACGCTCCTTTGGGAATGAGAGAAGTTCGGGGACGAGCGGCAGTATCAGGTCAGACGGGTCTTTCGAAGACCAGCAGTAGCCAGCCTGCTCCAGGTGCACCGCTGGACCCTGAGACGTCGCCGTGACGGAACCCGCCTCCTGTCTTACAACGAAGCCTCTCTTCTCTATCTCTCCAACGAGGAACTGCAGCTGAGGCGAACTGAGCTTTGGCAGAGGCAGGATGTGCCTGTTCCCGACCAGCAAGTGATGCGCCTTGAATGGAAGCAACTGCCTGAGCGATTGAGAGAACTCATTATATAACCAGCCTAATCCATTCGCTATTGTCATGGAGAGGGTGGGAGAAGACAGGGCCGTGTCGCTCGAGTCGTTGGAAGAGCGCATGAAGTCCTACGCATTGCGCGCAGACTCGGCACTGGTCCGCGAGTTCAAGCGCTACACCCACTCGAGGTTCTACGATCCGCTTGTCTATGCCATAGAGGGAGGGAAGCGGGTGAGACCCGTGATGCTCATGCTGTCTGCAGAGGCCCTCGGCTGCAAAGACGACAGAGTCCTCGGGGCGGCGGTAGCCGTGGAGCTCCTGCACACCGAGTCAATCATACATGACGATGTCATCGACGAAGAAAAGGCCAGGAGGAACAAGGTCCCTTTCCACCTGAAGTACGGTTACAGCGCGTCGCTCCTCAGCGCGGACTTCGTCTTCGCCATGATACTCGCCATCGCGGCGAGATACGACGACAAAAGGATCGCCGAAGAGGTCAGCAGCGCAGCACTCCAGATGTCTGAGGGAGAGTACTCTGAGCTCACCATCGACCCCCAGATCTACAAACTCACCTGGGACGAGTACATCAGGATAGTCACCGAGAAGACTGCGTCCCTCTTCGAGACCTCGGCGAAGCTCGGTGCCATGATCGCGGGCGGGGACGAGAAGGAGGTCCAAGCTCTGGCCGACTATGGCAGATGTATAGGGATCGCCTACCAGCTCAAGGACGACCTGCTTGACTGGAGGTCAAAGGACAAGGTGTCGCTAGGCCTGCTGAAGACACACAGCGAGAGCGAGGTAGTCGGGAAGATAACTGCCCAGGCCCAGTCCTATGCAGAAGAGGCCAAACGTGTGCTCATCCACATCCCCCGGAACGAGGCCACGGTACTGCTAGAGGACCTGGCCGACTTCTCAATCAGGCGCCAGCGCTGAGCTCGTGACTGCGTGTGTGGATCGGCGGCAGAGCCCTCTATACAGGTTGACGCCCGCGCAGTTTGGGGAGACTCAGGCAGGCACTCGCGCCGGTTCCGCTCGGACGGCCTGACCCTCCGCAGCCATCTCCAACCTGCCCATGGTGTAGGTCCGCCTCCCCCTGAAAGGGGTGAACATCCTTCCCTGGCCGTGATAGAACTTCGAGAAGAACTCTACGTAGATGAGCCTGGCCCCCTGGATGCCAGGCTCGAACAGGGCGAGCACCAGGTTGAACAGTTGCCCCGTCACAAGTATGACCACGCCCATGACAGCGTAGGCCGGCCCGCTGGCTACGTCGCCCAAAAAAAGGGTGTCCACCACCAGAGCAAGGGCGACGGAAGCAAGTAGGATCCCGACGAGCCTGGTGTAAGAGAGTATGTGGCTGACTATAGACGGGAGCTCGATGAGCGCCTCCCCCCCTTCGCCGTAGGCGATGAGCGCCATCCCTGCCACCACGAGCCCGATGTACCCCCCTGCGAGCGGGTTTGAGGCGGGGTCGATGTCCCCGTGGTGGAGGACCGTCAGGCCTATGAGCACGATGCCCCAGGCCTCGAACAGCCAACCGAGCTTGCCATAGATATGGCGTTTCTCCCCCTCCCAGTACTTGTTGACCATCCCCATCACCAGCCCCAGGGAGACCTCGAAGAGGCCGACGTAGCCGCTGACCAGGAGCAGTGTCTTGAGGCCTTGCGAAGATATCGGGTCGAGGATCGCGCCGTTGGTGGTGAGGCTGCTGGGGAGGTCGAGCTTGAGGGCAGAGTTCAGGTATGAGTAGAGGTACTGGTTGAAGTGGAACCCAAAGTATGCGTTGAACATGAACCCGAAGATAATCCCCATGATCGAGCCTGGGACCATGGCCATCGCCAGCTTCCGGAACTGGGTCGGCTTGAAGATGTTCCGGGCGAAACTCCTCAGGCCGGCCGGGACTAGTGTCTTCCCCCCGGGGTGCTCGACGCGCTTGATTATCCATAGCGACACCCCCAGGATCACCAGGCCGTACCCTACGTCGCCGAGCATCAGCCCGAAGAATATAGGGAAAGTGAACGCGAAGATCACTGTGGGGTCGAACTCGTTGGACTGGGGGAGCGAATAGAACCTTACGAACGACTCGAAGAATCTGAGCCTCTTCGGCGTCTCCATCAGCGTAGGAGGCCTGCTGTCGCTAGGGAGGTCGAAGACAAGGGTCGACTCGGTGTGGCGTGCGAGGGCGTCCCTGAGAGCTGGCTCGCTCTTCCGGGGGACCCACCCTTCCATCACGAAACTGCTCTCAGTGAACCCGAACTGGTTTATGACCTCATAGATCCTCGCCTCGATGTGGAGCTGTTCTTCGACGGAGGAGAGGGCGCCATAGTACCTCTCCGAGAGTGCCCGGAGGCCTTCCGCGACCTTCGCGAGGTCGGACTCTGCCTGAGACCTCGCCGCTTCGAGGGAGTCCAGCACCTGGGAGGCGGTGCCTGCCATCGGTGGGATGCGTTCCAGTCTGATGTTGGCTGCTTGGACTATTGAGCCGAACTTCTCGAATGCATCCCTGGGGACGACGACCACCACCCGCACGGGGTCGCTGCCGGCAGACTGGACCATCACCCCCTGGATAGAGGAGAGTCCGTTTGAGAGCCGGGTGAAGCCGTCAGCCGGAAGGCTGGCGAAGAATGAAGCTGCGCTCTCGAGGTCGAGGACCCCGAGGTCTGCGTCGATGAAGTCTAGACTCCTGACAAGGATAGCCCGGGCCTTAAGTTCGTCTATCTTCGACTTCAGGCGTTCCTCGCTCTGCTTGAGGGAGGCCACCTCGTCGTCTATCTTGATGGACTTCGAAACTTCCATCACTTCCTTGGTGGAGGAGAAACCCCTCTTCCCGGTCGCGGCTGCCCTTGGAAGGGCCGACATCAGCGACCGGATACGCAGCAGCTCTTCGGAGACCTCCTTTGAGGCCGCGGCTTCGGCGTCGGCGCGGAGGAGGGCGGCCGCTCCCTCTGAGAGGGGCTCGATCTGGACGACCCCCAGGTCGTGTAGGAGCGAGACCACGTGCTGCCTCTCCCCGCGCGACCCCACCACCCCTACCCTCTGCATCGCGGCCGGCTTCAGCATACCTATTCGCCCTTGAAATCTGAGAAGAGCACTTCGTCGACAATCTCGCGTAGCCGCTTCTCGCTCAGCGACTTCGCCGAGAGGGCGTCGGCTTCCCTCTTGGTGGCCGTGAGGATGGAGTCTGCCTTGTCCTGGGCTGCACGCCTGGCCTTTTCTGTCTCGGCGGCGACGTAGGCGCCAGCCGCATCCTTGCCGTCTGCGATGGCCTTGTCTGTCTCCTTCTCCAGGTTGAGGAGCTCCGCCTCCAGGGCCTTCCTCTTCTCGGATATCTCGCGGTTGCTTGCTTCCTCGGCCTCCTTGATCTTCTTCAGGAGGTCCGTGTAGTTCGTGGACGTCCTAGAGCACCCCTATTATCATCAACGCGACGGCAGCGATGGCCACGACCTTCGCCACCTTGAGCGCGGTCATGACGAAGTAGAAGCGCCTCTGCTGTCCGTTGACGAATCCCTTCCGACGGGGCGTTGGGGGGACAGCCCAGTAGAAGGGAGGGATGCCCAGAAGCCTTCTTGGCTTCTTGGGTTCTTCACTCATGCGTTTGCTTCCTCCTCTTCCCTCTCCGCGAGCTTCCTCTTCACAGTCTTGAGCTTTGTGAAGCTCTCCCTCTCCATCTCGTCGAACCTGAACTTGATGTACCGCGCGTTGGCCTGGAGTCTGGGGATGAGGACGTTTTCGATGGCGTTCGACCTCCTCTTGACCTTCTCTATCTCCATCAGGAGCTTCCTCAGGGCGGTCTCCTTCTCCGCCACGTCGAGGACCATCTGGTGGAGGCTCTCGAATGACTTTATCGCCTGGCTCACCGCCGCTGGGATCTCGAGGAGATACTCCTGACCGGCACTCCCTGATACTTGCGACGTGATCTCTGGAATCCTGACGCCCATCACGTTCTTGCTCGTAAGGGTCAACTCGTGGATGCGCGGGATTCGCATGGACTCGTACTCGAGTCTGAGCGGTCCCACGAACATCTCAGTCGCGTGGATTCCTTCGTATCCCTTGAGCAGCTTGGCCTGCAGGCCGCTCCTCATGTCCGCCAGGGTCTTGCTCAGGTTGAAAAACTCGAGTATCAGGGCGGACCTTTTGAGCTTGAGGAGCTTCAGCCCCTTACGGGAGACGGCAATCCTCCGCATCGTCCGGAGGTATTCCATCCTCGTCGGCTTGATGTTGATCGCGACGGGCATCGTTCCCATCCACCAGCCCTATTGGGCCGTAGTTCTCTTCCGGTACTTTTCGACGAGTTCCGGTTTTATCCTCTTGATATCCGTGTCAGAGAGGGGCTCGATGACCTGCCAACCGATGTCGAGGGTCTGTTCGATGCTCCTGTCTTCGTAGACGCCCTGCTTGACGAACATCTGTTCGAACCGCTCTGCGACTTTCAGGAACTTCCTGTCTGCCTCGCTGAGAGCCTCCTCGCCGACGATGGCTGAGAGTGCGCGCACGTCCTTCCCCTGGGCGTATGAAGCGTAGAGCTGGTCCGCCATCCCCCTGTGGTCCTCCCTTGTCCTATTGGGGCCTATCCCCTGGTTCATCAGCCTGGAGAGTGACTCGAGGACGTCGATTGGCGGGTAGACACCAGACCTGTCAAGGTCCCTGCTGACGTAGATCTGCCCCTCGGTGATGTACCCGGTGAGGTCGGGAATCGGGTGAGTCTTGTCGTCCGCGGGCATGGTGAGGATGGGGATCTGAGTGATCGAACCTTTGCGGCCCTTGATCTTGCCCGCCCTCTCGTAGAGGGTGGCTAGGTCTGTGTAGGTGTAACCAGGGTAGCCTCGTCTGCCTGGGACCTCGCTCCGCGCCGCGGCGATCTCCCTGAGCGACTCGCAGTAGTTGGTCATGTCTGTGAGTATGACGAGGACGTGGCTCTCCCTCTCGTAAGCCAGATACTCTGCAGTCGTGAGTGCGAGCCTGGGCGTGAGAATCCGCTCCATCGAGGGGTCGGAAGAGAGGTTGAGAAACAGGACAGTCCTCTCCAGGGCGCCCGTTTCTTCGAACTGCCTGATGAAGAAGTTCGCCTCCTCGCTGGTGATTCCCATCGCCGCGAACACCACGGAGAAATTCTCCGAGGAGTTGAGGACCTTGGCCTGCCTTGCGATCTGAGCCGCCAGTAGGTTGTGCGGAAGGCCTGCGGCCGAGAAGAGCGGCAGCTTTTGCCCCCTGACGAGCGTGTTCATGCCGTCTATGGTGGATATCCCCGTCTGGATGAACTCCGATGGCTCTTCCCTGCTGTAGGGATTCATGGCAGAGCCGACGATCTCCACCTTGGTCTTCGAGACAATGGCTGGGCCAGAGTCGCGCGGGTTCCCGAGGCCGGAGAAGACCCTTCCGAGCATCTCGTCTGACACCGATATCCTTGCTGTCTCGCCGAGGAACCTGACCGAAGTGCCCGCGGTGCTCAGCCCGAGGGTCGAGCCGAAGACCTGGACGACGGCCAGGCCTGCGCCCGCGTCGAGCACCTGTCCGCGGACTCTCTCCCCGAGAGCGTTGGTGACCTCTACCATCTCGCCGTAGGCCGCGTGCTCTACCTTCTCCACGAAAAGCAGCGGGCCTGCGACCTGTGAGACCGTCCTGTATGAGACGAGGTCGGTCACCTCAGACCTTGACCTCCTGGATTAGGGTACCGAACTGCTGTTCCATCTCGGCCATCACCCCTTTGACGAAGTCGTCCACCTGCTCCTCCGGGGTCCACTTTATTCTCCCTATCTTTACCTTGACAGGGAGAGAGGACACCTGTGATGCCCGGGCGCCGGCTTTTATTGCGTCCGCCTCCTTCCTTCCGAAGGTGAGGATGGTGTTCAACATCAGGTACTGCTTCTTCACGGAAGTGTACGTGTCGACCGCGTCATAGGCGCTCTGCTGCAGATAGTCTTCACGGATGCTCTTCGCGACATCCATGGCCCCCTTCTCTGACTCGGGAAGTGCGTCATAGCCCACGAGTTGGACGATGTCGTTGAGCTCCGCCTCTTTCTGGAGGATGCCCAGCGCCTCGGCGCGCATCTCCGGCCACTCCTTGGCCACATTCTCTTGGTACCAGCCCTTCAGGTCATCGGTGTAGAGCGAGTAGCTTGTGAGCCAGTTGATAGACGGGAAGTGCCTCCTAGAGGCAAGGCTCGCGTCAAGCGCCCAGAAGACCCTTGTCACCCTGAGAGTGTTTTGTGAGACAGGCTCAGAGAAGTCCCCACCGGGCGGGGAGACTGCACCCACCACTGTGACCGATCCGACCCTGCTGTCGGGCCCCAGCGCGACGACCTTGCCTGAACGCTCATAGAACTCGGCTAGCCTACTCCCGAGGTACGCCGGATACCCCTCTTCGCCCGGCATCTCTTCGAGCCTCCCTGAAATCTCCCTGAGGGCCTCGGCCCACCTTGACGTGCTGTCGGCCATGAGGGCGACGTCATACCCCATGTCCCTGTAGTACTCCGCGAGCGTGATCCCGGTGTAGATACTCGCTTCTCTGGCGGCGACCGGCATGTTGGATGTGTTCGCTACGAGGATCGTCCTCTCCATGAGGGGCCTCTTGGACCTGGGATCCTCGAGTTCAGGGAATGTCGCCAGGACCTCGGTCATCTCGTTCCCTCGCTCGCCACAACCCACGTAGATGATTATCCTGCTGTCGCTCCACTTCGCGAGCTGCTGTTGAGAAACGGTCTTGCCGCTCCCGAAGGGGCCGGGAATGGCCGCGGTCCCTCCTTTGGCTACCGGGAAGAAGGTGTCAAAGACCCTCTGCCCGGTGAGGAGGGGGGTGTCTGGAGGGAGCTTTCTGGCTATCGGCCGTGGGGTCCTGACCCTCCACTTGGTGGCGAGGAAGATGTCTACGTCTTCAGCGGACGTCTTGACCCTGGCCACCGCCTCTCTGATGGTGAACTTGCCTTCTTTGATCTCCTTGAGCTCGCCGGAGACCCCCGGCGGCACCATGATCTTGTGCGAGATGAGCTGTGTCTCCTGGACAGTTCCAATCACCTCTCCCGGGATGACCTTGTCCCCCTTCTTCTTCAAGGGGACGAATTCCCACTTCTTCTTCTCGTCCAGGGCTAGTATGACGAGCCCCCTGCTGATGAAGTCCCCGCTCTGCTCTCTGAGGACGTTGAGCGGCCTTTGGATGCCGTCGTAGATCGAAGTGAGGAGCCCGGGGCCGAGTTCCACGGAAAGTGCCTGTCCCGTGTTGACCACCTTGTCGCCGGGCCTTACCCCCGTGGTGTCCTCGTAAATCTGGAGTATGGCAGTAGTGCCCTTGAGTTTGATGACCTCGCCGACGAGCCCTAGCTCACCGACCCGGACCACGTCGAACATTTTCGCACCCTCCAGCCCCTCCGCGGTGACCACGGGCCCCGTGACCCTGATGATGATTCCGTTCTTCATTGTGCGCTCCCCCTGATGTCCACCCCTAGCACCCGCCTGGCTAGCTTAGAGAGGGACTCCTCCTGAGGTGCGGCAGACCCGACCGGGGGCATGAACACAACAAGTGGTATTATCGACGAGTCGAGCTTCTCCCTGGCCGCAGGAGAGAGGGCATTCCTGACCTCGTCCCCGGCCACGATGAGGCCGTAGCCGTTGGAGTTGAAAAGATCCATGAGGGTCTTTTGGGCGTCCTCTTTGGTAGCTACGAAGGCGTCTTCCACCCCGAGTATGCGGTAGCCGAGGACAAGTTCTCGGTCCCCGACCACGGCTATCTTGCCAGGTTGGGTAGTTTGCTTTCCACTCAAGTTCTTCACCCGGAGAGAATTGTTGACTTTATGTATTCTTCGGTCATGCCGTACTGCTTGGCGTAGGTTATCCTCCTGATGTTCGACCTTTCGAACTCGGCCTGGAGCACGAAGGCGAAGACCGAGGTGAGGGATATCGCGAGGCTCTTGAACTTGGGGATGTACTTTCTGACTATCAGGTGGTCTAATGCCACCTCGAACGCTGTAAGGTCGTGGTCCTGTGCGTACCTTTCGAGGGGCTCGCCGATGTCCAACCATGGCTCGAGCCTCTTGGCTATCTCAGTCGGTTCGGGGGAGGAGTAAGCGTCAAGCACTCCGGCCGCGGAGAGCAGCCCTCCCTCTATGACGTGCTTAGAGAAGACCTCTCGGCTGATCCCTGCTTCCTTGGCCCTCAGAAGGCCGAGGATGTTCCTCTTAGTCACCTCCGTCCGCATGTACTCTCTGAGGACGCCTTCGTCCCCCTGGAGGAACCTGAGCTCCTGGAACAGCCTGGAGTAGTAGAGATTCTGAAGCACGACCGTGAATACGCCGAGGTCCCCAGATTTGCGGAACTCTCCGAGCTGCTGTAAGAGGACGGCGCCGTATCCGTACTTCACGAGAGAGTTAATCACAGCTTCGACATCTGGCTGCTGCAGGAGAGAGTGAAGCTCGCTCAGAGGTATGGTGCTGGTCGAGATGCCAACTGGGACGTTTCGCGATGAGACCAGGAAGGCCTCGGTCTGTTCGAGCGTCCGCCCCAGACTCTTCGCCGCTATTATCAGCTCGATGTTCTCTATGTCCCACTTCGAGAGATAGGCTGTCAGGGCGTTCTTTCCGAAGACCGGCGCGGCCTGGAGGGCCGCCCTGTTCACATAGACCAGGTGTTTGTTGACGGCTATCTCGATCGACTCGGGAGCCTTGTAGGCGGCCTGCGCCGCCTCGATGTCGGGGCCGTACCAAGTCGACTCCAGCCGCTGAGCTATCTCGCCAACGTCCTTTGCCTTGGCGAGATCCTCGAGCTGCGCCTTGGTCAGGAGGCCGAGGGAGAGCACTTTGACCGTGCCGAAGCTCGCACCGTATGAGGACTGCAAGGCGCGCTACCCCGTCCCCAAGATGGCTGCGCGCACGTCCTCATCGTGGGTCCGGAGGAGCTCCTCGAAGGTCAAATCGAGGGCGAGGGTACCGTCCTTACTCGTCGCAGTGAATCCACCGATTGAAGAGAGGTCTGAGGAGGTCACCTTGACGCCTAGCTTCTTGAGAGCGGCTGCATCGGACGGGCGGCACTCTATGCCTATCGGGGCGCCGAGGCTCTTCTCCGCGTAGGACACCATCTTCGCGAGCATGTTCTGATAGTCTTTTGATTCAGCGTAGTCTGCGAGGACCTGCCTGAGGGCTGCGAGGTTGGACTCGAGTTCCTTCTCCGTCGCTTCGAAGATCATCTTCTTGGCCTGGAGCCTTGCCGCGCCTTCAATCCTGGCTTTCTCTTTCTGGGCTGCCGCCTCGGCCTCCTTCCTCCCTGACTCCTGGATGTAGGACTTCTGCTCCGCTGCCCTCCTGGCGACTTCTTCCTTCTTAGTGAGGTACTCCGACTCCAGCGCTTTGATTGTCTCCCTACACCTCTCCCCGACCTCACCGAGCAGCGCTTCGGCGGCCAATCCAGTCGCCTAGAGGATGTTGAGCAGCAGGATGATCCCGAGGACGAACCCGATGATCCACAGCGTCTCAGGGATCACGAAGAAGAAGAGCACCTGCCCGAACTTTTCTGGTTTTTCGGCGATGATTCCCATCCCCGCGGCCCCGATCCCCTGCTGGGCGAGTCCAGTCCCGATGAGTCCCCCGGCCATCACTATGGCAGCTGCGATTGCGAGCTCGGGGCTGACTACGGCCATGTCTAGGTTCTGATTTTCGGTTCCCTTCACGAACCGTATTTATGCGTATCTGATATCCGCCGAGTCAGAGGCGGCACTGACGAGCTGGCACTCCACACCGAAAGCGCGCTCTCTTCTATGTGAAGAGACTTGTGGCCGCTGCATGGGCGAAGGCGATGAACTGCTGGGGGAAGAGGCCTATGCCAATCATCAACCCGACCAGCACCGCGAAGATGACGACGAAGCCGGAGGGCTCGTTCACCCTCTCCGTGCTCTCGCCCTGGTCGAGGTACATCCTCTTGATGACCCAGAAGTAGTAGCCGAGGCTGAAGGCGCTGTTCAGTATCGCAGCGACTGCGACCCAGGCGAGCGGGGTGTTGATGACAGACAGGAACAGAAGGAGCTTGCTCCAGAAGCCGCTTAGCGGGGGGATCCCCCCGAGAGCGAGGAAGGAGATGGCGAGAGTGAACGCCGTGATGGGCATCCTCTTCGCAAGTCCGTTGTAGATGTCTAGGTCGCTCCTCTTCAGTTGGATGAGCACCAGCGTCGCGGCCAGGAAGGCGGCCCCCTTCATTATCGCGTGGTTGACTATGTGGAATAGTGAACCGGTCATTCCGAGCACTGCGTTGTAGGTGTACAGGCCCGTCTGCTGGCTATACGCGAAGATGGCGAAGCCCACGAGGATGTATCCTGCCTGGGCGATGCTCGAGTAGGCGAGAAGCCTGGTCATGCTCTTCTGCGTCAGTGCGGCGACGTTCCCTAGGGTCATAGTGACGACTGCGAGCACCGCAAAGACGTTGGCCAAAGTGAAGACCGAGTTAGGCGCAAGCGCATAGACAGTAGCTATCGCCAGAACTACCCTGATGGCTGCCACGAACCCCGCCTTCTTGGTCGCCGTCGCGAACAGCGTGGCGACAGCCGGGGGAGCCCCCTCGTAGGCGTCGGGGACCCACATGTGGAACGGGACTATCGACATCTTGAACCCGAACCCTACTATGAAGAGGAGGATGGCGACGCTGACGAGCGGATTGAAGGGCTCGGAAGCTACCTTGGCCACGACCCCTGAAATCTGGGTGGTGCCGGTCACGCCATAGGTCAGGCTAATGGCGTAGAGTATTATGGCCGACGAAAGAGCGCCGAGGATGGCGTACTTCGCGGCTGCCTCGTTGGACTCCGCCCTCTTCTTGTCGAAGCCCGCCAGGACGTAGGTGGGTAGGCTCATCAGCTCCCAGGCGACGAACAGCATGAGCAGGTCGGCAGAGTAAGAGAGTAGTAGCATCCCCAGCGCGGAGAACAACAGGAGCGAGTAGTAGGACGGCATGTTCTGGGAACTGTGGGAAGAGTAAACTGAGACGACTGCCACAGCGAGTGACACCGAGAGGACGACGAGGGCGAACAGATCCCCCAGGACGTCCGAGACGAGCAGGCGGCCGAAGTAGGAGACGCTCCCTCCGTAGGCAGTGTTCGCGGCCACCATTACTATGGCGACCCCCAGGGCGGCTATGGACGCGTAGGCGCTCACCCTGAACCTGCGCCCCTCCGCCTGCAGGAGTGGGGAACCCAGGGCGGCCGCGCTCAGCGCGATGACTGCTGCTAGTATGAACTCCATCCTAGTGGCTCACCAGCTGGAGCAGGTGCTGCACGACCGGGGCCGAGGGTCCCAGCACGAGGATAGAGAAGAATAGCATGATGATCAACGGCACGAAATAGAGGCCTAGGACTGCCGCGTCCACCCTGTGCATGTCCGTCCCCGCAGACCCCAGGGTCGGCGGCGACAGCACGGCCCGCTTGATCATCCACAGCATATACCCCCCTATCATCACCGGGACCAGTATGGCGACTGCGGCGTATGGGGTAGCGTGGATCCCCCCCACTATCACCAGGACCTCTGCGACGAAGCTCCCGAAGGGAGGGAGCGCCATCGCCCCTACGCATGCGAAGACCAGGAGCGTCCCTGCCCGCGGGATTACGCTCCTCAGGCCGTTCATCAGAGAGATGTCTGTGGTACCGAGCCCCTTCTGTATGTAGCCAGCGAGCATGAATAGGGACCCGGCTGTAAAGGCGTGGACGAACATCTCGAGTATGGCCCCCTGCATCCCTATGATGCTCCCCGACGCCACCGTCGCGAAGGAACCAAGGACGACGAACCCCATCCCCGCGATGCTCGTATAGGCGAACATCGACCTCAGGTTCTTGGAGAGTATGGCGACGCCTGCGCCGTAGAACATAGTCACTATCCCTACGGCCATGAACGCCCAGGCCCACTGCTCAGCCGCCTGCGGGAAGAGCCCGATGCTGATCCTGATTAGTCCGTACCCTCCCATAGCAGACTGCACCCCTGCGAGGAGCACTGCGACAGGCGCGGGCGCCTGGGTGTAGGCGTCCGGAAGCCAGCTGTGGAGCGGGAAGACAGGGAGCTTGATGCCGAAGCCGATGAATGACGCCAACAGAGGCAGATACTGGATGGGAGCAGGAATCCGGCCTGCCAGGCTCGGGATGTCGAAGGTCGTGGGACTGACCCCCATATAAGCCGCCATCAGGGCTAGAAGGAGGATCATGCTCCCGGTGAAGATGAATATCATGAATTTCATGGCTGCGTACTTGCGCCTGTCTCCCCCCCAGATCCCGATTAGGAAGAACATGGGGATCATGACCAGGTCCCAGAAGAAGTAGAACAGTATGAGGTTCAGGGACAAGAAGACGCCGATGATCGCTCCCTCGAAGAGGAGGATGAGCGCATAGTATGCAGGCTCCGACCTGTCTATCAGCTTCCTCGATCCAATCACCGCGAAGACTGTCAGCAAGGCGGTCGCCAGGACCAGAGGAGAGCTGAGCCCGTCCACTCCCACCAGATAGCTCACCCCGAAGGATGCTACGCTCACCCAGCTGTACTGCTCGGTCAGAGCATACGCCCCCAGGCCCGAGTGGCCCAGGCCGGGGAAGTTGGCATAAACGAAATAGAAGACATACAGGGCGATTACGAGCTCGGCCAGGGCCGCTGCAAGGGTGAACCACAACCCAGCCGACTTGCGCCAACTGAGGACCAGGTACGCCGGGACGGACGCCGCTATGGGCAGAAACAGCAGTATCGATAGTACGGGCATCATATCAGCAGGTGCACCCCAGATAGCAGCAGGAAGAGCAGCAGGAGTATGATGAGGCCCACGGCCAGGACGAGGGCATACTGCTCGAGGACCCCCGTCTGCAGCCTGCGGAAGGCCCTGGAGAGCCGCTGACCGGAACCCGCGGCGCCGTTTGAGATCATGTCAATCACGTTCCTGTCGAACCAGTTCCCCCCCGCCGAGAACCACATGGCGAGCGCCCTGGCCCCGTCATTCACCCTCTCCAGGCCACCTACTTCGAGGTTGTCGAAGGCCCAGTAGGACGCCCTCAAGGGCGCGTTGACGAAGACCTTGTAGTAGACGGCGTTGATGTACCAGCGGTTCTCGAGAAATCTGTAGACCGCGCCCGCAAGGTTTGACCCCCCGACGATTCGCGATGGGGAGAACTTCCGCCTCACGTATAGTTGAATCGAGAAGAACAGCCCCACGATGACAAAACCGATCGTGATCAGGGAGGAGACGTAGTTGAACGGAGATGTCGGGCTGAGGCTCGAGAACGATGCTCCGGAGAAGAGTGAGTAGATGTACGTGATCGCGGAAGCCTGCAGGAAGTTTCCGAGGTTGAAGAACCCTAGGATCCCTATGAGGACCGTCCCGACGCCGAGGACGGAGTATGGGACCCAGCTCAGCGGAGATGGCTCCTTCGGCTCGTGCCCCGTCCCTTCGTCGCCAGGTTTTGCCCTGATGCCATAGAACACCAGTCCGAGCATCCTGAAGGCGTAGAAGGCCGTGAGGCCAGCCGTGGCTGACCCGACGATGAAGAGGCCGTACTGCCCCGCCCCCCAGGCGGTGGCCAAGATGGCGTCCTTCGACCAGAACCCGCTGAGGGGAGGGATGCCAGAGAGAGCAGCCACGGCTATGAGGAAGACGGAGAATGTAATCTTCAGCTTGTCCTTTAGCCCGCCCATCTCGTTGATGTACTTCGTCCCGGTGAGGTGGATGAGGAATCCTGCTATCAGGAAGAGGGCCGCCTTGAAGATAGCGTGGCTCATCAGCTGGAACAAGCCGGCTGACAGCCCTTCTGCGAAGTTCGTCGACAGGCCGGCTAGGCCGAGGGCCAGCATCATGTAGCCTATCTGAGACACCGTCGAGTACGCGAGCAGCTTCTTCAGCTCGAAGCCCACCATCGCCTGGGTCGCCGCCATGAAGGCGGTGAACGCTCCGATCCAGGCCACCACCATGAAGAAAGGCTGGATTAAGGCGGGGTTGGAAGCGAGGGCGAAATAGAATATCGGACCTATGCGCGCGACGAGGACGACCCCTGCGTTTACCATGGTCGCTGCGTGTATCAGCGCCGACACAGGCGCGGGGCCAGCCATTGCGTCCGGGAGCCACTCCTGGAGGGGGAACTGGGCCGACTTGCCTACGGCCCCGCCGAAGATGAGGAGGGCTACCGGGACCAGGAGGCCCGAGGCCGCGAGGGCGGTGGCCCACCCGGTGGACGTGGCCAGGTCGTGATAGTTGAAGGTCCCCGAGAAGACGAAGAGGATGAGAATCCCGGCGAGCATGGCCAGGTCCCCTACTCTTGTCATGAAGAATGCCTTCATCCCCGCGTGGGACGGAGGATACGCCTGCTCCTCTCCCAGCGCCGTCGACCCTGGCGTCCCGACCCAGTTCTCGGTCTCGTCGTGATAGTAGTAGCCGATGAGCGCGTAACTGCACAGCCCCACCCCCTCCCACCCGATGAAGAGCCCCAGGAGGTTGTTCGACAGTACGATGAGCTGCATGCTCCCTATGAAGAAGTTCATGAAGAACCAGTATCTCGTGAGTCCGCGGTCTCCTTTCATGTAGTCCACGCTGTAAAGCATCACAAGGAAGCTGATCCATGCGACGAGGTTCGCTATGATGACCGTGTACGGGTCGGAGAGGACCCCGAAGCTGATGCCGAGTTCTGGAATCCAGGGCACGGAAGCCGGGATGATGGAGTTGACTAGCGATATTGTGTCGCCTCGGATTACAGGGACCAGGAGGTCAAGCGCGAATAGGGCCGAAAGCAATGGGAAGAGCACCGCGACGGCGTCCCTGACACGCCCCTTCCCTGTCAGAGGCGCCGCCACCGTCCCGACGTAGGGGAGGATGAAGATCAGCCAGACAAAGTATGACGGCACGGGGACGGCGGCCATGCTCAGCGGACCCCTAGCCCGATGCCACTAGCGAAGTGGTAGAGTGACCTGAAGAGAAGGTCAGGGTAGATGCCTATGACGATCGTGAGTACAGCGAGGAACAAGATGGGTAGGGTCATGATCAGCGGTGCCTCTCGGACGCCTTGTAGTTCGGCGCTGAGGGGCCCGAAGAATATCTTGCGTATCGGCCAGAAAGTGTATGCCACGGTCAGGATGGTCGCGGCGAGCCCTCCGATGGCGACGACGAAGTTCCAAGCGAGGCCACCCGTCGTACCCCTGGCGAAGACCCCCTCGAACAGTATCCACTCGGCCTGGAAGCCACCGGTGGGTGGGACGGCAGAGATCACCATCGTCCCTATGAGAGCCAGGGCAGCCGTGAGAGGCATCTTGGATGCCAGGCCACCCATCTTGCGGATGTCTCTGGTCCCCACCTGCGAGACCAGGATTCCTGCGACGCAGAAGAGTATCGTCTTTCCGATGATGTGGTTGAGGAAGTAAAACACACCTCCGGACACGCCGAGGAGGGTGAGGCTCCCGATACCCAGGAGCGAGTAGGCGTTCTGGCTGATGGTGGACCAAGCGTAGACGTACTTCACGTCGTTCTGGACCATCGTCATTGCTCCGCCGAACACCATGGTGACCAGGGCGATCACCATCAGAGGGAAGGAGAATGGGAAGAAGGCTGCCGGCATCCCTTCGACCAAGAGCCTCACCACGACGTAGTTCCCTACCGCCACGATGGTCGCCATTATAGGGGCGAAGGAGGTCGGGTGCTCTGCGTGTGCGTATGGGAGCCACATATGGACGCCGAAGACCGCCATCTTGATGAGCCATCCGACGAGGATGAGACCGACGGCCCAGTAGGCTACCGTCCCCAGCGGGATGGTGGAGAGGGCCGATATCTGGAAGCTCCCGGTTGCGGTGTAGACAACGACTATACCGGCTAGGAAGATGAAGGCGCCGAGGTGGTTCCAGAGGAAATACATGATGGCGACGCGCTCTCTGTTGACGTACCCGAAGAGCGCCATCATGAACGCCGAAGGTATCAGCATGAGTTCGAGGAACATGTACAGCTCCAGGAGGTTGGTGGACAGCGAGATTCCTATCAGCCCGGCGTCCAAGAGCATGAAGTTGAGGAAGTAGAGGGAGTACTGCCCCTTCCTCTCCTCCCCGTACATCGCCTCCAGCCGGTGCTTCATGTACCCCATCGAATAGACTGAGGTGGCAGTGACGATGAGGTTCATCGTCAGGGCCACGGGGATGCTCAGGTTGTCCCCGAGGAACCCGAACACCAGGCCCGACACCGGGGCCCAGGTGTAGGACTCCGTCACGCTGGCGCCCCCGTTGAACAGCGAAGATGCGAGGTAGGCAAGCAGCAAGGTGGTGTAGAGGAGGGAGGCGAAAGCTACCCAGCCGACGTGACGGCCGAGCTTCCTGCCGAGGAGGAGGACGACTGGGGCGACCGCGAGTGGCACCGCCACTGTCTGGAGAAGGATGTATTCCACTGGCCACCCTCCTATCGAGTCTCAGCCGTGGGCCCTGGACCAGTGTCCTCGAAGCGATGCGACACTGCTATCCCTCCAGGGTCTTCATCTCGCTCACGTCGATGTCGTTGTGCAGCCTGTAGGCCACGACCACTATCGCCAGTATCACCGCGGCCTCGGCGGCGGCCAGGGCTATCGAGAAGAGCACGACCGTCTGCCCTACGGCGTTGCTCGCCTCCTGGTAGGGCAGGTACTGGTTGAATGCCACGAAGTTGAGGTTCGCGGCGTTTATCATCAGCTCGACGGCGAAGAGGAGCCTCATGGCGTTCCGCTTGGTCACTAGGCCATAGACCCCTATGCCGAAGAGGAGGGCAGAGACGACCACGAAGTCTGAGAGGGAGTTCAACTGGCGTCCCCGTCCCTATCGACCCGGGACAAAGCCAGTGCGCCCACGATTGACGCGGCAAGGACCAGGGCGAGCACCTCCAGGACGGGCGCGTAGCCAGTCGAGATGAGCCTGCCCACGTCGACATAGGTCGCGGTGTTGGCGATTACGGTGTATCTCGAGAGGTCGGTTGCCAGGACGGCGAACGTCAGGGCGAGTATCACCGCCACCGCTGCGATCACCCCGGCCACGGACGTCGTCGACTTCGGCCTCACCTCCTTGGCCCAGCCTTCCTGCCTCACCAGCATCACCGTGAACAGGATGAGGACCGCCACGGCCCCTATGTAGACCGCGAGCTGGAACACAGCCACATAGGGGGCGTTTAGTAGGAAGAAGAGCGTGGCCACCCCGAACAGCGAGCCAGCGAGGCCGATGGCGCCGTAGACGAGCTCCTTTGCTTCCAGAGATACTATCGCGCCACCGACTGTGACGACCGCCATGGCCAGGAAGACCGCGTCAGTCGTAGGTGACCACCCCCTTTTCGGTGTCGAACTTCACCTTGTACTTCTTCCCCTCAAGCTTCGGTGGGACGGCGAGCATGTCCGGCGTGTACTTCAGCCCCATCT
>JAFMAI010000008.1 GCA_029785085.1 Nitrososphaerota archaeon | reverse complement strand
GATGCGCCCCGGCGCCACTTCTTCAGAGTACTCTCTCGGTGCTACCGTCCCCCAGTCCGATGCTCCGTCCTCTTGGAAGAGCTCGAACATCCCTGCCTTGCGCAAGGCCTCGGGTGCCTTGTAGCATCCTGGGACCCTCCCTGCACTCGGTGGGCGCAGCCCGAGGCTCGTCGGGGCTGAGATCAACCGAATCATGTGAAGAGCTAGCCCAGGTTCGACCCGATAAGGGTTCGACGTGCCTCCGCCGGGGGCGCCCAGCCATGCAGCGACCGGTGATGGCAGAGTGGAAAGTATATTGGGCAGGGCTTGGTAGCCATCAGATAGAAAGGAACCGGATGGGGTAGAGCCGCCCAATGTCGAAGTACTACCTGCCGCTGGTCGTCGATACCACAAATCTGACGGAGGTGACGAAGATAGCGCAGAGGGCTCAGGAACTCGGTTATCATGGAATCGGCGTCGGCGAGCATTATTCTCTTCCCGGGAGGCCCAGCGGCCGCCCTGACGGCTTCGTCGTTCTTTCAATGCTGGCTGCAACGACGGCCAACCTCGAACTAGGGACCTTGGCGGCCAGCGCCACCGTCAGGCATCCTGTCTTGCTCGCGAACTCGGCACTGTCTCTGCATCTGCTGAGCGGGGGGAGGTCGTTCCTGTGCCTGGGCGTTGGGAGCGGGAAGGACGCTGAGTACTCGTCACACGGCTTCCCTTACGTCACGAGCGCGCAACGCTTGGATGCCTTCGAAGAGGCGCTCGCAATCATACGGGGACTGAGCCTGAACCGAGGAGGCTTCTCGTATGGAGGGAAGGTCTACGCGTTGCATGATTCGACTCTCAACCTGACAGGCGACTTTCCTCCAATCTGGGTAGGGGAAAGGAGATCGAAGCGGCTGCTGAGGCTCGGTGGCAGGTACGCTGATGTCCTCAACATCCATTGCACGGGGCCGGCACAGGCGCAGGAGAAGATGTCATTCGCCCGTTCGGTGGCGGCCAAGGCTGGCAGGGCCAAGAGCGACGTTCGCCCAGTTTTGAAGCACTTCGTTGTGACGGAGACAGATCAGGATCTGCTGGCGGAAGCACTCGGATACTCCGGCCTAAGGAAGGAAGGGGAGGGCAGAGTGGAGTTCATCGAAAGAATGAAGGAAGAGGATCCCGAGGCGATCATCGGCACCCCTGACGAGGTCCGAGGCAACTTCGAGGGTTTCGTGGAGGCTGGGTTCGAAGAGTTCTCCCCAATACTCCTCCCCAACACCGCTGGCAAGATCAAGGAACACATGGAACTCTTCGCCAAAAGATGCATGGTCTAAGGCGCACCGGGCTCGATGAGCCGCCCCCTCCACTCGCTATCACCCAAACGTAAAGATGAGTTATCTCCTGCGTAGACCCAAAGAACCCTGGATGAGGCAGCCGATCAGCAAGTGGGCAGGTAGACCTTCAGTGGTGCTTAAGTATCAGGGTAATAATGTTATAACTCAATGGCCCAAGTGTTTGAAGGGAAGGTCCGCAAACTGGGGAATTCGATGGCCGTCATAATCCCCAAGGACGTCCTCACTGAGGTGGGCGTCCGCGAAGGGGACGTGCTGAAACTTGCCATCCCGGTCTCAGTCACCAAGCGCAAACGGGTCTGGAAGAGAGTCGCAGGGATTGATGCAGGGCTGCCCCCGTTTTCCAGAGAGGAGCACGATCGGATAGAGGACTGGTAGTGCTTCTCGACACCAGCGCCCTGGTGGCCATTTTCACCAGCAAGAAGGCCGCAGTCAGAATTGCCAGGGTGGTGGGAGACTCTCAGCTTTACGTTTCCCACATTCAGCTTGCCGAGCTAGCCGACTGGGCGGTCAGGTCCGGAGCCCCCGCCGCCGAGAGGGTCGAGGATGTTGAGCAGATGGCAATTGTTGTCCCTCTCACGAAGGAGGTTTGCCTGGATGCCGCCGCGATCAAATTCACGAAACGGAAGAAGCGACCCTCAAGCTTCGGAATCATCGACGGCATCGTCCTTGCCACGGCGCGCTCTTTGGGGCAGAGGTTGCTCACATTCGACACAGACTTCGCAGGCGAGGAAGATTGCATGGTCCTGCGCTGAATCGATTCTTACTCCCCATCATCTGCTCTCCAAATGCTCTGGATGAGGTCTTCCCGGCTAGAAGCAGCGAGCCCCCAGGCACGGCATGGAGCCATCAGAAAATCCGCTTCAACCTTTCGATCCCGTCAAAGTCGTCGTTCGAATAGATCTCGCCAATCTTCGCCCTCTTCACCTGAGCGGCTATCACTAGGTCGCTCCACAAGCTCCAGAGGAGTGACTGCTCCTTCCTGATCTCCTGGGCTCCCAGGACGCCGTCTCATGTCGTTTCAAGTACGCTGGTCTGACTCGATTCTATGTCGTCATAGAGATCGTCGACCGCCGAGGACTTTCCCCGCTCTTTCAGGCGCGAGTAGACTTGACTCAGGACCAGGGTCGACGTCCGCCCTTCCTCCCTACCCTTTCCGAAGCCTTCAAGGATTTCCAGAGATCGCTCGGCGAACCGCGACCCTATGCGTGGGCTTCATCAAGACCCCTCAGCCTCTGACAGCCACTTCGAGCTCTGTCCCTGGCTTGATCCCGAGCCTCCATACGTCTGCGGGTATCACCACCCTCACCCGGTGTTCCACAGTCGTTGTGTCACTCGTTTCTTCGCACTGTAGGACTACGCGTATCCCAAATAAAACGCCCCGCCCGCTTGACTATCGGCGGGGTCATTCCTGACGGAGGCGCGTTGAACCCCATGTGAAGTTAGGTAACAACGCAGTCAGCTAGCTGGGAGGTACGGTCTCTTCACCGGTGACGGTGGGCCTGAGGCTGTTGGACGCGCTGATCGCGGTCATGTCGGCCGTGATG
Organism: Nitrososphaerota archaeon; assembly: GCA_029785085.1. Taxonomy (GTDB): domain Archaea; phylum Thermoproteota; class Nitrososphaeria; order Nitrososphaerales; family Gagatemarchaeaceae; genus UBA183. The sequence continues at coordinate 26,491 of JAFMAI010000008.1, read as the reverse complement.
TCAAGGACTATCGTGGTCGTCTTCCCCGAAGCAACGGTGAAATGCATGGGGACCTTAATCTGTCCGCTGGGGACGGTAAGAGTGACGTTGGTCCCGCTGACCGTCGCGATGGCCCTGGTAATCCCGAACCTCACCATCGTGTAGTTCCCATCTGGCACGCTGTTCTTCCCGAGCAGCTTGGTCACGTTCTGAAGCGCCAAAAGGTCGAACGTCGTCGCGTTGACCTTGAAGGTTGTGCTCGAGTTCCCCGAGCCTTGCAGGGTGATGTCTGTGATTGTAAGATAGATGTGTGACACGGCGCCTGTTGACGGGGCGTCTTTCACGCCTACGACTAGGCTCCCGCTTGGAGCCGTCAAAAACACCACCGCAGCAGCTCCAACGACTACTATGGCGACGACCGCTATCGCAACCGCCGCAATCGTAGCTCTCAAGGCGCTTTTGGATGCCTGTCTCTGAGGCATATATTCCATCGTCTTTGAACAAGCGGCCGCCAAGAAATTCTCATACCGCCAGGTTAGCCTCCTCAGGCTTCTCTGGAGCGCTGGCTCCTTTTCCTTCGTCTGTATAGAGCTATTCTGCCCTCGAGATTCGCTCTATCGCATCCTTGAGGAGAGACCTATGACAGGTTGCCGGGTCCCTCTCTGTGCATAGCAACGTGATCGTCCCCTTTCTTGACTCGCTTGCCAGGCCTCTGAGAAGCGCCTCTTTCCCTTTCAAACTCTCTTTGTACTCGGCTGCGAACCTGTCCCAAGAAACCTTCCCGTCCTTCCATCGCCTTATCAGTTCCTTCGGCGTTCCGAGGTCCTTCAACCAGACGTCGACCTTGCCCTTCGAGACGCCTCTCGGCCACATCCGCATCACGAGAATCCTCTTTCCGTCTGATGGCTCAGCTTCGTCGTAGATCGACTTCTGGACTTTTATCATCTATCTCAGGGCCCTAGACTCGTCTCCGACGGCCGAAGGGTCGGCGATAGGTTTCCTACTCTCGACCAATTCCTTTGCCTTCTCTATCTCATCCCATTCTCGATTTACGGATAGAACGCCGTCCAGGACTGTCCCATTGAAGTAGAACTGCAAGAAGCCGTCTCTTGAATCCAAGTCCCCCCTGAGGATTGTGGAGGTCCGGCTGGATAGGTCTCCATACGCGTTTATCTCAAGGTCGTACTGGTTGGAAAAGAAATAGGGAAGCTCATCGAAAGAGGCACTTCTGCCGGCCATGTTCGACCCAGCGACCGCTCCCTGCCTCTCTGCCACGTCGTAATGCTCCACTCTCATGACGCGCTTGAGGATTGGGCTGTAGAATCTTGCGACATCTCCCGCGGCATACACGTCGGCAGCGCTCGTCCTGAGGCGCCCATCGACGATGATGCCCCTGTCCACCTTGAGGCCAGCCTCTTCGGCAATCGCGATATTCGGTATGATGCCCACCCCCACAACCACGAAATCTGCGGGGACAACAAGGCCGCCCCCAAGCTTCACGTCTGTCACCCTTCCATCCTTGCCAACAAATTCGTCGACCGTCGTCTTGGTCAGGACCTTCACGCCCTGTTTGATGTGGTATTCCTGAATCCAACCGGCGGTCCTTTCGTCGATTGCTGCCCCTAGCAGGCGGTCGGCCAGTTCTACGAGGGTAACCTTCAGGCCCCTGCCGCGGAGCGTCGCTGCGACCTCACATCCTATGAACCCGCCCCCGACGATTATGGCCCGGCTGGCGTCTGATGATGCTTTCCTTATGGCGTCGCAGTCTTCGAGTGTCCTCAGGTAATAGATTCCAGCGAGGTCCGACCCGGGCAACTCCAACTTCCTGGGGCGCCCTCCCGTCGCAAGCAGCAGCCGTCGGTAGGAGAAAGCTTGTCCGTCGTCGAGTCGTACCGTCTTGCTCGAAATATCGAGCGCTTCGGCGCGGCGCTCTCTGATAACCTCCACCTTGTTCCTTGGGTAGTATGCATCGCCCTTGAAGAAGAGCTCTCGTCTTTTCCTCTTCCCCGCAAGGAATTCTTTGGACAAGGGGACGCGGTCGTAAGGTAACTGTTTCTCATCGGAGACGACCACTATCTTCCCGGTCCTGTCTTGCTTCCTGATTGCGTAGGCAGCATGACCACCCGCGACGCCTCCGCCTATGATGAGGTAATCTATGCGATTTGGCAATCGGATTCACTCGGTCCCCCGCACACGCGACGTTCTCTTGGTGTCGCATCTGTCGAAGTCCATCTGGAGCGATTTCAACCGCTGATAATCAACTCCTTCCAGAGCCGGGGGAGGTCTACAGCTGACTTGTTGTTCTCAAGCTGGATTCGTTGGATAGCCGGGGGCCGGTCGACATAGGAGGGGATTCTGCCAATTATCCTGTCCTCGTAGGTGGGCACGTTCTCGTTCTGGTAGAAGACGCCAATGGGTATCCTGTCCCCCCATTCATTGGATATCCTGATTACTTCCAGCGTCTTCTTGTCCACGTCTTCGTTGGTCATCTCTTTCGTGACCAACGGTTTATACCCAGTCTTCTCGATGTCGTAGACCCGTGGCACCGGCCTGTGAGTCGCCGGGTCGGGCCTGTCCTCTCCGCTGTAGAAGGCCTTGGTTTCGATATCGTTGTATGTGGGACAGGGCTGGAGGACGTCCACAAGGGCCATCCCCCTGTGGGCGACTGCGCGCTTGATCGTGTCCTTCAAGTGCCTATTGTCGAAGGCATAGCTCCGCGCTATGAAGGTGTACCCCGCTGCGAGGGCAAGCATTATGGGGTTGACGGCGCTGTTTATGTTGGGCTGAGGGAGAGATTTCGTCTGCTCGCCCAGTTTCTGCGTTGGCGACGCCTGCCCTTTGGTGAGGCCATAGACCCCGTTGTCGTGGACGATGTATGTCATATCCACATTCCGCCTCCCCGCATGAACGAAGTGCCCAGCCCCTATGCCGTAGCCGTCCCCGTCCCCGCCTATGGCAACGACCTCAAGCTCGGGGTTGGCAAGCTTCGCGCCTTGGGCGAAGGGGAGCGTCCTCCCATGTAGCGTGTGGATTCCGAAAGTGTTCGTCCAGTGGACGATCTTGCCGTGGCAACCTATTCCAGAGAATATTACGACCCTATGCAACTCCACGTTCATCTCAGTCAGCGCCATCTGGAGCGATGCCTCAATTCCAAAGTCACCGCAGCCACTGCACCAATCGTTATGGAGGTCGGTGCGGACGTCGGTCAGCTTAAGCGCCATGTGTGAGGATCACCCTTTCGTTGGCTTCGGGTCTTGCCATAATCAGTCTTATCGAGTCATAGACCTCATTCAGCGAGATCGGCCGCCCGTTGAACTTCACGACCTTGTGTTTGATGTTGATTTGTGCCTTCTCCGCTATGACCGCCGCCATCTGGGCCGAATAGTTCTGTTCTATGTCGACGATCAGCTCTGATCCTGACAACCTCTCGCGGACCACCTGGGCTGGGAACGGACTTGCGAGCCTGATTTGGAGGAACTCCGCCTTAATTCCCCTTCTCTCCAACAGTTCCATCCCTTCGAGGATGGCGCCCTTCGACGACCCCCAGCTCACGAGGGTGACGTCAGGACGTCCCTTTGCAGGGTAGAAACTGACCTTCTCGGCCGTAGGTATCTCTCTGTCGGCGGTTTCCAACTTCGTCATCCTCTTCTTCATCATCTTTATCCTGTTCTCTGAGTTTTCGTTTATGTGGCCGAGTTCGTCGTGTTCGTCTCCCGTGTTCCAGAACCTGTACCCTTTGAGACCTAGCACAGCCCTAGGAGAGATGCCGTCCTCGGCGGGCGCAAACCTTCTGTATTCTTCGCCCTGGAGGGCACCATGGTCGCCAGCTAGTATCAACTTACCTCTCCCGATGTCCACCAGCTTCGGGTCGGGTGGCAGTATCGTCATATTGCTGTTGGCGAGCCCCTTGTCGACCAAATGGATGACGGGGAGCTGATACCTTTCTGCATAGTTCATAGCCCTGAAGGCGTCGTAGAAACACTCCTCCATGTCCCCTGAGCAGAGGACTATCCGTGGAGATTCCCCATGAGAGGCGTTCAGGACGAATTTTAGGTCACCCTGCTCTGTCCGTGTTGGCATGCCGGTAGATGGGCCGCCTCTCTGATACAGCGTAATCACCAAAGGCACTTCGTTCATCCCTGCCCAGCCCATCCCTTCGACCATTAATGAAAAGCCGGGCCCTGAAGTGGAGGTGGCGGCCCTGGTGCCTGTGAGCGCTCCGCCTATGGCCATCGTAATGGCCGCAATCTCATCTTCTGTCTGCACGACCACAATCGAGCCTTTACCATCATCGGATCCGTCACCTAGGAGGGCGAAATTCTCGTGGGCTTCGAGGAACTCGCTTTCGTCGCTCGCGGGTGTAATCGGGTAGTAGGTCTGCAGCCTGCACCCTCCAGCCATTTTCCCCAAGGCGACGGCCTGGTTTCCCACCACGAACATCCTGGGTCCGTTCTGGATGGGGGCGAGGCTGACAGGGAGCCCTCTTTCGCCGAACTTCTCCTCGGCGAACTCGTAGGCCCTGTCTACACCAGCCAAGTTCATATCCACGAGTTTCTGCTTTCTTGAAGCCGAGAAGGCTTGGCGCACTGATTCCTTCATGTAGCTCCTATCGAGCCCCAACAGGGACAAAGAGACAGAGACGGCGAGGACATTAATTATCCTGTTGAGTCTGGCGAGCTCTGACGTCCCCAGGCGCTTGGCAACCTCTTGGACCAGGGTGCCGTATGGGACGGGAAAGAGCTTGACGCCTCTCCTTTTAGCCTCCTCCAGAATCGCACCGACGTCCGAGCCGAGCCCCTCTTGGGCGAGCCTGACCTGAATCTGTCTCGCCTCGTCTTTGTAAAGCGTATCGACCTTCTCGATGGGCGTCTGGGAGACTGCAGGGTCGTAGACTATCCCTCCTGTAGGATTGACTACATCTGCGTGCCTGACCAGGGTCTCTGCGTCGAAGGCGGCGAGAAGGTCAACCTCATCTACCTTGGACCTTATCTGCCGGTCGCTTGTCCTAATCTCGAAGTAGCTGTGTAGACCCTTTATATTTGAGTAGTACTCTCTGGTCCCGTACACCCAGAGGCCCGCAAGGACGCACGACCTCGCGAACGAGCTGGCCGAGAGATCGACGCCGCTCCCCTGTGCGCCTCCAATCATCCAATTGAGTTCGTTGACGACTTTGGTGCTCACTCTGCTAACCTCCCGTTGCCACGCCGGGCCCAATGGCGCAGTCACACGCCTCGACCTGGCCGCATGACGGACAGGCGCACCTGCACTGGTCGATGATGTTCTGGCACCAAGGACAGGCGTCCAAGCGCTTTTCATCAGCCGTCAACTAATCTCACACCTCTGCTCGCTCTAGGGCTGGGTGATTTTGATGGCTTGGGTCGGACAGCTGGTTTCACACGCCATGCAAAAGATGCAGTCTGGTTCCCTTATAGGTTCTGACTTATCTGTCCGATAACTGTTCCACTCGCTTGTGCCCTGCTCTATTATCTTGTCTTTCCCCGTCCCTGCCTGGCCAGGATTGAGCGCCCATTCGAAGACGAAGACAGGGCAGACATCCATACAGACCCCGTCGGCAATGCACGCCTCCCAGTCCACCGCCACCTGGCTGCCATGTATCCCTTGGGTGGTTGGATAGGGGCTGCCATCGCCGCTCGTTCTTGAGCGCCCATTCGCTCTCACCTTGTGACCGTTATGCTCGCCGGTTATCTGGAATTCGTCTGGCTTTGAAAGGAAATCAGGGTCGATAGGTTTCGTCTTGTAATCTACTGTTCTGACCACGCTCTTCTCCCCCTCATCTCGAATTTGGAATCGTCCGGCTTACGTTTCCCAGCGACTGCATGATCGCTTTCTTCTGATGGTTTCCTGTGAAACTCGTCTCGCCGAAACGCCTTCCCATCGCGCCATAGGCGAGGCGGTATCTGCCCCCGTAGTAGGTCGTGAGGTTGCTTTCTACCGACGTAAACAACGACTTGATGTCTTGCGGTGAGACCTTGTATGTCGACACAAGTTTGGTTACACATCGGCTCAGGCTGTGCTCGTCTGTCCCTCCGTAGAGATATGAGACGACCTGCCCCTCCAGCCATTTCGTAGCACTCTTCGCATCGTGAATCCCCTGCATGGCCCAAGGCAACCCAGGGGCCGATATGGGACTTTAACCTAATTAGAATTAGGCATATCTGGGTTTCGTGCCAGGCTTTATGTTCCAGAAGGCGGAGGGCTCAGAGGCTTGGACCTAGTCGAGGCCACGATCCTTGTAGCTGGTCACCAGAAGTGGATCGACAGCGTGACGGGACGGTATGGAGCGAGGCTGAGGCTGCTGAACTCCAAAGGGACGCGGAAGCGAGACGAGGTACTCGAGCTCTTCGAGATCACCGTCGATCGGAAGCTAGAAGATCGTTTACTCAGGTACCTTCGGAACAGTCCGGACATAGCCGAGCTCGAGATAACGAACTCGAGCCACGGTAGACTTGTTGGCATAGCACGAGCGAAAGGGGTGGTCATGCGGTGCGTGGCCGACTCGAATTGCTTCCTAGTCTACGCATCGAACGGTTCGAGTAAGGAAATCACGTGGAGGGTGCTCGGGACGAACCACTCCGTGAAAGACCTCCTATCGAGGTTGAAGAGGCTGAAGGTGAATTTCAAAGTGAGCGACATTTCTGAGGTGAAGAGGAAGAGGGCGCTCACGACGCGACAGGAGTGGCTAATACGCTCTGCCTATGAGAGCGGGTACTTCGATTATCCAAAGAGAATTCGCATCGGACCACTAGCAAGAATGCTCGAAGTCGCGCCTCCCACGCTTTACGAGTCGCTGCGAAAGACGCAGAAGAAACTGCTGGAGGAGCACTTCAGAGAAGGCCCTCCCTCAGGCATGTGAGGGGCCCACCCTGGGGGGAGCCACGGGCGGCTGTGGCGAGGGGATGTAGACACTCACCACCACGTCGGCTCGGTCTCCGAAGAAATTATTGCAGTTTCTATCTCCGTATTTGTCCCTGAACATGTCCATCACCCGCTTCACCTTCGCCTTCTCCCGAGTGGATTGTGCAGTACCAACATAGACTCGCCCGGCTATCACGACTTTCACACCAGGGTTTTTCGAGACGTTTCTGTACCAACCCGTAGAGGAGCCGTTGACTGGAAGGAAATGGACGGAGTCATCCTCAACGACGAACCACACCGGGAACGTTACTTCTCTCTTTGTCCTCCTGGTAGAAATGGTGAGCTTTCCTTCCGCGATCCCCCGAGACTCCGCGAGGCTGAACTTCTCCGATGTGCTACTCAACGCAGCCACCTGTTGCGGCTTTCCTATCCCCCGCATCATTATCAGGAACCACCCCATCGCCAGCAGTATCAGCGGGCCCGAGACGGCTTCCCAGAGGGGCGGGGCTTGCGCCGCCAGTGTCTGGAAATCGCCGACCACTCTAACCAGTATCCCTGCGTTCAGGACGGCGATGGGACCGAACGACAATCCCGTAACTGGCCCCTTATGTCCCAAGAGTCCGGGGAGGAGCATAGGCGCGAAGCAGGTTATGGTTGACCCTAGGAACCCGATAGCTATAGCGTGGATGAAAGAGTCCCTGATGAAGAATGTGCTTGTCCCGGTTGCCAGCCAGACCACGCCCATCAGCGACCCGGACACCAGCCACCCGGAAGCCAAGAGCATGCAGACCTCGTTGTATCTCATGATCCTGAAATGCATCTTGGTCATCGCAGGTCTGTACATCAAAGGATGAGCAAGCTCCAAGATCTTGACGGACACCAGCTCGCTCAGGGCCGCGCCGAGGAGAAGAACCGCTCCGATGAGCGAAAGAGGGCCGCTCCTCGTCACCACTCCAGTGAACACAGCGCCTATGCCCAGCCCCTGCAGAGTCCCGCACAGGTTCGCGGCCCGCTTCCTGTAGTTGCACTGCCTGAAGCTGACTGACCTGACTTCGACAGCGTAGATCATGGAACCGGCGAACCCCATGAGCGCTAGGTAGATCATTTGCGGGGAGAACTCACCGCCCGGGAGCTGATATCCGGCTGATTCGATGACGAGGAGGAGCGATATCATGACGAGGGAGATTGATGACAACATGATCAGGGGGTTGGCTTCTGGGAATCCTCCGGAGGGCCTCGTGACTAGAATGACCACCTGCGAGAGAAAGACCGCCGAGCCGACGAGCATGAGCAGCGCGCCGGCTGTCACGTACCGAAAGGAGTCGGGTGGAAGGAGAGAGTAAAGGAGAAAGAAGACGTTGGCTGCGGTGACCAAGGCGTAGGCGGTGTATCCGAGGAAGACCGAAGGGAGCCTCCCAACCTTGAAGCGGGGCAGGAGGGAGTAATCGACGCCCATGACAAATAGCGCGATGAAGCCATAGATCTGCAGGAAGGGGTGGCTGGGAAAAAGGCTGGCGCCTGCATCGATGGGGAGCCCGGAAAGCTGGGCCAAGAAAAGGGCGCCGACCGCGCTGCCGATGAAAGCGAACAGTATTCCAGTCGAGACCGAGAGGAGGGTGAGCGCACGCTCCGGCCTTTGCACGACCTTTGGCTGTGCGGAGACGGCTTTCTGGTCTGTATCCGCTCGACTCTGACTAGACATAGATATTCCCTCAGGCCATGAGCTCTGCGGAAGGCCTATCCCATTTTCCGTCGTACTCCTTCTGCATCCTCTCGCAGTCTGCCTTCGACGGCAGAGAGACCCAGAAAGAGAATTTCTTGGACGAGTTCACATAGTCCTCCAGCGAATAGCCGTGGCTTCCAACGCGCCCTCGCACGAGCCAGTAGTGAAAGGTGCAGTAATCCAGCCGCGTTGCGTGGTAAAACTCCGATGGGGTGACGACACCAGAAACCGCGCACAGGGAACAGAATCTTATCTGCTTGACGTTTGGCCTTGGATGCCGGAAGTCGGCCATAAGGAGCATCCTTCAAATTGTCGCCAGCGGAAAGACCTTCTCTTCTTCCGCAGGCTGGTGCTTGCGCAGGACCCCGGCGAGCTCTTCAAGGACAGCTTGGAATTCTATGAAGTTCCCTAAACGAAGGGAAAGCTCCATCTTGCCGAGCGAGGATGTCACGTCGTGATGTTGCTGCATTATGGAACTAATCGACGCATCGAACAGATTCTTTCGCATGAGTTCGGGGTAGACTTCGAACTCTTCCACCAGCATATGATCGGTTAGGCTGTCTTGCAACTGAACGAAGAGCTTCCTGACCATGCCTACTTCGTCTGCCTGGACCTTCTCCTCCAATTCGCCTATGCCGGATGCGAATGCCCTGTGCTCCTTTTCCAGCCGGCCAACCAGCACGCGGAGTTCCTGCAGGTGTCCTATCGGCGCGACGGCGCTCAACGGACCTTCGCCTTTGCTTTACCCTTCGCGAAGGCTCCGACCAGCATGGCGGCTGGGTAGAGGACCTCTTCCTCCACCTTGGCGTGGTGCTCGAGTCCATCCATTACCGTCAACGCGCGACCTTTCTCCACCTTCGCTGCAGCCATCCGAACACTCTCGATGAGCTTCTTCACCTGCGCATGTTCCTTTAGCATCTTCGGGTAGTCTGACGAGAGCCTCTTGTAAAGAGACATCGCTTCGGAAGGATTGCGTATTGGCTTCCCATCAGAGAGCGGCCTTAAGGCTCCGAGAAGGGGCATCACGACGCTCTCCTCCTTCTCGAAGTGAGGTTCAAGGACCGCCAAGAGTTCCTTGACAGCTTTTCCTGTCTCGCCTCCTTCCGACTCCAGTTCCACAAGTTCGCGGAAAAGTTCACGGTGCTCCTCCTCCAGTGAACTCGGGGCTTGCAGGTCGCTCATAGGAGACGGTGGGAAGGGGACTGACTTAGCATTAACCCCAAACAGCTATGGCATAGGACCAGACTCCCAGTCCCATTCGAGGGCTGAACTCGAGGGCGGACTTTCAGTCGTGTGTAGAGTAGAATACACCACCGCCGGAGGCGGACAAGCGTCAGGAGAGAAGACGTCAGCCCTTAGCTGTGCCGAAGTGGCTCGAAAGCACCTTTTTCTCCGCCCTTCTGAGAATCTCGGAGAGTGTCGCGGGGGTTATTCCAAGCTTATCGGCCAGCTCTTCGAGATGGATTCTCTTCGGAAATTCGAAGTATCCGAGGTCTAGAGCCGTTCGCAGGATATCTTCCTGTCTTGCAGTCATTTCCTTCTTCTGCACACGGTGCGAGACCTCAAGGATATTGTACTTGACCCGATTGGCGTCGAGCCTCCCGCAGAGCTCTTTTAGGTCGGTATCGCCGCCGATAAGCAGCCTCCACTCCATCTTCCCGCCATCTCTGGAATCTGCCGAGATGAGGAAACAGTTCAATCCGGCGAACGTGGAACAGATGGGACAACTGTGTGTGGAGACCATGCCAAACACCCTGTTCCTGTCAACCTTCGTCATATCGGCCGACAGAACCCCGGTCGTCGCCCTCAGATGAGAAAGTATCTCCTCGGGCGAAAGGCTCTCTGACGAGAGCTCCACGAAGTCTTCCACGACTCCCTTCCTTTCCTTTACGTCGACTATCTTGACGCGGGCAGACTCGGCAAGGCTCCCTACCCAGTTCGCCGGGTTCTGGATTTCCAACCGGACTTCTATCATTCTAAGAAGGGAGGCGTTATATCCTATATTTCAGGTTGAATCTTGATTGGAAGGAGGCTTTCGGTAGCCTGGAACCATGGCCAATCTACGGCGACCACAACCCCAATCAAGAGCGCCGATTCAGTACACACAGCCGCCGCCTCTGCCATTGCAGCACTCGCAGAGAAGCTCAATCGATCTGGTCGCTATGGTGTACTCCTGAGGGGTGGCGTTCGGGGCAGACCATCCTGATGACGAAACTGAACTTGCCGCGTCCTCCGCAGACCACACACGTGGTGCCCAATCCCTGTCTATCGCGAGAAGACCGCAAGCAGGCATACACATTACCCCCAGATGTTCGGGCTCGGCTATAATCCGAGGACGCGCCCACCAGGTTACCAGGGTCACCACGGAGGAGTTTGCCACCCTCGAGGGAAAATGGTAAATACAATTCTTGAATTCAGGCAATCCATGCCCGCAGAGAAGAAGGCGTTCGACTTCGTCAGGATAGACATGCCGCCCAAGAAGCCCAGGCAGGTGGGGGTCGTCGAGATGAGGGGGCCCTACTACACTTCCGTCAGCTACGGCTACCTCAAAGACCTCCTGGACGACTGGAGCGACTATGTGGACGGGTACAAGTTCGCCGGCGGGTCTATGCGACTCCTCGACAGAAGCAGAGTGAAGGAGATCATCAGAGCCTGCCATGAGCATGACCTCTACGTATCGACTGGCGGGTTCGTAGAGCGAGTAATAGTCCAAGGGAGATCGGCCGTCGACCGGTACCTCGAGGAGTGCAGGAAGCTGGGGTTTGACGTGGTCGAGGTGTCGAGCGGCCTTGCGCCCATCCCTCTCAAAGACAAGTTAGAGATTGTCGAGCGCGTTCAGAAGCTGGGGATGAAGCCAAAGCCTGAGGTCTCCATGATGATAGGCGCAGGGGCGGGCACCCACATTGCAGGCTACGACGAGTCCATGAGGATGAGAGACTTCGGTGAATTCTCGGACGAGGTTCAGGCGCATTTGAAGGCCGGCGCCAAGATGATTATGGTGGAGTCAGAGGGTTTGACCGAGGACATCCCCCCCGAAAGGTGGAGGAAGGATGTGATCGAGAAGCTCGTGGACAGGTTCGGGCACAAAGTGTTCATGTTCGAAGCCTCTGACCCTCCGGTCTTCAAATGGTACTTGACCACCTTCGGGCGCGATGTCAACCTGTTCATCGACCACTCCCAGGTCGTCGAGTTCACGGCCTGGAGGACCAGGCTCTGGGGCGACAAGGAAATCTGGGAAGGGAAGAAGGTTGAATACGCCTGATACGACGGTTGACCCGGCGCCGGCGAGGCACTAACCTGACACCCGGGAAGGCTGGCCTATGACCCTAGTCGAGGAGATGGCCGAATTCGTTTCATCTTCTTCGTACAAGGCTCTATCTGACAAAGCCGTCCTTCAGCTGAAGGTCAGGGTTCTGGACGCCATCGGCTGCGCGATAGGCGCTCTGTCGGCCGGGCCGGTGGCTAAACTACGCTCTTTCGAACAAGGTTTCGGGGGCTCGCCCCTCTCCACCCTCATAGGAGGTGGGAAGACGAGCCCGGACAGGGCCGCGCTCTATAACGGGGCGTTGGTCAGGTACCTCGACTTCAACGATAGTTTCCTCGCGAAGGGCGAGACCTGCCACCCAAGCGACAACGTCGCCCCTGTCCTCGCCGCCTCTGAATACTCAAGGGCTTCCGGCAAAGACTTCCTCACGGCGCTGGCTGTGGCCTATCAGGTCCAGTGCAGATTGAGCGAAGTCGCGCCTGTGAGAGCGAAGGGATTCGACCACACGACCCAGGGGGCGTATGCTGTAGCCGCGGGGGCCGCACGAGCGCTCTCCCTCGGCACGGCAAAAGCAGCCAATGCGATTGCCATCTCCGGCACTGCGCTCAACGCCCTAAGAGTGTCGCGGACGGGAAGACTCTCAAATTGGAAGGGGCTCGCCTACCCATTCGTGTCGTTCGGTGCGTTGACGGCCGTCTTCATGGCCGCAGAAGGGATCACGGGCCCCTTAGAGGTCTTCGAGGGGAACAAGGGATTCATGGATTCGATTGCCGGCAGGTTCGAAATCGTCTGGGAGCGAGAGAACCTCGAAGCAGTCACCCGCACTATTGTGAAGAAGTACAACGCCGAAGTCCATTCCCAGTCCGCGATAGAGTGCATCTTGGCCTTACAGGCGGAGTCAGGGTTCAAGGCCGAGGACGTCGAATCGATCGATTTGAGGATATTCGACGTGGCATACAACATCATAGGGGGCGGCGAAGAGGGGGACAAAAAGCTGGTAGAGACCAAGGAGCAAGCGGACCACAGCCTTCCGTACATACTCTCGGCGGCTCTCCTCGATGGCGAGGTCATGCCGCACCAGTACCTGCCAAAAAGGATCGCCGGGGAAGACATCCAATCCCTCCTCAGAAAGGTCGACGTCCACCCCGACGAACAGCTCAGCTCCAAGTTTCCGAACGCCATGTCATGCAACGTGACCGTCCGTCTGCGGGACGGGAGGTCTCTCGAAAGATCTGCGGACGACTACGAAGGGTTCTTCACTCGACCCATGAGCTGGGAACGGGCCGCCGAGAAGTTCCATAGGTTGGCGTCCTCACGTGTCCCTGAAGGCCTGAGGATGAAAATCGAGGACACAGTGAGGGAACTCGACCAGATAGAAATCAAAGAGTTGACTCCCCTCCTCGGCAGAGTGGGCAGGAGGGGGAAGGGCTGACCAAGGCCGCCTGCACTCTTATCGAAATGGACCGAGTCGCTTTGGCGCTTGGACGGCGCCTAGGTGGCGCTCCGCCCCGCTTCGCTTGGTCCCGCGGAGAATCTCAACGAAAAAGGCGACGACGGCGAGGAGGACCAGCCACCCTGAAACCGCAACTGCGAGATGTAACTGCCAACCGCCATCGTACAGAAGCGCAAGCTCAGAACCTATCCTTGTGACGAGAGCGACCATGAGGATTGCGAGAGGGATGGACGAGAGCTTCGCGTTGTCGAACTGCCTATGGGTCACCATGGGGAGTATTATGGGGCCATGCGCAAGGAACATCAGCCCGATGAAGCCCAAGGCAAGCGAATGGATGGAGGCATCGTAAAATACCAACATGGGGGAGAGCGAATACGCAATCCCAAACACCGACCCTGCCAGACCCCAGATGTATGCCAACTCGACGTGGTTGCTCACATATCTCTGGAAGGGTGAGGCTGCTGCGTTCGAACGCGCCTTCCTCTCCGCGACTAGGAAGAATCCAAACGTGAGGCCCATCAACCCGAATGCGACAGGGGTCGTCGTCGCCGCAGGAGTCACGAACAACGCATCCAGTCCGAACAGACCGAGCACCACCACGACCATGAAGAGCGCGGGGACGAACCTGTCTGAAGAGCTCTTGGTCGCCAAGCTGGTCAGTTCCACTCTTTCGCCGAGCACAAATGTGACAGGGAACAGGAGAAGGGTCATCCAGAAGCCCACGTCCCCAGCAGGGAGCAAGAAACCGGAAAGGAAGGCAGAGAGCAGCAGAGCGATGCCGGAGACGAGCATGAACAGGACTGACACCTTTTCGCGCCCCATCGTGAGGAACGAGCGTAGTAAGGAGAGGAAGAAGAGGGAGGAAACCACGAGCAACGCCGCGCCGACATAGCTGGCCAGAGCAAGACCGAAAAGAAAGCCTACTACTTCGACCGCCATCCCTATGAAGATGAATGGAGGTATTACGAGAGAGAAGTAAGTCTGCTTTGTATGTGGCAGCAGTTCGACGCCTGCTATCCTCTCCGTGACGATCATCCCTGCTATGAAACCGAAGACCATCAACAGAGGGTGCAGAGCGAAGAAGTCGCCAAGCACCACAGGGCCGATTCCGTTCTGGGCCATGAGACGGAAAATCCCCACCATCAGCGCGAGGAACATGAAAGCAATGGAGGCGCCCATGAAGGGAAGGGCCAAGTTCTTAGGCGTTCAGCATCCCTCGGGGGGTCACTCGAAGGAGCCGGCCGCTATCTTCCGGGAGACCTCTTCGTGGTCAGAATCGCCAGGAGGCGGAGAGACTACGTGAAGAGCTTCCATGTCGGTCTCGGCCAAGATTCCACGTCTGACTCCTTTGGGGACTATTATCACGTCTCCAGGGGATATTCTCTGTCTCTCGCTCCCGGCAACCACAGTGCCTCTCCCTGACTGCACCGCGAAGATCAGGTCAATGTTAGGCGTATGGACTGGGATGAACTGCCCGGCCCTGATGTAGGTGAGTAGCACGCGGTATGAAGGCGTCGCGTAGACAGGAATCGGCGAGAAAGAGAAGTCGCTATATTGCCTCTCCCTTCCAAAACTCGTTATGACTGGACCGGCCCTGTCTCCAGTCACACCCATGAGCTTTGCGAATATCCCCACCCATTCACCAGGTGCCCTTTCGTAGGCCCTGTACGCTTCAGAGTCGAAGTCCCTTCGCTCGTGCTTCATGAACGCCACCAAGTGCACTGGCTCATGGTCGTTCACCACCGAAAGGGTCTCTCCTGGCTTCAGAGCGTCGAAGAGTTCTAGCACCTTGCCGTGCCTTTCATGTGGTGGAAGGTCCCGGACGTCTATTTCTTGTCCGCTTGGCTTCTGGGCAGGCATCCGCCACCCTCGTACCAACCGCTTCTGTTATTGGTTGGCCCAAAGATGTTTGGGGTCGGCCGCCTCTGTCGCTCACCGCGGCCCAGCGCGGGTCCGCTCAGCCTTTCGGA
The DNA here is from genome assembly GCA_029785085.1 of Nitrososphaerota archaeon. Taxonomy (GTDB): domain Archaea; phylum Thermoproteota; class Nitrososphaeria; order Nitrososphaerales; family Gagatemarchaeaceae; genus UBA183. The sequence continues at coordinate 11,225 of JAFMAI010000008.1, read as the reverse complement.
CGGGTCCTTGGTTCGGCCGCTTCCGCGGGATAGGACAGAGTAGTTCCCTTGGCTCGGGCGAACGGGGTGAGTCTGTGGGGTCGACCCTCTCCTCTGCTCGCTATGTGGATGACCTTCCCCCCGCGCACAGTGAGGGCGTCGGCCACAAGAGACCTATGGCACCTGAAGGGACTCCCCTCCGCACACATCATGGCGATTCTCTTTTCTTTTGCGAGGCACCCGAGCTTTTCCAAGCCGGCCTCAAACCCCTCCGTCTGCATGTAGTCTGCGAAGCCGCGGAAGCTCGCGTTGCGCCACCCTGTGTTCTTCGAGTCCTTGGCAGGACGGCGGAGGCCCCCCAGCTCCTTGAGGTGGATGTATCCGATCCCTGCTGGGCAGAGCGAAAGCGCGAGGTCGTTCCCGTTGAATTGCGGGTTGTGCCTTGACTTTGGAATCGTGCGTATATCGACCAGAGTGCCCACGTTGTGGGCCTGCAGTATTTCGATGAATTCTTGGATTTTCCTCGTCGAGTGCCCTATGGCGTAGACCGTCGTCCCCCTCAAAGCCTGCCGGCCACCGATTTTCCTACGCGCATCTCTCTTCTCCAACGGTTCTCTTCCGGCCCCTTGGGTAGCTGGCAGCTTCCTTATGCTCTCCCCCAAAGCCCTTCGGGACGTCGAGCTTACACGGGTGTGGCGAGATCTGCTCCGAAGTTCTTTGGCACACATCTTATAGAACCGAAGCAGCGCGGTCCCAATCTATGAAACCGAGGTTGAGCTATGGAAAGGTCGCGCCCGGCGTCCGTGAGGCAATGTTGGGTCTTGAGAAATACGTCGAATCCAGCGGCCTAGGACCCGGGCTCCTGAACCTGATCAAGATTCGCGCGTCGCAGATCAACAGATGCGCGTGGTGTCTCGACATGCACGCGAAAGACGCTCGAGCGGCCGGCGAGACCGAGCAGCGAATCTACGCCCTTTCGGCCTGGAGGGAGACGCCATTCTATACTCCCAAGGAGCGTGCTGCGCTTGCCTGGACAGAGGCGGTGACACTTGTGGCCGCTTCGGGTGTCCCCGAAGATGTGTTCGAAGAGGCACGGAAGCATTTCGCCGAAAAGGAACTCGTCGACCTCACCATGGCGGTGGTCGCAATTAACGGATGGAACAGGTTCAACGTCGCCTTCGGGACCGTGCCCGGCGACTATCGGCCAACTCCTTCGTCCAGGACCGTAGTCCCGAAGGCGAAGGCAGATAGAAGGTCTACGGGATAGAGCTGCCCTCCCCGCCAGCCCGAAGATCTGTGGGCTAGATTTCATGCCGGTGCCGTACGAGGATGCGCGGAGTGGCGCTCGTCCCTGCGTTAGTTGCTATCCTCCGGCGGTGGCGGTCGCCTCTATCAATGTGTGGTAAGAACAGAAGCAAGGTACACGCCAGTTTGGGCTAACGTGAAGGATCATCACTGCTGCGCTCGGCGTTCAATTTCGACCTTCAAGTGACAGCGAATCAAAGGTCAGGTAAGAGACTACCCGGAAATCCCTAGTGGAATCCTAGTGCAAAACTGGGGAGGATGAGGGCACGCGGCTCTGGTCAGACTACCGCGACTCATCCTTTGTATTGGAGATAGAAGTTGGTCGAGTTGACCGTGAAGTGCTCGAAGAGGTTCGTGTTGGCGTTATTGAGTTGGACCGCCGTAGCTGCGCCGGGGACTACCACCTGAGTGGTTGGCCCTCCGAGGGTCTGCCAGATGGGGTTGTTGGCGTTTATCTGGGAGATTGCGGAGTTATGAGTGGTCAGGGCGTTGATGAGCGCCGAGTAGTTGTTGAGGCAGTCGGCTGTGGCATTGGCGAGGGACGAAGGCACGATTTCCGAGCACTGGCCAGTGACAGGGTTCGGCTGGATGTTGGGATCGAAGTTCAGGACGACGATGGTGTACCAGGGGATGACCTGGAAGCAGCAGTCTATCAGGTGGTCGTGAGCCGGAGTAGGCAAGACCCCTTCAGGGAGGCCGCCATAGCCGTTTGTAATCCCAAGATGCTGTTCCACGGCCGTGAAGAATGGAGAGTACAGGAGCAGCGGGTGGTCGGGGCAGCCGGAGGGCGTCCCGCTCGCGCCACAATCGGTGATTATCGTTTGGTTGTCGAAGATCGGATACCCTTGCGGAGAAGCGCCCAGGGCTTGGACACCGAACACGGAGAGTCCTGCGTATGCAGGGACGACGACCCACAGCGGAGCGGCCCCCGTCTCGGCGCTGCTGTTGCCAGCGCCCACTTCACAGCCAGTCTGGGACGCTGCCGCCGTCTGGTTGGGGAAGAAGGTCAACAGGCTGGGTGTGCAGGCGTATTGACGCGGATAGACGAATGTCACAACCTGCCCGTTATAGAGGCCCCCTGTTTCGAACCAGACTGACTGGTTCGACGTCAGCGTGTTAGTTTCGACCGATACTACCGTTGTCGTCGTGACGGCGCTCTGCTTGGTTGTGTACAGAGCGAATCCACCGGCGGCGATTACCAAGAGGACTATTGTGACAGATGCGAAGATGATGTTCGAGATTGCGATTTTACTTTTGGCCAATTATCTTCGCAGTAACACCCAGAACTTCGTATATTACGAGGACGTGTAAACCGTAGCATCATATAACAAACTGTAACACGAGAAACTCTCTGATTGAGCTTCAGAACTCGATGGTGACCGAATGGTCGGTCGAGGAATACTTCGCTCTTATCCCGACCTGCTCGAGAACCCCTCCCGCGTAGTGCATCAGGAACAGGGAGCCTTTCGGGCCCAACTCGTGCATTAAGGTCAGCGTCCTTACCCCTCCGTCTCCGATTTCACTATACTTGTAGAAGTTCGCGTAGTCCCCCATCATTCTTAGGAAGTCTATCGCGGCGTACAAGGTCATGGAACCCTGTTTGGCCGAGATTATGGCCTTCGGCACATCCCTGCCAGCGCTCCTGCCGGCATTGATGACCTCCTCCTCGGAAGCTGACTGCAGAAGGTGACTGAAGGTGGGGTGAGCGATCTTCATCATTCCGAGCTTCTCGAAGAATCTGTCGAAGTTCACGAAGCCGGACACAATCTGGTTCATCAGCGTGTTGGTGCTTACGTCCTTTCGCTTTGCCTCTTCTTCGAGCCTCTGAAGGACCGACTCGTCCAACCTGAAGGACCTGATTACACTCTTTCGCGCCTGAGCCAAGCCAGTCGTCCAAGGGCCAAGAGTCGTTATTTCTGCATTCCGCGCGTCATAAAACCCGTTTCATAGTGCTTGCCGGCCTTTTCCCTGCCTGCCACGCGTCACGTTCCGCCGGATATCCCTTGCAAGATGAATCTCCTCGATAACACAGATTGTTACAAATTGTACGACCAGGTCAAAAGCGAGTGGAGGGCTAGAAGCTCGGTGAAAGAGAAATGCCGACAAAAGCGACCCAACTCAGCTGTTGCGGGGTCAACTTCAAGGAAGCTGGAGCATACGCGAAGCACATCGAGACCATTCACGGGCAGGACAGGCTGGCCTGTTGCGGCGTCACCTTCAAGAGCGCGCCAGAATTCTCCAAGCACCTGAAGTCAGCCCACGGAGCGAAGTAGGTTTACCCTGCTTCGCCCTTTTTGGTGATAGTGATGGCCAACTTTGTAGTCGAGCTTAATCGGGACGGGAGCTTGAACCTGACAGACGCTCTAGGTAGACGGATTCTTCTTTATATGAAATCCGAGCCGCCCGGAAGGAAAGCGGATCTGATTCTGCACCGACCCGTAGACAGGGCGGTCGCAAGCTCGCCAATAACACTCGCGTTTGCGCTTCGCCTCAACAACACGGTCCGAATCATGGACAAGTTCGTAGGAATCGTCAACGCCCAGGAGGCGCACTTGGTACTGCCAGAACTCGTCGGCAGATTCAGGAGCGGCCAGATACAGAACGCAGAGAGCCTGCAGGCCTTGAGAAGCATGCAGTATGACGTCATCTTCACCTTCGCGTATCCCCACGACAATCCATCTCTGGCCGGAGCGTTGCACCACTACAACTTGCCTTACGTGACCATCGACGCCTGGTACGAGCCGAGTCTCCTCGACAGGATAAGGTGGATGGAGTTCATTGGCTGCTTCTTCGGGGTCGAGGACGAAGCGCGCCGTACAATCAGCAAAATCTACGAAGATGTAGACCGCACCGCCTCTGAGATGAGGTCTGAAGGCCGCAAGGTCCTGTGGTTCACCGACTTCCAAGGGTACCAATTCGTGACAGGTGGGAATTCTTGGGTGGCCCACGAAATCTCGCGCCTAGGTTCGAGAGTCGTGACCCAAGATTCGGGAGCGCGCGGCAGCATCGAAACATCGAGAGAATGGGTTGGCAACAAGATGGGCGAAGCAGACGTCATAGTGTTTACGATGGTGAGACCGTCCATGCCGCATATCTCGTCGCTGTATCCGGAGATCGTCAGTTCTCTCGCCTACAGAAACAACCGAGTCTTCGGGTTCGGCGTCGGGTATTGGCAAGAGGGTGCCTATGCCCCCGAGAGATGGTTCAGAGAACTTGCCACAATATTGCAACCAAGCAAAAGCGACCTCCTAGACCTCCGGATATTCTCGCAGGTGGCTGGGCAGTGAGGAGCAAACGACGATGAACCTGTTTCGGCGTGGGAGGAAGGCTGCGGCCAAAACGGAGTCGACGCCTGTTGCTCAGGACTTGCTTTCAATCCTATGTCAGGGGGACGAAGAGCTGCACTACGCCATGAGCTACTTCCTGTATCTCAAACCCGAAGAGCAGATCGCCCGAATAGGGGCGACAGAGCTGCAGGTTCAGATGGCAACGGAAGTGATGGAGAGGGGCGACCGGACAATGGCGGTGGTCGATTATGAGACCGCGGCCAGAATCGAGCTGTACAGGGGCAACAAGGAAAACGCAAGGATGTACCTAGAGAAGGCCCAAGGCCTTCAGGAAGGAAATGGACGAAAAAGGTTGTCCACTCTGCTCTCGAACCTAGAAAAGGTCATGAAGATTGCTAAGCGCTACTATCGCCAAGACGATACCCCCAGCTCGACGGCTGGCAGCATGTCCGAGTAAATGGTCACCGCGACATCTGACTAACCTGCCTGACAGAATTTCATGAGTCCTTCTTCGGCAGAACTTTGATGGGTTGAGAATGCGATAGCCACAGTTTCTGAGTTACTCGCTCGTAAACCTCTGTCAGCCAGATTAGATTATCGAATCCGAAGGCACAGCCACGTCCTTCAATTTCTCGTCCAGTTTCGCGGCAACTCCACTGAATAGCAACGGCGAAGCTCGTATCTTGCAGGACCTTCGGGAATTTCTCCGCGGGGAAGAGGAGGTGAAGAATCCCCCTTCAGCCCCACATGACGAACCTCTTCCCTCCCCGCCACTGCCGCTCAGATGTATCCTGACCGCTAGCGCGGGTACCTTGATTGTTAGGGCGCCGGAGCGACTACGGTCCTGACTTTTGCCCGGAATGGATGGAAGTTCTCCGAGAAGTCGAGGGGCTCGGTGCTGTGCACGCAGAACTGGGACGAGGGTCCAAGGACCATCTGCCTCCGCCAGAGGTCTGACTCCGCCTCTCTCACCACCTCTTTCACTTCCTCATAGTACGACTGGTAAGGTGTCCCCACGGTTTTTTCAATCCAGGTGGCATATCTCGCTTCGCGTAAAGGGATGCTCCCCAGCACCCGTCTGAAGACCCCACCGGCGCCCTTCAGAGAGTCTCCGGCTACCGAATCGTGGAAGCGCCTGGTGCCGTCTGTGACGGCGGCCTCATTAAGAGAGCCAAGAGCCGAGAAGTCTCTCACCACGTACCAGTCTTCATAGAGCGGGGAGTCCCCGGGGCCCCACGGGAGAGAGCCCACGCGGTAGGACAGGAGGTCGGCAACCAGGTCAGGCCTGGCCGCCCTCAGGGATGACTGGAATGAGGCTAGCTTCCTCCTATATGCGCCAGCTGGGACGTCCGGGCGGGGCCAGTGCCAGAACACGTAGGCAAGATCAGGGGCCATAGCAGCGGCGAACCTTCCGAACACCATTCGATTAACGCTTTGGCTCGCACGGGCGAAAGAGCACAAAGCTGACCCTAAACTTCTCCCTGCGGGAACCCAACGAGCCCGTACGCTGAATCTACATTGCAGAGCACAGAACGACCACCATCGCCGTGAAATAATCGACCCCTAAGAAGCTAAAGAGACTCATATAGGCAAAGGCATATAGGAAAACTAACCAGACGATACGCTCGCTCATCGAGGCTTCAGACTCCCTCGGAGCATTTTCGGCGCAGAAAGGCAGAAGCGCGATCGCCTGGATAAAGTACTTCGCGGGTCCGGCAAGGCTGGAGAAGGCGAACCCATCCATCGAGCAGGCAGACACCATCAGAATGAAGCATTTCAGTTCTGGTCAAGAGCATTAATTGGTTTCAGCGGTCGACTCGGACATACTCGACGCAGATTGCAACCAAATCGCTCCGCTAGACGCCCAACTCCATCTACATTTCCAGCACTCTAAGCAGGCAACACCAAAGCTGTTCATAACACTCGGCATCGTGGCGAGCCCCAACCGCGGCACGCACTACCGCAGCGCCTCGACCGCATTTCCAGGCCGAGGAGCGACTGGCTTCAGGGAGCTGGCTAGACGGGGATAATTCTTTATCCAGGCGGAGGGATGAGCGTCCCATGAAGCCAAAAGTCGGGATAATCGGGAAGGGAAACGTAGGCAGCGCGATCAAGAGAGGACTGGAGAGGGCAGGCTATCAGGTCAGGGCGGTCGGGAGAGACCCGAAGGAGGTCGGCGAGACAGCGAAGTGGGCAGAGCTGGTGGTCTTGGCGGTGCCTTTCCAAGCCACAGACGAGGCGCTAAAGGCGATGGGCGACGGAATCGTTGGCAAGCCACTCGTGGACGTGACCAACCTCTACACCCCTGAGATGATGGCCGCGGTAGGCTCGAGAAGCGGGGCAGAGGAGCTGCAGAGGAAGGCAGCCGGCGCCAAGGTAGTGAAAGCCTTCAACACGCACTTCGCGAAGAACATGGAGACCGGGAGAATCGGAGAGCAGCAGCTCACTTTCTTAGCCGCCGGAGACGACCGCGAAGCGAAGGCCAAGGTCCTTGAGCTAGGCAGAGACCTGGGCTTCGACGCGGTAGACGCCGGTCCCTTGGCGAATTCGAAGCTTCTGGAGTCTCTTGGCAACCTGAACATCCAGCTGGGATATTCGCTCGGGCTTGGCACAGGCATAGGGTTCAGGCTGGTCCGGGCGTAGCCCCTGGAGCCAAAGGGCGAACGGCTTGCCGCGAGTTCCGCGCAAGCCTTCTGTTTAGGCGAGTGAGTCAACCCCACAAGGGCGCAGAGGGTCTTCATGCTGGCTCGCCAAGAAGGCTCCATACCCAGAGGCGGGAGCAGCCACCTCGGCCCCAAAGCGGCCTTCACGGCTTCGAAGAAGCGAAGGGGAGCGCCATCTATCGTGGCTCTCATCGGCGCTTGTTTCCACACTCAGCCGCAGGATGGGCCGACGATATAAGGCCTCCCGTATGGGCCGGACGACCGGCTTCGACTACAGAACCGATTGCTCATCGGCCACCAGTGCAACCTGGAGCGCGGCCGGCCGCAGGCAGGCTCGAGCGCTCCCTCTGATTGACGCTGTTGTCTGTACGCCCCGCCGACGGCGGCTGCTTGTCGACACGTTCATACCATGGCCGGGGTGACGCCTGACGTGAAGACGGCGATAGAGTGGCTCCTCGAGCCTGCGCAGCCCGCGGTCCGCTACTTCGCGATGCGCGACCTCGTAGACGATACGAGCACGAGTGATCTGGAAGCCGCGAGGCAGGCGGTCGCCGCGAGCGGGTGGGTGGCAGGCATCCTTTCGAAGCAGAAGCCAGGCGGCAACTGGCTCGAGGGGGAGGATAGGCTCTACCGACCGAAGTATCTCTCGACCAACTGGATGCTCCTGACCCTCTCCGACCTTGGGGTGACCAAGGACGACCCCCGGATAGCGAAGGCGTGCTCCCTGTGGATGGACACATACTCCCGTCCCGACGGAGGGTTCGACTCGCCGGGAGCCGAGAGCAGCGAGCACTGCCTGGTGGGGAACACCGCCAGGGGGCTCATCAGGTTCGGGTATGCCGACGAGCCCAGGGTGCGGAGCGCCCTCGAGCTTCTGGTGAAGACCCAGAAGGAAGACGGAGGCTGGCACTGCTTCCCATCTCGCAGGGGGACCATCGACGCCTGGGAGGGACTGAGCGCCTTCGCCGCGTATCCACGGCAGAAATGGACCCGGGGGATGAAGGCCGCCGTAGAGCGCGGCTGCGAGTTCTTCCTGGAGCGCAGGATGTTCAGGCAGGGGGACAGATACGAGCCTTGGTTCCGTCTCCACTTCCCATACCACTACTACTACGACATCCTCGTGGGCCTCGAGTTCGTCACAGCGTTGGGCTACTCAGATGACAAGAGGCTCCGTCCGGCACTCGATGTTCTCAAGAGGAAGAGGAGGCAGGACGGGAGGTGGGAGCTCGACGCTGTCCACCCAGACCTCGACGACGGCGGCAGGTTCCCCCGCTGGTGGAAGGCGAAGAAGGGCAAGTACCACCCGTTCGCCCTGGAAGAAGCAGGCCGCCCGAGCAAGATGATCACCCTGCGGGCCATGACCGTCCTGAAGAGGGTCGGGGAGTAGACGGCCTGCCTCCCAGCAGCGGGCTATGTCAACAACGCTCAAGTAGACAATCAGGACAATGCGGTCCTACTTGCGCCAGGCCATCAACCGCAAATGGGTGCTCGCGAGGAGACCTGGTGCGAGCCTCAGACCAGACGACTTCCGATTCATCGAGTCCCCGGTCCCGCCCCTTGGAGAGGGAAAGGCCATGGTCAGGAACCTCTGGCTCTCCCTCGACCCCACCCAGATCCTCTTTGCCTATGAGGGGTCAGGGGAGAACACCATACCCATCGGCGGGACCATGCGCTGCATCGCCTCAGGCCAGGTAGTCGAGTCGAAGCTCCCTGGGTTCACCCCCGGCGACCTCGTCCAGGGGTGGCTGGGGTGGGAAGACTACACCGTCATCGACGGCTCGCCCCAGCTCACGCCAGGCCTCTTCCCGCTCACGAAGATCCCTCCTGGGGTCGCCCCCAACCTGGCCGTGGGCGCCCTGGGCCTTACCGGGATGGCGGCATACCTGGGGACCATGGATGTGGCGAAACCGAAGCTCGGAGAGACGTTCGTCGTTTCGAGCGCTGCCGGAGGGGTGGGGTCGTTGGCAGGCCAGATAGCCAAGATTTACGGCTCCAGGGTCATCGGGATTGCTGGCGGGAAGGAACGCTGCGACAGAGTGGTCAGCGAGCTCGGCTTCGACGGGGCTATCGACAGGCGCACAGAAGACATCGGAGCAAGGATCGACGAGCTCTGCCCAGGCGGCATCGACGTCTTCTTCGACAACAACGCCCTCCCGTCTATGATGAGCGTTATCCTCGCGCGGATGCGCCCCCGAGGGAGGGTGGTTCTATGCGGGGCGACCCAATATTACATGGGAGAGCAGAGCACCGGAGGGTTGGACCACATCTCCGTGATCATGAAGAGGGTGCGGATGGAGGGGGTGTACGCGAACGACTCGGGGGACCGTTTTCCTGAAGCCAGGAAGGCCCTGAGGGCCTGGATACTGGAAGGGAAGCTCAAGCCTGTGGAGGACGTCATAGTCGGCCTAGAAAACGCCCCGTCTGCACTGATGAGGGTCTTCGAGGGTGCCAACTTCGGCAAGCAGCTGCTCAAGATATGAACAGTGCGGCGTAGGGCACGCTGGAAGACTAGATAGCGGGAGGTTCGTCGCTCGGCTCGGAAGGCCCCGCAGCTCCGGCAGGTCTAGCCTCCGGTGACGAAGAGGGGTGAGGTGCGGGGCCTCTCCAGCTTAATCTTCACCCTCGCACAGGCAGATGCAGGGGACGCGATGGGGTCGGAGAAGGAGTTCGTCAGCAACGTCACCAGGCTAGACCTGCCCTCCTTCGACTTAGCCACCGGGCTCAGGGCCGGAGCTTTCGTGGTGATGCCCTTCCTCCTCGCCCCCGTAATCGGGTACGTCGGGGCGGCTTTCGCAGCGCTCAACGGGATGTGGCTGACGAATACTGAGGGCCCGGACTCTGGAGCGCCGCTCAAGGTCCTTCTGGTCGCCTGCCTCGCGGAGTCGGCTGCGACGGGGCTAGGGACCATGGCCGGCTCAGCCGGGGCGCTCACCCCCCTCCTGGTGGGCCTCGGGGTGTTCTTCCCCATGCTGCTTCACGGCGCCTCGAGATGGGACAGGGTTGGGACGTACACAGCGATCACCTTCGCCGTCGGCGTAGGCATCCCTGGGGACCTCCACGCGGCCGCCGTGCGGGCAGGGTTCTCTCTGCTGGGGACCCTCTGGGTGCTCTTCGGCATCGCGGCCCAGCGCCGCCTGGGCGGGAAGACCGCACGTGGGAGCGGGCCTCCAGGCCAGGAGCCGGGGTCGCAGCTCCATCCGGACGCCCCGAAGAACGCGCTGTCCGTAGGGGCGGCCTCAGCCATCGGGATAGCGGTCGGGCTCGCCCTGAACCTGCCGAGGGACTTCTGGGTCGTGGTCACCATCATACTGAGCGTGCAACCAAGCTTCAACTCGACCTTCATCTACACATCGGGGATGGTGCTGGGCACCATCGTAGGGGCGGTGATCGGGGCGACTGCAGTCGCCTATGCTCCGGGCCTCTATCCCCAACTGCTCTTCCTCGTGGCCTTCGCGGTGTTCATGTTCGCGACCAGGGGGGTCAACACGGCCCTTATGCAGGTCTTCCTCGCCCCCTTCGTGATCGTGTTGCTCGCCCTGATATACGGGCATCAAGTGAACTTCGCGGAGGCCAGGGTTCTGGACGTGGCCATCGGAGGGGTCATCTCGGTCGCGACTGTGTACATCCTCGGGCTGGATGTAGTCAGGAGCCACTGGAAGAGGCCCGCCGGGGTGGCGCGCGACTAGGCGAACTCCGGCAGGTCGCATACAGGGCCTAAATTGAGACCGGATGGAGTCCTGCAGCCACGACATGCCTAACCGGGCCGCCGATTTATTCGAGACTCAAAAGCCGGTTTACTCCAGAACCGGTGACGGGAATCCTTAAAGTAAGAAGACTGGCAGTTCCATCCGATGCGCAAGGGAGTAGTCATCGCCGGCGCCGTCATCATCATCGTCGGAGTAGCGGCGCTGGGGGCCGGGCTCTACCTGCTGGTGGACCGGGCCGGGGTCGCGAATCTGGGGGTTTCTGCGCAGAAGACTACCGCGGTCCT
>JAFMAI010000007.1 GCA_029785085.1 Nitrososphaerota archaeon | reverse complement strand
CCGAGGGGAGTGGCTATGTCGACCTCGTCGTAATGGAAGTCGGCCTCCTTCCTGAGGCTCCTCCAGAGCTCTCTCGCACTCGGGCAGACCGGGCACCACTCCGCCACGACGAGCGCCACCTGGGCAGTCATGCCGGTTCCCCCTTCAGGGCTCGCCCCAGCGTCTCCCTTGAGGGGGAGCCGAGCATTCTTCCATCGACCCTGTAAATCCTGCACCTGAGGCCGAAGTCGCTGGATTCCCTTGCGGTCTGGTCGACGTCGACCCCGTCGACTCTGACGGTCGGCGAACCCAGGAATCGGAGCTTTTTCGCATCCTCCTCAGATTCGACCCTGATGAGGACGATGCGGGCGTCCAGGTCCTCCTGCTTCACCATCTCTTCTAGGTCTTTCAACGTTGTCTTGTAGGTTGGGCAGCCCTCGAAGTACAGCAGCTCCACAGTCTTGCTCATGTCACCACCACATCTCCCTGAGCTGCGAGACACCCTCGAGCCACTCGCCTCTGAACTTGTCGTAGTCCTTCAGCGCCTCCTTCCCCTTCGCCGTGATCCTGAACGGCCTCTTGGCCTTCTCCCCCTTCGCCTCGCTCCGCGTCTGTTCGATGTAGCCCTTCTCCTCGAGCCACGTCAGCGTCGGATATATCGCTGAGGGACCCGGCCTCCACATCCCCCTCGTCCTCTGGAAAATCTCCTCCATCATCTCGAAGCCGTGCATCGGCCTCTCGGAGAGCAGCCGGAGGATGTAGGGCTTGAGCATGCCCTGGGGCACGACGTTCACCCTGAAGGGGCCGCACCTGCACCATCCTCCCGGCATCGCCCTCTACTCCTTCTTTTCCTTGAGTGACTGGATCCTCTTCTCCAAGGCGGTTATCTCAGACTCCAGGCCCGCCTTGTAGTCCTCCAGCTCCTCCACCGCTTCGTCCCTGCTCGTGGGCCTAAAATAACCAGGCCCGGAGCAGCTGCAGCCGCACTGGCCACCCCATCCGTATCTTTGCATGTTTTGCATCGCCTCTGACTATACTCCTCATATCAGGGATGATATAAGAGTTGCTTTCCGCGGTCTCGCCAAGACTTTTAAGTGGATGCGTATATGCGAATATCCTGTTAGACATGCCGGACCGGATCTCTGAACTGCACGCAGAACTCTGCAAGACGCTCGGAAGCGCGACCAGGATTGAAATTCTGAACGCCCTGAGGAGAGGAGAGAAGACCGTAGGGGAGCTCTCCGCCGCTCTTCGAGTCAGGCAGCCCAACATATCTCAGCACCTCGCCGTCCTCAGGCAGAGGGGCGTGGTGACGACAAGGAAGGACGGAGTGAACATCTACTACGGCGTTTCGAATCCCAAGATAACCCAAGCGTGCGAGCTGATGAAACAGGTCCTCGTCGCGCAGCTGAAGGAGGGCGTGGAGCTGACGAGGCTCGCCAGTCCGGCGAGGCGATGAATGACTTCGGTGACAGGGAAGGAGTGCTGCGCTGCCGACAGGCGCATCCCCGCGTTCGTCACCGACAACCCCGTCCGACGTTTTCTCGCGCCCCCGACCAAGCTGGTTTCGAGGTTCCTCTCGGGAGGAGAGGTCGCCGTGGACCTGGGGTGCGGGCCTGGCTTCCACACCCTGGAGATGGCGAGGAGGGTCGGGCCGAACGGTAAGGTCTACGCCGTGGACTTCGACCGCGGAGCGATCGAGAAGCTCAGCCGGAAAGCGAAGAGGCTTGGCTGCTCCAACGTGGAGGCGCACGTCTCTTCGGCGGCAGATGTCGGGTTCGTACTGAGCTCCTCCGTCGACTTCGTCCTGGCCGGGGGCCTGCTCTGCTGCATGGCCGACCATGCGGGCGCCCTGGGTGAGATCAGGAGGATACTCAAGCCGGGCGGGTCGGCGTACCTGAGCGTCACCAGGACATTCGTCAGGAGGGGGAGGATGGGGGTGGACGGAGAGGAGTGGCGCAGGACACTTGAGGGGTTCAGGGTGGTGGAGAAGGGCAGCGGGCTGGCGGGCCGGTGGGCGGTGGTGGCTCTGGATGGCACGGCCGTCGAGGGAGGCCGAGCAAAGCGATGACCACGCACGGCGACGCGCAAGGGACGGGGTCCGGCCCTCTACGGGCGGGTCTGACTGCGATGCCTGCGCTGCTCATCTTCCAATTTGCGCTGGGCATGTGGGTCAACCTCTACGTGTCAATCCCGCAGCCGGCCCCAGGATACGGGATGATGGGAGTCATGTCGGCGGTCATGTACTCCATTGGCGCGCCCGTGCTCATGCTGCACATGATGCTCGGCTGGCTCATGGCCGCTGGAGCGCTCATTGTGCTCGTGCTCTCTCTCCTCGAGGGCAGGACGACTGTAATCGGGCTGGCGGTCGTGGGTCTGGCCTCGGTGCTGCTCGCCGGCCTGGGCGGCCTGTTCTTCTTGTTCTCGGGCGGGGACAACGCCTATTCTTATTTCATGGCGCTGGCTTTCGTCTCCGCATTTTCCGCTTACTTCTCGGCGCTCGCCATCGCGAGATAGGAGGGAACCGAGGAGGCGTCCCCCTTCAGGTGGGACGGGAGCGAACTCGCGAATGAATCCGCGGAAGAGGACGGCGCACCTGGAACAGGTGGTCGAGAGGATGTCCTCACGCTGGCCGAGGGCGGGGGATGCGGTCAGGAAGTTCTATGCCAGGAAGTACGGTCTCTGACAGGTCTGCAGTAGGCCACGCCTCCGGCTTTGTTATTAGCGACTCGCCCGTCTTCATCCAATGCGGGACTTCGACGACGCCCTGGTCAAGCTGTTCCAGCCAATGGGGGCACCGATTCTTGAGGCCCGGATTCTGTCAAGGTTCTACAGGAGCCGCGGTGCAAGGTACGAAAGGGGAGACATGCTAGTCTTCGCAGACGAGATTGCGGAGGCAAGGCGCCTGTTCGGTGGTGCAATGCCAACCTGACACACCTGTCTACTCGTCCTCCATCCTCCGTTAAATCGGCCCCGGTTTCCCGAAGCATCGGGCTCCCTCGGGCGGGGAATTAAATAGGAGTCGCAGCTATTGGGTCACAAATGGCCGAGAAGGTTCCGGGCTGGATAGAAAGGCTTCTTCTTCCTAGGTTGAGTTCCATAGAGGGCGAGTTGAAGGCGCTTAAGGGCGAACTAAATGGCCTCAGGGGAGAGATGAGGGGCGAGTTCAAGGCCGTCCACTCAGAGACCAGGCGGCTCGACGAGAAGATCGATTCGCTCAGGAACGAGACCCTCACCAGGTTTGACGGCATTGAAAAGCGGCTTGATTTCGCCAGGGACTTGGGAGTCCTACAGACCAAGGTTACGGAACTCGAAGCCAGGCTGCCAAAGGCCTGAGTCTTCCAAGGCCACCCGACGAATTGAATCCTCCTGCCCAAGAGAGGAAAGATGAAACGACTTCGCCGGAACTAACTAGCTTCCAACCTTGTTGATGCGCCCGGGTGCGTGCGTTGTCCAACCATTGTGGTAAGCGCAGATTACAAGAATTTGAAAGTGTCATACGACCAATTCGGTCAGCAGCTTCATCTGACCAGGAGGCGACATTTGCTAGCGCTTTCGTCCTCTGAGTGCCATCGGTCCATCCATTTCGATACCATTTCTAGCTGCGGTTTTGCACCGGTTCCCGCCGGGCCCGCGTAGTCTGAGATAGACTCTGCATGCTAGAAATGGCTGGAATCGGGCCATTTGATGCACAATGTACTTCAGGCGGACTCCCCAACGACACAGCAGATTGCAACGCTTTCAGCATCCTCCCTACCACCTTCAGTAGACTCGACTGCCAGCAGGCTTAATAATCTATGGACTATAGTCCATAGCCGTGTCTACGACCGTAGAAGTCAAGAGGAACACGGCAAGGGTGTTGGAGGAACTGAAGAAGAAGTATGGGGCTAGGAGCATCGATGAGACAGTAAAGCGTCTGATTAGCAAGGCTGAGAACATCCCGGACTCCAAGTTCGGTTCTCATCCCGAGATGAAGGCGTTCAGGCGAGAGGACGAGGCAAGGTTCCATGAGCTATGAATACGTCATAGATTCTTACGCCTGGATCGAATACTTCAAGGGCACCAAGTCGGGGAAGGTCGTCCGCCTGTATGTGGAGGGTGACCGTGCCGCCACTTCGACCCTGTCCCTTGCCGAGCTCAAAGAGAAGTACCTCAGGGAGAGATGGCCTTCGTTTGAAGATGACTTGCAGTTCATGTCTGCGCGGACATTTGTTGCCCCAGTTGACCGTTCGATAGCCCTCCTTGCTGGCGAGCTGAACCACAGGCGGAAGAAGACCGTCAAAGATTGGGGGATGGCTGATTCCGTCATTTTGGCGACTGCCAGAAGTGCGTCGGCGAAGGTCGTGACCGGGGATCGCCACTTCGAGGGCTTGCCGGAGGCAATCATCGTCTGACCCCGTCCAGTGCGTGGAAACTTCGACACTTCGGCAGGTCAAGGGTGCGAGTCCCGGCGACCCAATTTGTTCTCAAATGCACCGGGCAGGTTCGAACCCACGGCGTAACGAACCCGGTGAATTACGATACCGATTCCAACTGCGATTTTGCACCGATTCCCGTTGGGCCCGTAAAACTCAATATGAACTCTGTTTGACCGAAGAAGCCAGAATCAAGCTGTTAGCCAGTCTGGAGGGCCCGGGCGGAGATCCCAGCGGTCGCACCAGGGCAGCCTTAAATACAAGTCTGCGGTGTATGACACGTAATGAGCGAAGCGGTATCGGTGCGGCTGCCCGAGGATATAGCTAAGCGCTTGGATGAGTTGTCAAAATCGCTTGATCGCCCCAAGACCTACATCGTAACCAAAGCGTTGAGGGAGTACTTGGAGGAGTACGAAGACTACCTCATAGCGTTGCATCGGTTGAACGACAAGGACGACAGGGCAGTCTCCGAGAAAGAACTGGTCGAGCTTGGCCAGTAAGATTCTGTACAAAGCATCAGTCCGCCATGATCTGAAGAAGATTGACAAAGGGAACCAGGAGAGGATCTTTCATCAGATTAGAGAATCTCTAGCAGGCAGTCCAACGGGTGGTGAGCCTCTGCACGGTGAGTTTGCGGGGCTCTTCAAGCTGAGAGTTGGAGATTATCGGGTCATCTACGCGTTGGTTGGGGAGGATGTGCTTGTACTGCGAATCAGACACCGGAGCAGGGCCTATGGTTGAGCAGTCCGAGAGTTCGGGTCCGGTTCTAGCACGGTATACCGAGCGGGTCCCGTCGGGCCCGCGGACTTGAACCCGTTCGGGTTCGATTCCCAGTCCGTGTCCATTCGATTGCTCTTGTCTAACGAACGATTGCCGGGAGGAGCTCGGACTCTCCGTTGGGCCTGAACCCGCTCGGGTCGGTGTCCCGTCGGGCCCGCAAATGGTTAGCCCAACAGCTCTACGAAGGCATCTTTTGTCAGCCCAGCCTGTTCGATGATGCTGAGTAGCGTTCCCGGCTTGATTCCATCGTGCCTGGGTACTATCACTCTCCGCTTGCCGTCGGACGATGATAGAGCAATGTGACTTCCACTCTGTCTGACTACAAAGAATCCCTTCCTCGAAAGAACCTTCAGCACATCCCGCCATGAAGCGACCGGGAGTCTCTTGTCAGACAGTCACTTCAACAACTTCTTTCTTTCCAGCTACTCTGTCAAGCTCCTCGACTAACTTGAGCTCCTCCGGAAAGGATTCCAGGTATAGGCCGATGGCTTCCTTGATGTTGGCAAGCGCCTCCGCGCGTGTTTCTCCTTGGCTTATTGCGGCGGGTACTTCGACACACCTCACCGAATAACCTCGCACATCTTCCTTTCGAAGCACCACGGTGAACTTCCGTCCTTTCACGACCGCTCTCTTCAAGCTAGGAAAACCGCGGCTGGACGAGTATAAGGGTTCTGTGGGAGGTCGGAGCTTCTTGGGGACCAGGCACCGGTGAAAGTGTTCCGTGCCGTTTCGATACCAATCCTAACTGCGAATTTGCACCGATTCCCGTCGGGCCCGCACTCACCCGAGATCGGTCCTCGGCACGGCCCTTGACCGAATCAGAGAGGCCAGGAGTTTGGGCAGGAAACAATGATGGCTCACCGGGCAGTTTCGGAGTCTAATAGCGGTCAAGAGTCGAACGCGGATAGTGGGATTTAATTATCTCGGGTTGATGCTTTTGTGACGATGGCGACGACCCTTGAGAAGGAATTGAGGCTGATCCGCGAGCGCCTCGACTCCATCGAAGACGCCCTGGGAGAGGAGATGTCCGACGATGACAAAAAAGCCAGGGTTGAAGCGCTCAAGGAGCACAGGGAGGGCAGGACCGTCCCCTTCGCCAGGAAACACAATCATTGAAGGTCTACCTGTCCGCGAGAGCTAGGAAGAGCCTCGATAACACACCCCCGGAAGTCAAGACCAGGCTTGAATCAGCCATCTCTGAACTATTTCAGACGCCTTACCCGGCTGCCTGCAAGAAGCTCAAGGGCGCGCCAGACTCTTACCGGCTGAGAGTCGGAGACTATCGCATCCTATATTCGATTCTATCCCGCGAAGAGATAGTCGTATTCAAGATCGCCCCAAGGGGCTCTGCCTACGATTAGCATAGGGAATCGACGACAAGGAGAGGCTGGCAGAACTGGATTTGTTGCTGACGGGTTCGAAACCTTCAGGGCAGGAACCCGCTCGTTTCGATACCGCTCCTCGCTGCGAAACTGCACCGATTCCCGTCGGGCCCCACTCACAAGTCCCCGAAGAGTTTTATTGGGTCAGACCTTGCTTGAGACTTTTACGGTCCTCATCGACCGCAAGGCGATAGGAGGAAGTCGGGTCGATTAAGGACCCACAGGCAACCGATGCCTTTACAGCACCAAGTGACCGTAGTCACGACGTTGAAAAGCACAGCCAAGTTAGGCTCTGTGAAGCTCGGTTCGGGCTTTCCGGTTCGGATAATGGCAGTAATCAACGTGAGTCCAGAGTCATTCTACGGAGGTTCCGTGGCGAACACTCCTGAAGAGATTTCAACGATGGCCTCGAAAGTCTCAGCAGAAGGGGCGGACATAATAGATATCGGCGCAACGTCAACGGCCCCGTACCTGAAGAATGAAATCTCCCAAGAGGTGGAGTTAACTCGTATAAGGACTGCGCTGCGAACGATTATGGAAATAGGCCACGTTACGGTATCGGTCGACACATTTCGGGCATCCGTTGCCGACGTTGCTCTCAAGAACGGTGCTTCAATAATTAACGATGTGTCAGGTCTGAAAAACGATGCCGGAATGGCACGCGTGATCAAGGACTACGGCGTTTCGCTCTTGGCGATGGCGCATTCTTCAAGAATCTCGAAAATGGCGCCAATCGCACACGTTCGCCAAGCGTTAAGCGAGACGATGCGAATAGCAGAGAGGGCAGGCATAGACGAACAGTCTATAGTGCTGGATCCAGGCATAGGCTTCTTCAGAGAGGAGGGAGCTGGGAGAGCATACTCTCCCCAGAAGCTAATGCCCTGGTATGAATGGGACTGCCACGTCATAGCAAATCTTCGTAAGCTGGAAACGCTTCGCAGGCCACTGTGCGTGGGCTTATCGCGGAAGTCGTTCCTGGGAAAGATTCTGAATCTTGAGAATCCCGAGGAAAGGCTGCCGGCATCACTGGCCGCCACCGCAGTTACGGTGATGAATGGCGTCCATATGGTGAGGACTCACGACGTGAGAGAGACGGTACAAGCCGTCAGAGTCGTTGAAGCAATGACTAGGAGATGAGGCCAGCGAGCAGGCCCGGTCTCTTGATAACCTGCTCCCCACCAAGCTTCAGATTGCCAAGCAGTTCGGACGTCCTTCTCCCAAGAACAGGATGGACCAGGTCTGGTCTTATCTCGTTCAAGGGCACCAGCACGAATGGCCTCTCCGCGATTTTGGGGTGCGGTATCTCAAGCCCAGGTTCAGACACAACCTCGTTGCCATAGAACAGAATATCTAGGTCGATAACCCGTGGACCATATCTCACAGTGCGCTTCCTTCCCAATTGCATCTCCATGGCCTGCAACCCCTGGAGTAGCGCTCGCGGCCTCAATTCGGTCTCGGCGGCTACCACGCAATTGAGAAACCAATCTTGATCTTCGTAGTACATCGGCCCCGTTTCGTAAACGGATGACGCCTTGACCAGGCTCATCTTCCGACCGATCATCCCGATCGCTCTCCGGAGATTGCCCGCCCTGTCCCCTAGATTGGTACCGAGCGCTATGATCGATTCGACCATGGCTAACTATCTGCTCCTCTCGACCTCGATGCCAATTGAGGGTTCGCTCGAGTACTTTACCTTGCGCACCTGTACGGTCACCTTCTCCACACCAGCGTCTTTCAGTAAAAGAGCAGCGATTCCTTCTGCGAGGCTCTCCAGGAGCTTAAATTCCCTGCCCGCCACAAACTGCGATATTCGCTCCGCCGTATCCCTGTAATCTATTGTGTCGTCTAGATTGTCGCTTGCACCTGCTCGCCCAAGCCCAACGGTCAGACTGATGTTTGCCAGAATTTCCTGCAACGCGCTCCTTTCCTCGTCTGTGGTGCCTACCCTGCACTTGAGTCGCAGGTTGTCGATGAAAATTCTGTCGACCACGCACACAACCGCTCTCTTTACGCCGCCAAAAGGGTCAGTGCAGCGGAAACTGCTCCGATTTTGGAAGTCAATTCGTCATCGGACCCGCAGATGATAACTGCGTCCCCATCCCTGGAGTCGAGTTCATCCCTTAGTCTTCTCCATGCGCAACTGGGGAAGTCGTTCTCACAGTCCTTGAACCGACGGGGGTCTGAAACTTGGTTCTCTTGATAACATAGGTGGTGGCACCGGCGGCTCCTGCCCTTATTGCTGCATCGCGTTGCTCGATTCCACACAAGCGTCGGGCCAACACGTATGGGACCAGGATAGAAAGAAAAGACGGCGCCCAGACTCGTCGGTACGCCCATTACGGCTAACTTTGATGTCCTCAATTTTTGCTGGCTAATCTGCGCAACACTTTCGTCATACTATAAAACGCTACATAAGTGATTTGTGGGACACATGCGATTATGTTTTCTCGAACAAGGTTAGAGACTGTGTGAAAATTCGATTTGGGAGATGCTTGATGCCTACAATCGGCCTTAACGATGTGGCAGAGTCGTTCTGCTCATGAGCCTTGTTGCCTAGGTCTTCTCTTTCACTCGTGTTCCTCACGCCTTGACCAAGGCCAGTAACGTCCTCGTACCGAGTATGTCCAGAGCTCTCCTCATGTCGTAGGCCGAGACGGTGAAGCCCATCTCCCCGCTGCCCTTGCTGCCCCGGCTGTCTAGATGACCTGGCTTCGCGTCCCTCCAAAGTGCCCCTCATCGATAGCGCGAGGTCTGAAAAACGTTCGGGGGTACAGACCTGCGCCCGCTCGGGCGCACCTCCTCAACGCAGGAGCTCCCATTGGATGAACTGCTGGATGATTTCAGCTACGAAGAGGGCGACTATGATTATCTCCAACAAGATCTCTCTCCTGTGAGACATCTGCTCCGAGACCAGCGAATAGATGTCCTCCAATATGTCGAGCTTCCCCGAAAGCGACGCGTCCCAGTCCTTCAGCCGGAGCTTTTCGGCAATGCTGCTGTAGACCCGCGCAATGTACCACTCGCCTATGAATTTCGTGTAGTTCTTAGTGGCCTCCACAATGCTGTCAATCTCTATGCGCTGCTCCGCGACCTTCCTTGCGACCGTCCCAGAGCTTCCGAACAGCGTCCTCCTGGAGGAGCGCCTGGTCAAGTCCAGTGATGCCTTCTCTACGAGTTCGTCAAGCAGCCTGTCATAGTATCGCATCTCCAGAAGCTGGAGGTTGGCTAGCTCTATCACAAGCAGGTTGGCTCCGAAGTCGCAGGACGGGTCTACCACCAGCGCAGCGCTCCAGTCGATGAACACCGCGTCGTCGGCGTAGTACGATGTCCTGGACTTCAAGGTACTCGCAATCTGCGACTGCGACATCTGAGTGCTGCTGGTGTCTCCTGTCAATATCTTTGCGAGCATCTCGTCAGCGGTCCCGTCCAGGGGCGCGGAATCCACGCAGAAGGTGGTGTACTCCTCTGGCTCGGTGGTCATTCTCAGATTGGTCACGTATGGGCCGATGTCGCTCAACACCTTCTTCACCGTCGACAGAGCAAGTTCCTTCACTTGGAATGTTCTGCCGCTCAACACGAGGGTCGGGCTGCTGTATTTCGTGAGATTCTCCAGGGATTCTCCGTCCAGAGGAACCGAGACAGTAACTGATATGGCACCCACCTCGTAGGACTTGGCCGCCACTGCGACTTTGACCATGTCCTGACGAATCCCTTGGACTTCGGCGACCTCAGAATCGGCAGTGATCAAAAGAGGCGAGGGATTGACGGCGATGTAGTTGGGCATCAGCTTTGTGTACTCGAAGCCCACAGGCTTGGTCAGCTTTGCCACGCGTTCGATCTGGGCGATGTCGATTTCGCTCCCAACATCGTAGATGTACAGGTAGTTGACGCTCCCCTTTGCTATCAAGGGGCAATCCCGGCCGGATGGGGACTACTATGCCTGCCGCTCAGCATGCTTGTAGCTATATAAATGAAACATGCCCTATCTACCCAGTTCCGTAAGGCTGCTTATTACAAAGTTGTTATCATAGATTGATATACATCGATATGTAGACGCGAGACGTGAGCGAGCAGAACTCTTCAATCCGGCGGCTTATCCAGCTCAACATCTGCCAACCCTCTGACATAAGCGAGGCCAAGGCCGAAGCGGAGAGGCTGGCAGCCCCGGAGTTCGTCGCGAAGCTCCGCCAGGCAGAGAGGCTGTTCGGAGCAGTCGGGGACGCCAACAGGATGAAGATCCTGCTGCTCCTGTCGAAGAAAGAAAAGTGCGTCTGCGAGCTGGAGTCCGCCCTCGGCATGCCCCAGCCGACAGTGTCGCACCATCTGGGGGTGTTAGAACAGGCAAACCTCGTCAAGAGGAGCAAGAGGGGAAGGTGGGCCTTCTACGCGCTAACCGACTCCCCTGTCCTGGACCTCCTCCGGCGCCTCACCTAAGGGGGATGCGGGTCTTGAGCGACAGACTGAGAGGTCGCCTATCGTTCCTTAACCGGTTCCTGACCCTGTGGATATTCCTCGCCATGGCCGCAGGCGTCGGCGCAGGCTACGCCTTCCCAGGCCTCTCCAGCGAGTTGAACTCCCTCAGCGTCGGTTCGACCTCGATCCCCATAGCCCTGGGTCTGATCTGGATGATGTACCCTCCCCTGGCCCGCGTCAGGTACGAGGACCTCGGGAAGATAGTGGGCGAGAGAGGCTCCAGGACCATGCTCTCCGCCTCGCTGGTGTTGAACTGGGTGATAGGCCCGCTCCTCATGTTCGCGCTGGCGTGGGTGTTCCTCGCCGGATATCCAGACCTCAGGAACGGGCTGATACTGATCGGAGTCGCCAGGTGCATAGCCATGGTGATCGTCTGGAACGGCCTGGCCGACGGTGACAGCGAGTGGGCGGCGATCCTGGTGGCCTTCAACTCAGTCTTCCAGGTGCTCTTCTATAGCGTCCTCGCCTACTTCTACATCACCATAGCGAGCGGATGGATCGCGGGGCAGGCCACGGTGGTGAACATCTCGCTTCTCGCCGTGGCGCAGTCTGTCGGGATCTACCTCGGCATCCCGTTCTTCGGCGGGGTCGCAACGCGCGCCTACTTCCTGAGGCGCAAAGGGCGGGAGTGGTACGAGAAGACGTTGGTCCCCAAACTCGCTCCGACATCCCTCCTGGCCCTTCTCTTCACAATCCTGGTCATGTTCTCGCTCAAGGGCTCGGCCATCGTCGTCATCCCCTTCGACGTCCTGCTGGTCGCGGTCCCACTGCTGATCTACTTCGTCGTCATGTTCTTCGCCGCGTTCTTCCTGGGGGTGTACTCGAAGCTGGATTATCCGCGGACCACCACCCTAGCGTTCACCGCGGCCAGCAACAATTTCGAGCTCGCGATAGCGGTCGCCGTTTCCGTGTTCGGCCTCGCCTCGCAGGAGGCGTTCGCCACGGTCATCGGGCCGCTCATCGAGGTCCCCGTGATGATAGGCCTCGTCAACGTCGCTTACTGGCTCCGGAAGAGATACTTCGTCAGCGCGCCGGCTCGCAATGAGACGAGTAACCTCTTGGTCGGCAGGCCGCCCCCAGAAAAGGCAGGGCCGGGGGTCCGCTAGATGGAGACCGTGGCGGGGCGCGGTTCCGGGACACGGTATCTCTTCGTCTGCGTCGAGAACGCGGGGAGGAGCCAGATGGCTGAAGCGTTCGCCCGCCGCGCCGGGCTCGTGGCTGAGAGCGCCGGGACCGTGCCAGCCAGGTCGGTGAACAAGACCGTGGCTGACGCCATGTCCGAACTGGGGCTGGACCTTTCCGACAGCAAGCCGAAGATGCTCTCCATGGACATGATCGACCGAGCAGACGTCGTCATCACAATGGGGTGCTCGGTCGAGAAGGTCTGCCCGAGGCCCATGCTGAGCAGGATGCAGAAGAAGGTGGTCGACTGGGGGCTCGACGACCCAAAGGGGATGCCGCTCCCCGAAGTAAGGAGGATCAGGGACGAGATCGAAAGAAGGGTCGGGGAACTCGTCCGGTCCAAATCATAGCGCCTCCCTGCCTTATGCTCAGCGCCGCTTCGCTCTCTCCAGTCGCGGCGCGAGTTCCGCCTTCATGGTCGCAATCTCGCTGCCTGCGATCTCGAATTCTAACCGCCTCCCCGACGGGCGGAGCCTCCTTCCTGCAGCCTCCAAGAGGTCGGTAGCCGTCGCCGTAAGAGGGGTCCATGCAAGTTTGACCGTCGCGCTGGCTGCCTTCCCAGACGTCTCGTAGAGGCGCAGGACGACGTCGTCGGAGCCTTCTGCCTTCTTGAAGACGGTCAAGATTACGTTGCCTGGATCGGCAGAGACGAAGGACATCTCCTTCGGCAGCCTCCCGCCGTGGCCTGGTTCCAGCACGGGCGTCAGAGGATAGTTGAACTCGTAGGCCTTCCTGGCTACGGCGGCCCTGTTGAAGTCCGAGGCGTGAGGATAGAGAGCGTAGGCAGCCTCGTGGCTCCCCTGGTCAGTCACCTGACCCTCGGACCCCTCGACCGGCGGGAGACCGAAGCCAGCCCGGAGCCTGAACGGGTACTCGGCGCTCCTGAGGAGGGTAATCCGCATGACGTCGTTCGCGACGTCGAAGCCATACTTGCAGTCGTTCAGGAGGCCCACTCCATAGGTCCCGTCTTCCGAAGGGTGGTCTATCCACTTCTGGCCGGGCGCCTCGTACTTCGACCTCTCCGCGAGAGTGGCGCCGGGAGAGACCGGATTCCTCCGCGTGATGTGGCCGTATGGGATTTCATACGTCGTGAAGTCGCCGTGGACGTCCAGCGGGAACGCCACCTTCGCTAGCCTATGCTCCGCATGCCAGTCCGCTACGAGCTCGAATTCGACCAGGGGCGAGCCCGCATAGAGGGAGATTTCCTGGACGAACCACGAATCCTCCCGACCCTCCTGGACGTACCTGTACCGTGACCTGACGCGCGCCCTGACCGGACCGCTCTCGACCAGATCCACCTTCACCGGCGAGCGCAGCTCGACGGACTTCACCCCGCCTTCCTGTTGGTAGATGAAGACCTCCCAGGCGTCGAAGATCGCCGCATCAGTCCGCGAGTTGACGCAGGACCTCCCCTTGACGGGATAGTCCTCGAAGATCTGGACCACGCCTCCCGAGTCTTTCAGGACCTCCCTGTGTGCAGCCTTGTCATGGATGCGACTGACCAGGCCTGTCGTCCTGTCTATCGTTACGAATAGGAACTTGTTCTCAAGCCTAATCTCATCTCTGCTCCCCTTGACTGAAAGGGATGTCCTCCTTTGCTTCCTACCTCGCTCCCGCACTATCCTGTATTCCTTGTACCCGATTGGGGGGACGTCGTCGGCTCTGAATATGCGCCTCCCGGGTCCGGCCTTCTGAGACGCGATTACCTCGCCCTTCGCACCCATCACCGCGCCTCCGTCCCCAAGCACGGACTCCGGAACCTCGACTATGCCGCCCCTGCTCCACGACAGCGGATTGAACACGAGGATAGACCGCCCCGCCCCTCTCGTGTCGGCCTCGCCGGCTATGGCCCTCAGCGACCCTGAGACAACGCGGTCAGCGATGGAGAATATCCGGTCGAAGTCCTTCTGAGAGTCAACATAGACTTCCGGGACGGAGGAGCCGGGGAGGACGTCATGGAACTGGTTCAGGAGGAGCTTCTCCCAGGCCTCTTTGAGCTCGTCGGCTGGGTATGCACGGCCGAACAGGTGCGCCAGCGTCGCGAACTTCTCGGCGACCTCCAGGGCGCACTCCGCCTTCCTGTTGTTCCGTTTTGTCCTGGCTTGAGTGGTGTATGTCCCCCTGTGGAATTGGAAGTAGAGCTCGTCGGCGACCTCGGGGAGCCTGTCTCCGGCCACCTCCTTCAGGTAGTCCATCGCGGTGGTGAAAGCCCCCATGACCGGTCCCTCCCCGCGGACGAGCTTCATCGCCCTCCGCGCCATCTCGTCGCTCACCCCGCCACCGTGGTCGCCTTCGCCGAAGAGGACCAGGAGGTCGTCGATTCGGTGGCGAGCCTTCAGGCGCTTCAGTTGCTCGAGCATCCTCTCATCCTCCACCTTCTCGTCGTAGGCCCCGACCATCTCGTGGGCCAGTATCGAAGAGCCGTCGGGGGAGGTCCATCGAAAGAAGTAGTGGGGGAATGCTATGGTGTCATTCCAGTTCAGCTTCTGCGTGAGGAAGAACTCCATCCCTGACTTGCGCATTATCTGGGGGAGCGTCCAGGGGAACCCGAAGGAGTCCGGGTACCAGGCCACCTTCACGTCGACCCCGAACTTCTCCTTGAAGTACATTTTGCCTAGGAGGTACTGGCGCACCAGGGACTCTCCCGACGGCATGTTGCCGTCCGACTCGACCCAGGTCCCGCCGACGATCTCCCATGTCCCCTCCCTTACCCTCTTCCTCACCCTCTCGAAGGCCTCGGGACGCTCCTCCTCCAGCCACTTGTAGTACTGGGCGCTGCTTTGGCAGAACGTCAAGGAGTACTTCTCCATCAGCCCCAGGACGCTCTCACACCCGTCGCCCAGGGCCCTCTTCGTTTCATCGAACGACCAGAGCCAGGCCGCGTCCAAGTGGCTGTGCCCCAGGAGATGGACCTTCCCTGGCAGCTTCTTCTGGCTCGCCAACCCTCCCTCCGCGCGCTCTGTGCGCCGGCGGAGCCAGATAAACGGACCTGTGGCCGAGCCCTGCGCCTGGCACCCTTGCCCCCAGCCTACGCGCTCCGGCGGCTCATGTGGCCGGTCGTAGGTTAATGAAGGGGCGCTGCTCCGAGCGCGCCATGTACGCCTGCAGGGACCACCTGGAGTGTCCGCAGAGCAGGGGCTTCGACGAGCACTACCACTCGTTCGAGAAGTGCAGCGCCTGCGGAAAGATGACCACCTGCGCCGAGTGCCTCTGTGGCTTCGGCCGCCAGTGACGATAGAGCCTGGCGAGCTTGCTCCGCCGGGACTGGGTCGTCAGGGCACTGGCCTCCGCGTCCGCAGAACCCTTATCACCTCAGGTCAGCATGCTGTTCTCATGAGCAACGGACAGCCCGAAGTGATCCTTGCCCAGGAGCAGGGAACCGAGATGCGGACCGGGGGCGTTTCGAAGGGGTTGGAGGCTGAGTTCGGGGGAGGTGTGAAGGAAGGCACGCTAGTCCTCACCAACAGGCGGCTGATATTCGTGTGCACCGACGACAAGGGCGAGGAGCTCCCCGTGGGGTACTTCGCCGAGCACCTCCTCCTCTACTCCGAGGTGGAGGGTCTGGGTGATATCCCCAACAAGGCTCCGAACGTGTTCATCCCGCTTGACTCGGCCTCGGTGAAGGGTCACAAGGGGGGGCTCGGGCGGCCGAGCCTTCGGGTCTCGTGGAGGGACGAGGGTGGAGCGCACGACGTCGTGTTCACCGAGACGCTCACCGGAAGGAGAAGGACGGATCTGAGCGACTGGGCCTCTGCCATCGAGGGGATGAGGAGCGGGACCAGGGTCCTGGTGTCTCTGCCTCCACCCCCTTCAGCCGCCACGCTCGAGGGCAAGGTGATGCACGTGCTGGCGGACATGCAGGAGAAGGGGACGCTGGAGATTGAGGAGTCTGTGGAGGACGAGTACAAGGTCGATCTGGACCCAGACCAAGTCCAGGCGGCCTGCGACCGCCTTTCTGCGCAGAAGCTCTTGGTCCGCCTGCCGGACCCGAGCGGGGACGTCTTCTACAGGAGGGCGTCGCCCCTGGGGGAAGACAGCTTCTCCAGCTGACGCGCCCTTCCAGCGCCGCGCTCTCAGTCCCTGGCTAAACTCCAAGTTCCAGGGCTCCTGCAGCGGGTGCCCTCAGGACCTGGCGTGTCTTCGGCCTCCGCGGGGCGCCTCCTGCTTCTGGGTTTGCCCCTTCAAGGGGGTTGAAGGAGAGATGCCCGGGGCTTCAACCGTGTTGCAATAAGTAACTCAGAGATTAACCAGGTGCCCTCATGCAGAAGCTTTCGGTGGTGTCCATGGCGGCCCTCCTGGCCATCGCCTGCTTCCTGGCGCTCAGCATCTTCGTCCACCCGAATAGCGCCGCGCCAGCACAGAGTCCGTCCGGATCCAGCCCGGGTGTCACAAACACGAGCGGCTCGACCGGTGGCCTCCTGACCCAGCCACCTCCCACCCAGAGCGGCGGGGGCGACAGCGGCGGCGGGGGCGACAGCTAGGCCTGGGGCTCGCGTTGAACGGGCCCCTGATACTAGGTGAAGCCTTCGGATTCTCTGCCTTAGGGTTCACGGGCGCCTCCGCGATGATAATGGCCTTCAGGGCCAAGCTAGTCAGGACGGTGGGAGGGGCTGACAGGCTCAGGTCCATACACGTGGCGGTCTCCCTGCTGGCAGCCCTATCAATCGCCGGTCATGTGTATGTCCTCTTCCTCCCTCCCGACGCGGTGCCGGTGGACCTGGGTTACGCGGCCGTGGCCCTGGGCCTGGCCCTCTGGATGACCGGGGTCGGATTCCTCGAGAGGAACAGGGACTCCTTCTTCCTCCACGGGGGCTTGGCCGTCGCCCTCGTCTGCCTGGTCACAGCCCACGCAGCGGCGTCTGGGACCGACTTCCCCCTTCTGGCGTCCCTGGCTGCCCTGGGATCGGCATCTGTGGCCGCGTTGGCCAACGCCGCTTATCATGCCAGGAAGCTACTCGGAGCCCCGAGGAGAAAGTGAATGGACAGGAGGGAATTCTTCCGCAGGGCCGCCTTGGTAGCAGTCTTCGGGGCCGTCAGTGCGGTCTCCCTCTTTGAGGCGCTGGCCAAGCTAGGCCAGTCTCAGCCTGTCTCAGTCATCACGTCCGGGGGCCAGGCCCAGGCCACGCAGGCCCCCGCGGGGATGCTCTACGTGGCACCCCTGTCGGGACTGGCAGGGAAGACCTTCGCTTACTTCAATCACCCAACCAAGGGACTTTGCATACTGGTCGACTATGCCGGCCAGTGGAGGGCCTTCAGCGCCGTCTGCACCCACGCCGGATGCACGGTTCAGTTCACTGTGTCCGAGATCTTCTGCCCTTGCCACTCGGGCTCGTTCAGCCCGGTGAACGGGAGCGTTCTCGGGGGTCCGCCGCCGACTCCGCTCCCCGAACTGGCAGTGCAGATCCAGGGCGGAGACGTCTACGTGGCCCAGTAAAACGGTCTCTCAGGCGCCTCTAGAACAGAAGAGATCAAGTACAGAGTCGCCACAAAAAACGGAGGAGTGACCCGTGGTGAACCCACGAGCCACTTAGTCTTCTGACGTGTGAAGTACGCTGCAGCTTGTTGGAGCGACCGGAAGGGCGCACGACAGCTGTGCGTCGGCTCCCTGGGACGCGATGACATGGACCGCGTAGACCTGGCCGGAGAGGACGGACGGCACTAGGACGGCTCCAGACTGGCCGAGCGAGATCTTGCCGACGAAGGTCAGGACCACACACTGGCCGGCCGAGAGTGTCAGGCCGTGGGGCCCGTTCTCGCCGGAGTCGCCGGAGACCAGTTGCATCTTCAGCGCGACGCACCCGGTGCCGGATACTGTGGAGTTGACGGGGACGAAAACCAGCTGGTCCGGCCTCTCGAACTCACAGCCATTCCCTTGGCGGCTGTCGCGGCTCTGGCTGACTGAATTGGCGTTGCCGTTCGAGCTATGGCTCTGGGTGGTGGTGCTTTGAGTGGTGGAATTCGAGGAATCTGAGCTCCCTCCATCTTGGGAGGGGCCGCTGTTGGAGTTTCCGTTGTTCTGCGTGCAGGAGAGCCCGGTGGCCGTGAAGTTGCCCTGGACCCCGATCGCGCCGAGGACCACGGAAATGCTGCCGGTGTTGTTGACCTGGACTGAGATGGTGGTCACGTTCTGGTTGACAGACAGAGCGCTGAGCTTTGCGCTCAGGTTGCCCTGGGCGTGCTGGAGCTGGCTCTGGTCCTGCGAGTCGATGTGCTGCCTGAACCCTATCTGGTCTTCGTTGCCGTTCGAAGTCCCTGCCGCGATGATGCCCACCGAGGACGGGATCATCTGGTAGCCTGTGGAGGTGCTGACTATCACCGGGTTCAGCTGAAGCAATGCTACTCTGTTCCCGGAGAGGGGCGTTGGCCTGGCCAAGGTGACCGTCAAGGTGCTCCCGCCGGTGGCAAGGGTGACGGCGGAGGTGGTCCCATTGACATCGATCTCGATGCTGCTCACGTTGAGGGTGAACGAGTAGATGGTGGAGGCGTTGGGAAGCTTCGCCAGAGCGATGGTCTGCGAGATGTTCTGAAGGCTGAGCAGGTCGATGGTCGCCTTCCCGCCCTGGGGGGTCATCGACACTGTGGTGATGACCTGCTGGCCGCTCGACGCGGGCTTGCCTACCAGCAGGCCTATGGAGGTGTAGGTCAGGTTGAGGGAAGTCGTCCCCTTGGGGACGGTCGGCGGGTCGGTGAGCTGGATAGCCAACTGGGCGGAAGTGCCGCCCTGGGCTCCCGAAGCACCGGTGGTGGTTGGTGTGCCAAAGTTGACGCCCAGGTAGAGCGTCGATGAGACTATGATGACTGCTGCGACCGCAACGGCGGCCGCTGTGTACTTTATTGTTTGTTTTCTTACGGACATCGGGCTGCCCTACCTGGGGCGCCCGGATATTGCTAGGCCATTGAAGCCTAGCCAAGGGGACCCAGACGGCCTTTCAAGGGGCTTGAACGCCCGCTCCACGGTCCAAGGGGCTCACTTCCATGAAGCGAGCCGCCGCCACACCCTGGCCGTCTCATACCATGCCACAGCCACCAATGCGAGGGATGAGGCGATCAGCAGGGGGACGTAGGACGCCGAGCCGTAAGCCATGATCGAGAAGTAGCCTACCAGCAGGGTGAACAGGACAGAGACGAATAGGAGCTGGGGGACGACCACGGCACCCACCTTCACATACCCTTCAAGGATTTCCCCCGTAGCGTCCTTCGACGCCAGATACCTCCCATAGCTGTCCTGGGTGGCATATCCTCCGTCCATCAGGCGCCTGAGATGGTAGGATGCGAGGGACGCGGTGGAAAACCCCAGGCTGGACTGCACGTCTTTGAGCTCGCACGGGCCGTGCTGGAGGACGTACAGGTACACCCGCAGGGTGTTCCCCCTCACCTCCAGACCTGAACCGGACACCTGTTTGCTCAAACCTACGACGATTCCCCGACGCAGCTGCGATTTAACGTTGAAGCTTTGGGCGCGTCAAAGCGCTGGCTTTCGGCCATCCGCGGCTCCTCTTCGTCGTCTGAGAAGCCGACGGCCCGAGGCGGTTACGCGCCTCCCGGCGGGAGGGCGTCCTGGGGCCCGCTGGATCCCCGCAGTGCCGATGGGGGCGCGACAAACCGTCGCGCGGTGAGCACGAAGGCCACGCAGGCGACCGCGCCCCCGATCGAGAAGACCCCCTGGAGCCCAGCGACTGGTATCAGGGCCACCGCCACGACAGGCGAAAGTACCTCGGCCACCCCGGACGAAGCCTGGAAGGCATAGCTGACGTTGGTGACGTCCCCTGCATCGACGGACCTGAACGCGAGGAAGTTGGCGACTGGGAAGACCATCGCATGAGGCACGCTGAAGAGGAGCATCCCGGCGACGAAGACCGGCCAGGAGGGGGCGAGCCCGACGCAGAGCGCCGAGGCCACTAGGAAACCGACTGAGGCCAGGAGCACCTTCCAGGGGTCCATGCTCCTCCCTATGGAGGAGTAGCGGGCGGCGGCCGACACCAGGAACACCAGGGTGAAGAGGAGGAACGCTTCCCCAGGCGAGAAGCCGAACCTTGCCTCGGCGTATACTCCGCCGTAGGACAGGAAGACTGGGAGGAGGAGCGAGTACAGCAGGTTCACGGCGAGGGCGCGTCTGACGCTTGGCTTCGCCAGGGCTCTGGCCCAGCCGACCACCGAGGGGACCGGCGGTCTCGGGCGACCCGCTAGGCCGCCCCTCCCTGCCAAGGCCCCGACGGCTCCCAGGGCTGAGACGACGGCCAGTGCTTCGAAGACCCCCGAGAAGCCATAGACGCCATGCACTCCGTAGGCCACCAGCGGGCCGAGGACCAGCCCCGCCCCCAGAGCCGTGGAGTACACCCCGAGGCCGGTGAATGGCCGCTCAGGGGCCGAGTCCAGGTGCATGACCGCAGAGAGAAACGGCTGCGGGAGCCCCATCCCTACGCCAGACGCCAGGACCCCGAGTAGGAGGGGGATACTGGGAACCCTCGCCCCCAGTGTGAGCATCGACGCGCCCAGGATGGCGAATCCCGCCGTCGATGAGGCTGACTGGTTTCTTATTGCAAGAGTGGCCGCGGCGGCCCCGACCCCGTTCCCGAGCCACAGGACGACCACGAACACGCCCGCCTCAGAAGGGCTCGCGCCCAGGGAGATGGCGTACAGCGGGACAAGTATCGCCAGGGACGATGTCAGGAGCCGCAGGACAAGAGCGATGACGAACCCTGGCCGCATGTAGCTCTGGCTCGGGGCGGTCAACGGGCCCTGCACTCACTCCCCGAGGCGGTACACCTCTCTGAGCGCCCGGCCGACCTTCTCCGGGGAGAAGAGCGACCCCGCCCGCGCCTTCGCGTTCCTTCCCATCCTCAGCCGCGCCTCGGAGTCGTCTGCCAGCCTCTGCATGTTGTCTCTCAGACCCTCTTCGTCCCCTACCTCGGAGAGGAGCCCTGAGACGCCGTCCTGGACCACCTCGGCGATAGCGGGTATCCTGGTAGCCACGACAGGGATCCCTCTCCTCATGGCGTCTACTACGGCCAGGGCGAACGCGTCCGCCCTCGTGGGGAGCACGAAGACGTCCGTGACCGGCCAGACCTCGCTCTGCAGGGTGCCTCCGGGGAGGCTGTCGGACTGGCCGACCCGCGGGTCAGACCTGACGATCCCTCTCGACTCGGCCGTCCCGAGGGGGCCGACGAACACCAGCCTGCACCCGGAGCCTCCTTTCAGAGACCTGAACGCGCGGAGGGTGGCGTCTCCTCCCTTCCTCCGGAACTCCCTCCCGATGTAGAGGAAGTTGCACCCCCGGTGCTCCCTACCAGAGTCGAGGGCCTCGAAGGGGGGAGGGATCACAAAGACCTTCGAGGGGTCGACTCCGTCCTCGGCAAAGCCCCGCTTCGCCCACTCGGACCATGTAACCGCCCCGGCGCACCACCTCGAGTTCAGGTACGACGAGAACCCCTCGTTGGCCAGGCGCCTGACCGTCCCTCCGATGTTGTTGTACCCCAGCATGAACTGGCCGAATGACTGGTCGCTTTCGTGGACCCAGCGGCGGTCGAATTTCCTGACATCCCAGAAGAACGAATGTACGACGGCCGCCCCCTTCTGGTCTATGGGGATGATATGCTCGAGCGCGAAGCGCGCCGCCACCAGGGCGACGTTCGCGGGGTTGAACTCGTAGCTGGCGGCCCGCTTCGGGTATCTCAGCCGGTCGGTCGCCAGCTTGTACCTCACCCCCGGCGGCGGGTTCAGGAGCCTTCTCAGCGCCCCCGTCCTCGGCCCGCCAGTGAGGGGGTCTGTGGGGGCAACAACGAGGCAGTTCAAGTCGCGGGCCGGACCTCTCGGCCGCTCCCCGGCGGCCCTCTGGGGTGTCCTCTCCAAGCGCCTACGATGGGACCTTGGCGGCCTGGTCTTTAGCCAGTTCTATCAGCTCCATGGATGCGGGCCAGCCCGTGAGGTCCCTGGGCAGCTGGAAACCGTCCGAGGTGACCTTCTTTCGCCCGCCCCAGGCCACCGAAGGAGCAAGCAAGGTCTTCATCTTCATTGCCCGCGGCTTGTACTTCACCACCACTTGGAACATCTCCCTGATGACGTCGTCGATTTGCTTGGTCCTCGAGAATCCCAACGACGGGAGGACCTTGTGCTGCACCTTGTAGTAGTGCGCCTCGCTCTCGACCCGGGGGTTCCTGACCTTCTCGAAGCCGACTCTGTAGCCGAACTCTTCGGCGATGGCCTTCACCTTCTCCGCCAGCTGCACCGTGTCGAAGGTCTCGTCTATCTGGTTGACGACCCTGTAGTCGCCCTCGGCCGGAGGGTTGTCGAGCAGCAGCGACAGGCACTTTATGCTGTCGTAAAGCGACAGGTATCCTCTGGTCTGCCTCCCCTTGCCGTAGATGAGGAGGCTGTTGTAGACAACGGCCTGGGCCACGTACTTGTTGATGACCGTCCCCCAGACAGAGTCCAGGTCGAACCGCGTGGCAAGCGACTCGTCGACGATCTCACCTGTCTGGCTCCCGTAGACCACCCCCTGCATCACGTCGGTCGCCCTGAGGCCGTGTATCTTGTTGGCCAGCATCACGTTGAACGTGTCGAACACCTTGCTCAGGTGGTACCAGCTCCCCGCGGCCCTGGGGAACATCGCCCTGTGCCTTCGCCCGTTCCTCCGGATCTCCACCGGGCCCTCAGTGATCTCGATGTTCGGCGTCCCGTACTCCCCCATGGTGTTTCCACTGAAGGCTGACTTTCCTCTTCGCCTTACCAGTATCACTCCGGTGGGAACAGTGCAGCAGTAGACGAGGCCGTTGTAAGGCTCCCAGGCTTGGCTTCGCCTGCGAGCCTTCGCGTTGGGGTGCCTCGAAATGCTGAGGTAATACTCGCTTGGCCCTTTGCGCCGATGTTCACAAATGGTGGCACCATAGCCCAGTTTGGTTGCTATCTCCTGGACATCCGAGAGCAGGCGCATCGACTTGCTGTAGTAATACATCGACCCTGTCTTCTTCCAGACATGACCGTCGCCTAGCATGAGGGCATCGAAGAGTATTCGGAGCTGCCTCTTGCTCACGTTCTTGAGCGCAACCGGGATATATTTCTTGGAGGAGTCCCCGAAACGAGAAAGATAGTTGGCAAGGTGGTTATCAGAGATTTCAAGATTGAGCATGACGGTCCCACGTCGCCGGTCTGTCTCTTCGGATTCTGTGGCGTTCAACCCCAGTCCATTGACAGCATCCCTTGCCGCATCGGCCTTCCAAGAGCCCTTCTCCTGATAGGTGTAGGTCGCCGTGGGTTCGCCGCCTCTGCGTCGTACGGTGCCCTCGGCTATGAACCAGCCAAAGAATCTCAACCAGTTGTCCATCCTGAACGCTTGGGACTGGGCCAGCCTGCTATGTCCATAGTAGCTCCTCACCTGCATGGCCGGGAGTTCAAAGACATCTACGTCGGGCTGCATCCAGACCCCTGACTTTGGCACCGAGAAGTTCTTTCCGAATACCTCTTCAGAGGTTCCTACACGAATGGGTCCCGCTCTGTTCCGATATTGTGCCCCCGTATACCTGTGAATCACCCGATGATTTGGTGTTATCAGGAAGTCGATGTTTTGGGTCTTGATTCTGAGCATCCGCCCGGAGTACTGGTAGGCAACGATATTCGAAGGCCTGTGATATTGTATCTCTTCAGTCAGAGGATCAAGGCAACAGACCTCGTCGTCGTACTTCAGGTCGAAGAAGTGCTTCCAGCCATCCCTTGTCAGAACCTCTGTTTCTTCGTCGTAGCAACCCATCTTCAGGAGGTGGGCCTCCGGGACGTGTCTTGTCATCGAGAAGACTATGTTCAGGTTCGTGGCTACGTTGTTCAGCTCGGTGTAGAGCGCGTGCTCCTGGTCTATCATGCTGAACGGCGCGCTCCGCTGCTGGGCGAGGTGTACCACGCTCTGGGGCTGGTACTTCGAGATCACCCAGTCCACTTCCTTCGGATCCCTGGCGTCCGCCCGGACAAAAGTCAGGTTGTCCTTCCCCGAAGCGCGCTGATACGCCGCCACCCGCGAGGACGGGCTTCCAATGGGGACCAGAGAGTCCGACCCAACTGACTCCACCAGCCGCCGGGTCACCAGGTTGTCGACTATCACGACGTTCTTCTCGGTGCGCCATGCGAGGTGCAGGGAAAGGGGCCATCCGATGTAGCCGTCCCCGCCGAAGACTACGACAGAGTCCTTCAACGGCACGGCCCGCCTCGCAGGACTCTCAACTCGCGGAACCTCCTCGGAGGTCTATATATTCGCAGAGAACGTTGCGTATGAACGCAACGTTCAGACAGCAGGGACCGCCTCAGATGGACACGCCGAAAGCGGAAAGGAAGCTCTGGGCGCGCCTCACTTCGCTCACGAATTCCCTCCCCTTGCGGGTTATGGTGTAGTATCGGTTTCCACCGTTGTTCACCTCCGTGAGGAGGTCCCTCTTCTGGAGTTCGGCCAGGTGCTTCATGAGCCTGTCGTGAGGGAGGTTCGCCCTCTGGAGCAGCCTGGTCGTCTTCGCGTTGCCTTCTTCGTCGGCCGCGTTCAATATGTCGAGATAGATCCTTATGGTGCTCCTCTGCTTCTCAGACTGAGCCAATTCTCCCACTCCGGACCACGAACAGGAGGAGAAGGCAGAACCCTGCAAGGTTCGCCGTCCCGCCGAGGAGGTACAGGTCTCCCGAGGCCAGCAGGCTCCCCAGCAGCTCGCCAAGGTGGGAAAGCGCTATGAACGCGAAGCCCAGCAACACATAGAGCGACAGCCTGTTCTTCAGCTCCGAGTACGCCATGGCTCCCTGGAAGACGACGAATGAGACGAGCACGAGGATTACCAGTTCTCCGATGTCGAGGACCAGTGTGCCGAAGAGGAGCGGCGCCGCCTGCACGGCTAGGACCGCGGCACCCGTTCCCATCCCATCAGAGGATGCTCCTCTCTGGACCCGGATGGTATACCCGGTCCCGATAAGGAGGTATGCTGCGGACTGGAGGACTAGATAGACGCCCGTGGCACCGTAAACCAGGGCCTCCCTGTCCACGAACCTGCCGACGTTGAACTCGGCCAGGAGATATATCGAGCCCTGAACCAGGAGACCGACCCCGAGCAGCATGAACCCGACGCTGAGGAGCCTGAGGAAGCTCGAGCCCGTCACCCTCCTGTACCTGAACGCGTAGTAGCTGACAGCGAGGGCCACCACGCCGCTGAAGAGGCTCAGGATGGAGTTCTCGATGAAGTACGGGTGAATCACTTGCTAGGTTCCTCCTTTCGAAGGGGCAGACGTGTGGAATGACTGCAGGTGTGTGAGCCCTGTTTTCAAAGAGCGCCTTGCAGTAGTTTTGGCAGGAGGTGATATAGGTTTTCAATGGCCACGAATCTCCGCCCAGCTTCTGGTTGGCCGCAGCTGGGTGAAAGGGGGCCACCCGGGGCGGCGCGCCGGACAGTCGGGCAGGCAGGCGCCAAGGATAAGTCGTGCCAGGCAAGGGCCAGGGACCGGTTGGCCAGGTCAGCCTCCAAGGTCAAGGGCCTCTTCACGGCGCTTCTGACCCCATTCGACGACGAAGGGCGGGTGGACACGGACCGCTTGTCGAAGCTGGTCCGCTTCCAGCTGTCGAATGGGGCCGACGGGATCTTCCCCTGCGGGAGCACGGGGCTCGGTCCGATGCTCACGGTCGAGGAGAGGAAGTCGGTGGCCGAGGCGGTCATAGCCACAGCGCGCAAGAAGGTCCCGGTCGTGGTCCAGGTCGGGGCAGCAGACACCGCGTCAGCGGTCGAGTTGGCGAAGCACGCCGAAGACGCCGGGGCATACGCCGTGGCAAGTCTGACCCCCTACTACTACAGGCCCGGAGACCGGGCCGTGGCGAAGCACTTCGAGGCGCTCGCCCAGGCTGTGGATATGCCCGTCCTGGCCTACAACATACCTCAGTTGACCGGCAACAACCTCCAGGCGAAGACGGTCGCAGAGCTGGCAAAGAGAGGTATCATCTCGGGGCTCAAGGACTCTTCGCGGGACTTCCTGCACCTCCTGGAGCTGATGGACGCGGTCCCGGACCGCTTCCCTGTGATGAACGGGACCGAGGAGTATGGGCTCTTCGCGATCAACTCAGGCGCCTCCGGCCTGGTTTCGGGGGGAGCCTGCGCCCTCCCCGAGCTCCTCGCGTCGATGTTCTCGGCGGTGAGGAAGGGAGACCACGCCGCGGCCCTGGCCGCACAGAACCAGGTCCGGGCGTTCAAGGGACTGGTGAAACAGAATCAGATCTCGGCCTACTACGAAATACTCAGAGCGCGTGGGATGGACTGCGGGTCCCCGAGGAGACCGCTGCTCCCGCTGGATAAGGTCGAGGCGAAGAGGATTACCGACGGCCTGAGGGCCCTGGGCCTCCTCTAAGAGAGGGCCGCAATCTCCTTGTACCTGAAGCAGCCTGTGACGTGGTCGTTCACCATCCCGGTGGCCTGCATGTGGGCGTAGCATATGGTCGGCCCCACGAACCTGAATCCCCTGGCCATCAGGTCCTTGCTCATGGCCTGCGCCTCCGGAGTAACCGCCGGGATGTCTTTGAGCGCGCGCCATCTGTTGACCTTCGGCTTTCCGCCGACGAACCTCCAGACATACTCGTCGAACGACCCGAACTCCTCCTGGACATTGACGAACGCCTTCGCGTTCTGCACCGCGGCATTCACCTTGAGGCGGTTCCTGACGATCCCCGGGTCCGCCAGCAGACTCCGGACCGCCCGTTGGTCGTAGTTCGCCACCCGCTTCGGGTCGAACCCTTCGAAGGCCCGCCTATAGTTCTCCCGCTTCTTCAGTATCGTGTACCAGCTCAGGCCAGCCTGGGCCCCCTCGAGCACAAGGAACTCGAACAGCAGCCGGTCGTCGTGCAGGGGGATCCCCCACTCCATGTCGTGGTACTCTTGGAGGAGCGGCATGTCCAACGAAGACCAGCCACACCTCTTCACAGGCTTCACATCGCCAGACCCTCCCGTGCCCGGATTCAACCCTTCTGGTCAGCGAAGGAAGACGTATACGCCGCCACGGAGGGGTTGCGGGCGTGCCGGTCTGCCCAA
The DNA here is from genome assembly GCA_029785085.1 of Nitrososphaerota archaeon. GTDB lineage: Archaea > Thermoproteota > Nitrososphaeria > Nitrososphaerales > Gagatemarchaeaceae > UBA183. Next base: position 3,568 of record JAFMAI010000007.1, on the reverse strand, counting down.
AGTGCGGGAAGTTGATCAGCGCCAAGAAGTTCAAGAGGCATCTGGAGCGGTGCGGCTCGACCCACAAGCACCACACGGCGCCCCTTACTTCAGGGGACAACTTCCTCGAACGGGTATGAAGCTTAAAACCACCCCGTGACCCAGCCCGTTTTCAGGTGCCCTGGTCGTATAGAGGTCAGTATGCTGCCCTGTCACCGGCTATGGGCCGGCAGAGCGGCAGCGACCCGGGTTCGAAATCGCTGAGACGAAAGTCCCGGCCAGGGCGCCACCACATGCGCGGTAACGCCCTTACACCTTTTAGATGGTGGGACGGCTGAGGACATACACTTCTACGGGAAGAAGCTCGCTTCGTACCTGAAGGGGCTCGACAGCCTGATCGGGAACCCGGAAGACAGGAAGCTGATCAGGGCCTACCTCGACCACCTGAAAGCGCAAGGACTGAGCACGGCTAGGCTTTACAAGACCACGTGGACCTTCGTCGATATCAGGAAGAGGCTCACTTCAAGGACCTTCAAAGCGGCCACGAGGAAGGACATCGAAAGGCTCGTGGCGGAGATCCACTCGCCCGAGTACACGGCCGACATGAAGTCTGACCACACGAAGATCCTCAAGAGGTTCTACAAGTTCGTGAGGTATGGCAACTGAGATAGGAAGACGCAGCACCCGCCGGAAGTCGCCTGGGTGGATACCTCGATCAAGAGGAACGAGATGAAAGAGCCCCGAGGTCGAAGGCCAGTTCGTCAGGGGTCTGCCTTTCACCACATGCCAGTTCGACCAGGGTCGCCGCGACGTCGAGTTGAACACGGAAGTCGACGTATTCTTCAACGGCCTTGCCCCATTGCTTTGTCTGGCTCCTGATGAAGTCGTACACCTCCTTGGGAGCGCGAGCTTCACGGTGAAGCCCGAGCCGTCTTCAGTCGCCATCCTCACACACCTTTCTTCGTGGCGGCGTACCCGGGGTACTCCTCTTCAAGGAACTTCGTTGCGTCGTATTCGAAGTGGTCCTTGGCTGCCTCGATTGAATCCTCGAGCATTTGCGCCAGGACAGACTCTAGGTTCGAGTTCGTAGCATCGCACAAGCTCCCGATCAGGGCCAAGTGCCCTGCTCTGATCGGTACAGTTACTTGTGCGGCCCTCGAAAAGACTTCCTCGCACCTCGTCCTGTACAACTTTTCACGCTCTTCTGCGCTCACTCTCTCGCCCCCTGTAGGGTCCTCACAATCTCCGAGTCGGGTATCCTGTACTGTCCCGAAGGGAGCTCCACGGCATTGATCTTTCCCCCTGGTGATCCAGGCCCATATCGTCTGCCTGCTCACGTTCAGGAGCTCGGCAGCTTCGTTCGGTTTGTGCAGCCGTCTGCTGTTTGACATACCATAACATAAAAGACAAATCCGAACCGATCACAGCACTTCATAGGATATTTCCTAGTGGTGTCAGGTTGGAGCGTTGTCGCCCAAACATTCATGCCCGGCCACATCTGCCGGGCAGGTCTCGACCCGATGGATCAGCGCAGCCCGCTTCCATCCTCTCCTTTGCCATCCTGACGGAGGTCCCTCACGCTGGTGACGACACGAGCTTGGCAGATGGTGGCGTCTCCGGCCCCGCCGGGGTGGCGGTGACTCTCCCGCCGCTCATGCTTTCGTAGTCGCGCTGTATTCTCGGGCCGATCAGCACGAACCCTAAGAATATCAACATGACGAACGCCGCCAGCGAATACCACCCCCACGCCGGAGCGGATGACAACAGCTCGAAGCTGGCCGGCCCGACCGCCGCGGCCGTCGACCTCCCCGAAGAGGTCGCGGCGTAGTAGTACCCCTGGTAGGTCCCTCTGTTCCCCGACTTCGAGAACAGTGCCATCACCGTCTGCGACGGGACGGTCGCCATGACCTCCCCCAGCGTCAGGACGACCATGACCGCTTCATACTGGAGGAACCCGGTGGAGAGCCCGGCCATCAAAAAGCTGGCGACCAGCAGGAGCGGGGAGATGAGGAGGGGGAGCACCAGGGTCCTCGCCCTCTGGACCATGTTGATGAGCGGCAACTGGAGGAGGACGATGACCCCCCCGTTGGTCGCGAAGAGGTATCCTATCTCGGTGTTGGTAAAGTGCAGGAAGTATGCCACGTAGAGGGCCAGGGGTTGGATTTCGTACCCCACGGCGAAGAACAGGCCCGCCGCCAGGAACAGGAAGCCGATGATGTTCCTGTCCTCCTTCCACGACAGCAGCCGCCGCGACGGCCCCTCGCTGGCGTCCTCCGACGCCCTGACCCCTCCAGAGATCCGGAAGGCCGTGAGCAGTATCACCGGGACGATCATGACTGCGCTGATGAAGAAGACGATCGCATAGCCGTACGCGTCCGTGATGGGCCCCCCCAGCGCAGGGCCGATGGCGAAACCCAGGTTCCCGCCTATGGTCAGCAGGTTGTAGCCGGACCGGATCTGGTTGACAGGCTGGCCTGCGATGATAGACCCGGTGGCGGGGTGGGAGAGCCCCCTCAGGAAGGAGAACAGAGGGTACGAGACGAAGAAGTAGATGGCGGGCGAGTTGTCCAGGACCATGAAACCCAGGACGACCGAAGCTACGATCGAGGCATAGTATCCGGCCAGCATCACCCGCCTCGGCCCCGCGGCGTCGGTCAGCCTTCCGCCGACTAGCCGGCTCAACAGGGTGAAGACTCCTGCGGCAAAGTACACCGCCCCTGTGGCCGCCAGATTGATGCCTCTGACCTCTAGGAGGTAGAGGCCGAAGAACGGCATGGCCATGGAGAAGCCGAACGAGTTCAGCGTCCTGATGGCGAAGAGCGCCCAGGCCTCCCCCTGTAGGCCTCTGAGCCCGTCGAGCCCGTACCTCGAAGAAAACGACAAACTTCGCGTCGTCTCTACGCCCGGCTTCCCGACGCCGGGTCCTGCTGCCTGAAGCCTAGTCCAGCAGAATCCATCTTCTTCACGCAGTCGCCACAGCGGAGCCCTCGCGGGGTCCGGTAGAGCCTGATCTTGGCCCCGCACTGGGGGCACTCCTTGTACTGGCCCTTGGACTGGCGACCTGGTTCCTCCATGGAGCCGCCCCCTCGTACACCCTCTTCTTATCCGCTGCTGAATGAGCTTGGCTCTGTAGAAACCCTCTGAGAAGTGACGACGCGACCCTCATGGCGTTGTAGGCTATCATCCTGAACCTGATCTCGTTGTTAAGCCCCTTCGTCCTGACGGACCTCATCTCGTCCCCCATGGTCCTCTTCACGACCGAGAAGATGGTCTCGTCCTTGGACCTCTGGTGGTACACCCTCTCGGAGAACCTCCTCTTCATCTCCTTCCTGTAGAGCCCCTCGGTCCTCCAGAGGGGTACCTTCTCCATTCGTGGTGGGATCATCGACATGGCGTGGAGCTCATCCCTCAGGAGCTCATGGCTCTCTTCCGAGTCGTACGCCTTGTCCCCTATGCCCACGCCGATGGGCCTGACGGAGTGCGCCTTCCTCACCACATATGGGAAGTCTACGATGTCGCCGTAGGGCCCTCTCCTCACCCTCACAGAGGTGACGAGCTGGCGCCTGAGCTCCGCTCCGATGGTGAGCTT
>JAFMAI010000006.1 GCA_029785085.1 Nitrososphaerota archaeon | reverse complement strand
GCCAATGAAGAGAATGTTGCCAATGAGCTAAGGAGGATGGGTTGGACGGTATTCTCGCCGTTGGTTGTATGTGACAGAATAGGCGTGAAAGACAATACAGTATACTTTCTTGAATTCAAGAAACCGGGTCAGAAATTGAGACCTCGGCAAGCACTGATTCATGACCTTGTCCCTGAGAGGTATCGCGTAATATTCCACGAATGACCGAAAAGTTCCTCAGAATACTCATTTCTATTCTCAGGAGCCGTGGACCTTGGTCTCGTCAAACACCGCCTTCACACTAAGAATGTTTTTGAGCGCATCTCGGAACGGACCGGGTGCGGCGACGTAGCTCAGAAGTCCAGAGACTGGGCAGCGTGGTAGAGCAATTGGCTGTTAGCTCGCCAGGCAGAGACCAATTGGCCGTCGGTTCGAGTCCGACCGTCGCCGCTCGCTTTACCGTGTTAAACCAGTACCCGAATTATTCGGGTGAGAACCGTGCCTGACCCCAAAGAGGATGAAGTAATCCTTCCCTGGGAGGCTGTGAAGTCCCCCCACACCAAGGAGGACTACAAGCGGGACGCCAGGTGGTTCCTGGAGTTCGCCGGGTTCGCGGACCCGAAGAAGATACACCACAAACCCGGGCCCGACTTCGCCGTCAAGATCACCTCGAAGGAGGTGGAGGAGGGGATGGTTAGGTTGGTGGAGGCATTCAGGAAGGACCCGGCCCAGGCGAAGAGGCTGGTGATACGCTTCATCCGGGAGTACAACCCCCTCATCCTGGCGAAGAAGATTGGGACCACGGAGACGAGGCACAGGCTGAGGCCCATAATACTCGCCTGCGAGATGAACGAGATTCTCCTCCCGTGGAAGAAGCTCATGAGGCTTATCGAGAGCGGGAGAACCACCAAGGACGACAGGGAGTACCGCCTGGAGGAGATACGGCTGATGCTCCCGAGGGCGTGGATACAGCTGCAGGTGGCCATCCTCTTCATGTGTTCCGCAGGGGTACGGGTGGGGGCCTTCGCCTTCCTGGACGTGGAGGACGTGCGGCCGGTGTACAGGAAGGCGGGGGAGGTAGTGGTCCCGGAGCCCGGAGAGCTGAAGCTGGGGGTGAACGGGTTGCATGTTCTCCCGGCGGGGGCGGAGCTCCTGTGCGGAGCGATGACGGTCTACTCTGAGGAGGGAGGGGACGAATACGACACCTTGATCATGAAGGAGGCGTACCAAAAGCGGGCCGAATACCTCGAGGTCAGGGCCAGGGAGGGGCAGAAGATCACGGCGGACTCTCCCGCGGTGGTCACTAGGAGGGCTTGGGAAGATGAGTGGCTGAGGTGGAAGACCAGGGGGATAGCGAATGCCATCAGTGACCTCCTGTGGAGTAGCGGACTGAGAACTGAGAAGAAGAGACGACATGAGGTGCATATGGCTCACGGGTTCAGGAAGTTTTACGACAACGTCGCCAAGGACTACATCGCCGAGGAGTATGTCGAGAAGCTGATAGGCCACTACACGGGGACCAAGGAGCACTACGACAGGCACCTCCCGAAGCCGGCGGTGGAGCAGTACCTGAGGGCGATGCCCTTCCTCTCAATAGGGGAGGCGTACAGGAACGAAGCGGCCCTCACCCAGAGACTAGAAGAGGTGGAAGCAGCAAATGAAGGGGACCTCAAGGACATGAAGCTGGAGCTCCTCACCCTCAAAGACGAGAAAAAGGGGCTCGAGGAGAGGCTTGAGAAGCACGACAGGCTGCTGGAGGTGCTCCTGAAGCACCCTGGGGTTGCTGAGCTGCTGAAGGAGCACTCAGCGCCTTAAATCCGGACGCCGTCCGTGACAGCATGTATGCCGGGCTCAGATGCAGGGTGACCCTGAGGGAGTTCTACCCCGTAGAAGAGGGGACAACAATCAGGTGTTCGGAGTGTAGTGAAGTCATCTGCGAAGTGATGGAAAAGGCGGCCTGGGTCCGGAGCGGAAAGAGCCTGGTCGCGCGCTAGGGGCAGGCTGGTGGTTGGTTCCTGCCCCTTGGTGGGAGTGTTCGGCAGCCATACTCGCGGACAGTTTTGGCACAGATTCGATTCGATACCAAGCTGTGGAATGCTGGCACAGGATATTACCCGACAGGATATTACCCGACAGTTTATTACCAGCCTCATCCTCTAATCGGGGAAGGATTTGACCCAAAACGAGCCGTCAAAGTTCGAAATGGCCGTGAAGACTCGGGATAGGGGCTATTTCGTCTATGGGAGCCCTAGAGGGCTCGTCCTTGGGCCCAAGAATTCGAGCAAAGATGACCACATCACAATAGGCGTGATGGGAAGCGTGCTGTTGGTGGTCTTCAGGTTCTTTCACGGCTTCGGGTTCGGCGGAGAGTGGGGAGGCGCATCCACGTGGATCACGGAGCAGGCGAGCAGGTCCAAGTGGAGGGCGTTCTGGGGGAACTGGGTCGGCCAGGGGACGATAATCGGAGCCGTCTTCGCCGCCGGGGTCTTTGTCTCGTTCCTCGGGCTGATGGGCAAGGCTCGGTTCCTGGCAGAAGGCTGGCGCACCGCCTTCCTGCTCGGCGCGGTCGCGCTTGCGGGAGCGGCCGTGATGAGATACCGCTTCTCCGAGACCGAGATATTCGAGAGCCTGGTACAGCGGAAGGAGACCCTCAGGATGCCCGCGGTCATGGTCATGAGAGACCAGTGGAGGCTGGTGCTGCTGCTCTCGGTCGCCACCATGTCCACCCCGGCCGCGTTCTTCGTTCTGACCACGTTCGCGACCGGCTACCTCGCGCTCCTCAGGGTGAGCTCCGCGCCGCTGATCATGGGGCTGATAGTGGCGGGCGTGGTCTCCATATTCGAGGTGGTGGGGTTCATGGTGGTGGCGGACAGGAAGGGCAGGAAGATGGTGATGGCCGCCGGCTCCCTGGCCCCGGGCGTCCTGGCCTTTCCTTTCTTCATGCTGCTCAACACGAGCGTCCCTTCTCTCATCGCCACGGCGGTGATACTCATGCTCCTCTCCACCACTGTCAACACCGCTCTGGCCACGACGTGGTTCGCCGAGCAGTTCCCTCCGATCTACAGGTTCTCAGGCGTCGGGCTGAGCCACACCATCGGCATATTCCTCGGGGGCGGGCTGGCTCCTCTCTTCGCGGCTTCCCTGGTGGCCGCGGCAGGAGGCGCCCTGCAGGGGTGGCCCTACGTCTCCCTGATGATCGTCGTGTACTGCGCGCTGTCCTTCGTTGCGGTGCTCTTCTGCAGAGAGACCAAGGGCGTCAGCATGGAGCACCCCTGGACGAGGAGGAGCGGAGCCGATGGCTGACCGCGCCGAGAGGAAGTCTGCGGAGCTGGAGGCCGGCTCCCGCTTCGAAAACGCGTCCACGACCAGGAAGATGTTCCTGGTCACCGGCCCCTGGAGCTTCCTGATGAGCGCCGTGGCCATCACGGCGGGCACGTTCATCTCGGACTGGCACCAGGTCTCTCCGCTGCTCTACGTCCTCGCCCTGTTGATGGTGGTCCCCATACACGCCAGCGCAAACCTGTTGAACGACTGCTACGACGTGATGACGGGCGCCGACCGCCCGGGGACACAAGCCCTGAAGCCCCACCCGGTCCTGAGCGGATTCCTCTCGCTGAGGGCGACCGTGGTCTACGCGGCTGCCATGATGGCGGTTGGGCTGGGCTCCGGAGTGGCCCTCACAGCCATGGAAAGGCCGTTTTCCCTGGTGATAGTCGCCGCGGCTGTAGTCCTGATGCTCTCATACAACGCGCCGCCCCTGAGGCTGAAGGACAAGGGGATGGGCGAGCTCCTGGTCTTCGTCGTGTGGGGCCCGCTCATGTTCCTGGGAGCCCACTACCTGCAGACGGGTTCTCTGGCGCTCGAAGCGGTCGTCTATTCCGTGCCGCTGGGCATGCTGGTGGCGTCGGTGCTGCTGGTAGACGACGCGCGTGACGTGGACGAGGACAGGTCCATAGGGAGGACGACGGTGGCGACGCTCCTCGGACAGAGGCGCGCCCTAGAGGCCTACGACTGGGTGGTCGCCCTCTCATACGTGCTGACGGTCGCCCTGAGCGTCCTGCTGGACCGCCCGTGGCTGCTCATCGTGCTCCTGAGCGCGCCCCTGGCGCTCCGCCTGACGAAGGCCTTCGCGGCAAGGCTCCCCCTGGTGGCCCCCGACAGGAAGGCGGCTCAGCTGATGGCAGCCTTCGGCCTGCTCTACGCGGTGGCGCTGGCGGCATGAGCCCCAGTCGCGCCCGGACCGCCCAGACCTAACCCCTAAGGGGCGACGGGATTTCGGGGGGCGGGTCCGCGGCGCCGGCGCAGGCTTAAGAGGACGAGCCGGAATAGCGAGAACCCGAAGGCGCTTGCTGGTCGAGTCAAAGGAAGAAAACGGGGCCTACTGGATCATACTGAACAGAGAAGAGAAGGCGAACGCGATAAACATCGGGATGTGGCGGGACATCCTGAAGAAGCTGAACGAGGGCATCGCGTCAGGGAGCAGCCTTATCGCGATTACAGGGACGGGGAAGTACTTCTCCGCGGGCGAGGACCTCGGCGACCTCAGCAAGGCGGCGACCTTCACCGACGCGCTGAACCTCTTCCTTGACACCATGAGGCCGGTCTTCGACAGGATATTCAGGTCGCCCAAACCCGTGGTGGCGGCCATCAACGGGATTGCGGTGGGGGCCGGGGCCGAGCTGATATTCGCCTGCGACATGGCGTTCGCGATTCCCGAGGCGACGTTCGCGCTCGCTCAGGGAAGGCAGGGGATAGGCTCGGCGCTCGCCCTGACCATAGGGATGCTGAGGATCGGGAGGAAGCAGCTCGCGCACCTGGCCATGACGGGGAAGAGGTTCGGAGCAAAGGAGGCCCAGGAGATGGGACTGATCAACGGGATAGCCGCGAGCGACCTGAAGGTGGAGATAGAGAGACTCGCCCAGGAAGTGGGCCGGACGCCGCTTCCTATACCGAGCTGAATAACACCCCAGACCTACCCTGCGTTGAGCGTCTTCTACGTGCCGGAAAAGGAACAGATCATAATCCCCTGAGACATTCGCCTAGCGGAAGCCACGAAGACTGACCATGAGCGCGACGCCCGCTGGTTCCTTGAGTTTGGCCACTTTAAGCCCCGAGAGGATCCACCATCGCCCGGGTCCTGACTTCGCTGCGAAGTAGACCAAAGACGAGGGCAGGCCGGGAATGACCAAGTTGATTCTGGCGTTCAAGAAGGACCAGCACCTCGCAAGGAACATGGTCCAGTCCTTCATCCTTCGCAAAGTCTCAGGCTACTGTCCATACATCATAGTCACTAATTACATCGGGAAGAACCCGCAGAGTCGTCGCTCGCTGTATGACCCTCACTCTATCGGAGTCTTCGAAGGTGGCGTTCCGAGGCTGTATGATTCCACCCCATTTGAGCGGGAGATAGTCGAGAAGGTTCTGTGGGCAGACAGCCATCCCGAACAGTGCGGTCGCGCACGTGCCACAAGGGGGACCAATGGCGCAGAGCTGCGGCAGAAAGGGCGGCCCGCAAGGTGATGAAGCCCAAGAGCCGCAGAGCGGAGGCCTCGTTCCAGTTCAGGTACCGGGATGATCCCATCGACATTCGGGCCCTTGCTGAGCAGCTCGGGGTCGAGAACGGGCTCCTAGCAGAAGCGGCTTCGAGAAAGGGCTATGTCGTGGCAGGGCTGCATGCCGCGCCGTTCAGGACGAAACGGCGGATTGGACTGAAGAGTGACATTCGGAGCGCGGTCAGGAGTGCAGAGGGGAGGGTCTTACCGGTCGCCGAACTCTCTGGCCGCATGGCGTATTTCGGCCGGCTATGGGAACAGTATCCGATCGACTTGGCTACGCACATCATTGTCAAGTTAGGGTTCGACGTCACGACGACTGAATCTGGTTCATTCGTGAGCCTGAGCTAAGCTCACATCGACAGTGTCGCCTTACAGGCACTATTTGTTGTTCTGTGAACAGCCTCGACATGTTGGATGACGACACCGCCGTCGAGTTCCTCAACATCTCCAGGGACTACATGCTGAGCTTGGCAAGGATGGGTGTATGGTGGGTCTTGATAGCGAAGGAGCAGTTCATGAGCATTCTGGAGTCAAGGGCGCACAGGGTGGGCGAGGTAGTTGCAGGCCCCGTCGATCCGAGTGAGGCCATTGACTCTTGGAGAGGTGGAACGAGCAATTGAGGTTCGCCAGAAGAGGTATGCGATCGGGAGCGGGGATGAGCCTGTGGCGCACGAGGTAATCTCGTGGCTTCACGAACAGTCGGGGGGTGAGGCGAGAGCGATGTTCAACAAGCTTACCGAGCGGGTCTACAGTTACCATGCCACCGTCCCCAGGCCAAAGACATCCCAGTTAAGTTGGCGAGGAACATCTTGATCGACGAAGCAAGGAGGAAGGCCGAGGATCTGGACATACGGACCAACCATCTGAACGTACTCAGGAAGGCAGTCACGAATGGGAGTTTGAGGCTGAGCAAGTTCCGTGCCTATGGCTTCAAGAGCGAACCAGCGCTCAGTTATGCCGCCCAGAAACTGTGCAATCTGAACTTACTGCGACTGACAGAGGAGGACAAGGTTGTCACGTACATACCCGCTGTCGACGCCAATCTCGCTTCCTCCTAGGACTGAATAGTGAACTGGGCGCCTGCGCAGAGTTTGTGCCGCTGCCTCCAACTTAACCAACAACGTGGCCGAAGCCCTACAGATCATGGATTACTGCTGTAACTTGGCAGTCTCCCCATATCTTCACTTTCCAGAACAGCTCTCTATCTACAATCAAGCCTCGAGCAGAACGGAACTCGTGCCCGCGATTCTCCAAGCCTCGAATCGAACAGAGAGGTGCGAATCGCTTTGGGACCCAGATATCGTAGTCCCACCAGTGGCGCTGGGGGGCGGTCAGGGCCTTTCCCTTTGAATCCGCACTCCTCGCAGCCAGCCTAGCCGGGGGTGCTGTCCCGAAGAGCTTTCAGGAGGTCTGGACCACCTGACAGTTCCGGAGTCCTTTCCAGGTCCACCTTCACGGACTCCTGGTCTTTCAGCCCGTTTCCGGTCGCGACGCAGACGATCGTTGCGCGTGGGCCCAACGTCCTTCGCAGATGCTTGAGCGCCGCTACCGGCGTCGCGCTCGCGGCCTCGACGAACAGGCCCTCCTTCGAGGCGAGCTCGTCGACGGCTTGGAGGATCTCCCTGTCCGTAACCGTCATCGACAGGCCTCCCGAATCCCTGATCGCGCGAAGCGCCTTCTTCCACGATGCTGGTTTCCCTATCCGTATGGCTGAGGCGACCGTCCTGGCATCCCCCCACGGCTTCACGTGGTCCCTTTTCTTCTCGTAGGCTTCCGCTATCGGCGCCGCTTCGGCCGCTTGGACGCCAACCATCCTGGGGAGCCTGTCCGAGATCCGCCAGGACTTCAGCTCCAGGAACCCCTTCCAGATTGCGCTGATGTTCCCAGCATTCCCGACGGGCAGCACCACGTAGTCCGGCACGCGGCCTCCTAGCTGCTCGAAGACTTCGTAGGCCAGGGTCTTCTGCCCTTCGATTCTGTAGGGGTTGATCGAGTTCATCAGGTACAGCGCGGGGTTCTCTCGGACTACCTCGAGGACTAACCCCAGGGCTTCGTCGAAGTTCCCCTTCACCCTCAGGATCCTCGCCCCGTGGACGGTGGCCTGGACGAGCTTCCCCGCGGCCACCTTCCCCGAAGGAACAATGACCACAGCTTCCAGGCCCCCTCTTGCCGCGTATGCCGCAAGGGAAGCGGAGGTGTTCCCCGTCGACGCACAGACGAGCGTCCTTGCGCCCCTCTGGCTCGCCTTCGTAACCGCGACCGTCATCCCCCTGTCCTTGAAAGACCCCGTTGGGTTCTGCCCCTCGTTCTTGATGTAGAGTTCCTGCAACCCCAGTCCCTTCCCGATGCCGGACGACGGGACCAGCGGAGTTCCCCCTTCCTGGAGCGAGATGGGCTTGACGTCCCTCGCGAATGGCAAGCCCCTGGCATATCTCCAGACACCGAGCGCTACCTGCCCGCGAAGCAGCGACCTCCTGGCGGGTTTTCTGCCGACCGGGACCAGCTCGAGCAGGTCCCCGCAGGAGGGGCATCGAAAGTCCGGCGGCTCGGTCGCGGTGTACTTGCCGCACTGAATGCATCGAATCGCCCATCCGTTGTTATCCGTCGACGCGGCGAGCCCCCCCTCCGACAGATGTCCAGTATCCTTCCGCTTCCACCCCCTCCATTCCGAAAGCCCTCCTCATTTCCTTCAGCACCTCCGCGGGCCTCACGCTGGAGCCGTCAACCAGAGCCAGCACGGTCGGCCCGGCCCCACTTATGCATACCCCCACGGCCCCCGCCTGGAGGGCCATCTTCCTCACTCTGCCGTAACCGGGAATCATCGCCGCCCTGGTTGGCTCCACCACTCCGTCCTCCATCCCTCGACCTATCATGCGGATGTCCTTCCTGGCGAAGCCTGCGACCACCATGGAAGCTGAGGCCGTATTTTGGACGAGTTTTTCCAGCTCAACCCGCTCAGGGAGGATGGACCTGGCGTATTCCGTCTTCCTTCTCGGCAGCGTGACGGTCGGCGTGGCGAGACAGATTCTGAGCGACTCCGGCGGGTCGAACTTGGTGACCTCAAGGGCTGGGCTCGGCCTGGCGACGGTGAACCCGCCTAGGAGGGCGGCTGCCACGTTGTCGCAGTGCTCCGACCCGGATGAGACGAACTCGCCATGAGTTGCGTAATTGACGAGCTCTGGAAGCTTCAGCCCCAGCCCGAAACATTCGTTCATAGCGAAGGCGCCTGCTGCTGACGAGGCTCCGCTGCTTCCCAGGCCTACTCCGATGGGCACACGCTTCTCGAGCGCCATCGATATGTGAGAGCGGATCCCGAAGTCCTTCGCAATCTTCAGAGCGACGGCGCTGGATGCGTTCTTTCTAGCATCTAGGGGGACCGTTCTTGCCCCCCTGACCCTGATGTCCACCTTCAGGCGAGAGGAATCCTCTGCCAGAAGCTTCAGCCCATCCGTTGGTCTCTCCAACGCGATTGCGAAGACGTCGTACCCTGGGCCCAGGTTCGCTGACGATGCTGGCGTCCGGACCTCCACCGAGAGCGGTCTCGATTTGGCCACAGGACTCGACCTATCTCGGATTGGCGATTAGGGCGGTGTGCAGAGCCCTGACCGCTTTGACTGCGTCTTCCGAACCGACAACGAACGAGACGTTGAGCTCCGACGAGCCTTGCGCGATCATCCGCACGTTGACGCCCGCTCGGCTCACGGCGGAGAAGACCCTCGCGGCCACCCCGGGGGTCCCCTTCATCCCGGCGCCAACGGCCGCGACGACCGCGACGTCCGGCTCCAGGTCGACCCGCGCGCTCCCCGCCAGCCCTGACAGGCCCCTCTGCAGGGCCTTCCCCGCCCTATCGAGCGTCCCTCTCCGCAGCACGACGCTGATGTTCGACTCGGAGACGCTCTGAGAGATCATTAGGATATTCACACCAGAATCGGCCAGGCTGCGGAAGATGTTTGCGGCCGTCCCGGGCCGGCCTGCGAGAGTCTCGCCGGAGACCGTCAGCATACCCACATCTCTTACGAGCGCTATCGACTTTACGACCTCGGCGCTCTTCTTCTGGCTAGACCAGATCAAAGTTCCGGGAGAGTCGGGGCTGAAACCGTTCTTGATGCGGACGGGGATCTTCGAGAGTCTGACCGGCCCCAGGGCGAGAGGATGCATGTTCTTAGCGCCGAAGACGGCCATCTCTTCTGCCTCGACGTAACTCAGTTCGCGGACGACCCTTGCCCCCGGGACTAGCCGTGGGTCCGCAGTCATGATACCGTCCACGTCGGTCCAGATCCAGATTTCGTCCGCTTCCCAGTAGGTCCCCAGCAGTGTAGCCGTGAAGTCGGAGCCCCCTCTTCCGAGGGTGACAAGGTCGCCATTCTCGGTCGCGGCAACGAAGCCTGTCACGACGGGGACGACGCCTCTCGAGACCAGCTGGTTCAGGCGCCTCTTCACCGCGCGCCTCGCCACCTTCTCGATCGGCAGCGCCTCGCCGTGGGAGCCGTCTGTGATTATCCCCGCCTCTCCGCCGGTGAGCGCCTTGGTTTCCAGGCCCTCCGCTTTCAGGGCATCGGCTACGATGGGGGCCGACAGTCGTTCCCCGAATGAAAGTATGAGGTCCATAGAACGTGGGGTAAGTTCTCCGAGGATCGAGACACCCAGAAGGGTGACTCTCAGTCCCTCAAGGAGGGCCTCGGCCCTTGCCGAACCCTCAACTGCACGACGTATGCCCGCATCCCGAAGCACCCTGGAATGGTAATCCCGAAGCCCATCGACGAAGAGGTTGATTTGACTCTCCTTCCAATGTTTGGAGTCCCGCGCTGCCCTGAGCAGAAGGTCGGTCACATCTCCCAGAGCAGAGACCACGGCGACCACTTGGTCCTCCTTCGCTCGTGTAGCGATGACCCTTGCCGCCCTCCTGACGCCTCCCTTGCTCGCAAGCAGGCTCCCCCCGAACTTCATCACGATTCGCGCGTCGAGTCACCCACCGAACCTCAGCTTCCGTATGGCCAGGAGGTCCCTGAGGACCGCCGTGCTCGTGGCAGCCCCGCCCCCCGCAGGACCTTCGATGACTCTCGGACCAGAGAGCCTGCAGTCGAACCGGACCGCGTTGTCGGTGCCTCGGACGCAGAGAGAGTCGGCTTCGGGCAACTCTTCGACTCTGACGCTCACGCCGTCGGCGGCGGAGGCGACCATCCTGAGCCTCCTCCCTTTCCTTCGGGCCTTCTCCATCCGGGCCTGAGCTATTCCCCTTATCCCTTCGAGAGGGCGGACACTCTCGAGGGTGAAGCTCTTGCCCAGGACGTGGTTCGCCAGGATTACTATCTTGCACGCTGAGTCCACCCCGTCTATGTCCAGCCCCGGGTCGGCCTCGGCGTACCCCAGCCTCTTCGCCTCGCTGAGCGTCGATTCGAACTCAACCCTACGCTCTTCCATCTCAGACAGGATGAAGTTGGAAGTGGTGTTGAGAACCCCGTCAATGGCCGTCACTTCGTCCGCCAGTGCAATCAGTTCGCCTAGATCAGTCACCGGAAGACCTCCGCCGACGCAAGCACCGTACCTGAGCGCCCGGCCTCGGCGTTTCGCGTCGGCCAGCAGTTGCCTGTAACAAAGGGCCAGGGACATCTTGTTGGCTGTCACGACGTCTTTCCCGCTAGCAAGGGCCGCACTGATGTGCGAAAGAGCGGGTTCCGCGTTGACGGGGTTGCTGGGGGTCAGCTCGACGAGGACGTGCGCGTCGATCTCTCTGATTACAGCCAGGGGCTCTGGATGCTCCGTGTCGTCCCCGACCATCCCCGTCCTTCTCTTCCTCAGTAGGACCTTGCGCAGATCCAGACCCCCGTCATCCACTGCGGCACTCTTGGAATCTACCGCCGCAACGACTCTGATGTCGTCGCCGTACCGCTCCGAGCGGATTCTTCGGGCAAGAGCCGTTCCGACCGTGCCCAGGCCGACGATGATGACTCTGATCTCTCTACTCAAGAAAGCCCCTATCGTGCAGCAATTCGGCGGCCCGGGTGGACAGAGGGGAGAAGACAAGGTCGGCATCTATGGACTTCGGCTTCGTCGGCTTCACCACATCTCCGCAACCTCGGGGGAGATCTGAAGACCGGTTCGCGAGCGTATCGCCTTTCCGTATTTCCTTCCGACACCCATCCCTGTCGCTCCCAGTATTGCCACTCTCTTCCTCTTCAAGCCACTATCCCGCTAAGACTCCCTGGGGTCATAACCCTTTAGTTCTCGTTTATCCCAGCATTACTCAACTTCAGTGTGCCCCACCAGTGATTTCGGCGGCAGCAGCAGGATAGACCAGTGATCATAATCTTCGATGTTGAGGGAGTCCTAGTGGACGGTGAGTTTCTCCCAGAGTTGGCAAGGCTCGTAGGGAAGGAGAAGGAGGTCCATGAGATTACTCGGAAAGGAATCAGTGGAGAGATGAACTGGGAGCAGAGCCTCCAGAAGAGGATCGAACTGCTCAGAGGCTTGCCGCTGCAGGTCTGCGTCTCCATCTCCGAGAGACTTCCCTCGATGAAAGGCGCGCAGGAGATGGTCAGGAAGCTCAAGGAAATGAGTGCACTTCGGGTTGGCGTATCTGGTGGCTTCTCTTTGCTGGCCAATAGAGTGAAGGCCGAGCTGGACCTAGACCACGTCTTCTCCAACGAGCTCATCTTCCACGAGGGGCGCTTGATTGGCTACGGGCTTCTAGTGAGCTCAAACAAAGCTCAAATCCTGAACACGGCCTTTGGTGACATGCTGAAAGATGACAAGAAGGTGGCCGTCGTGGACGGGGCCAACGACCTCGACCTCTTCAACCTGGTGGACCTCAAGATCGCGTTTAACGTCCAGGAGATTGTAAGACAGCGGGCCGACGTAGTCGTCGACGGGAAGGACCTGAGCGAGATACTCAAAATCGTAGCCGAGAACTTCAGAGAAGAAGCGCCTGACCACTGAGTCGTCGTCCCGAAGCCCCTTTCCGCTGCAGTGGGAAACGGGCGATTTTGCGATGGAAACACAGGCAATGGCGTCGATAACCTTCGGATTGCCTTTCACAGAACTTCCTTAGAGGTCGTAAACTACTCCCGGAACCTTCGGAAAGGCCTGAACTTCTCCTATATGCTTGGCTCCAGCAAGCCAGGCCGTGAGTCTTTCGACGCCAATTCCAGCGCCCGCCGATGGCTTGAGTTTGCCTTCTTTAGCCATCCTGAGAAGCAGAGTGTAGCTCTCCTTCTTCACGCCATCGCGCTCCATCTTTGCCGTAATCCTGCCGTACTCCCATTCGCGTCTGGCCCCCGAGAGCACTTCGCCGTATTTCGGTACGAAGAGGTCATAGTTGTCCCACCTGCCCGTCGCTGGGTCTTCAAAATCGTAGAACTCCCTTGGGATGTTTGTCACCCAGACCGGCTCACGAATCTCTTGAGGCAATCTCGTCTCCCACTCGGCTCCGTACTTCGCCATGAGGTCTTCCCTGTCGTGGGCCTTGAACGGTGTCACTGGCGCCTTGAGGCTGCCGTATCTGCCAAGGTATGTCAGATCCCGTCTAGCCTGCTTCTTGGCGTGCCGTATCAGTCCTGCTATGACGGCTTCGAATAGGCGTTTGACGTCTTTGGAACCAGCACCCCTTATCTCGAAATCGAGCTGGGTGAATTCGTACGTATGCCATCCCGTCGCCTTTCTCTCCCTCTTCTCAATCCTCACGTTTGGAGAGAGAACAAAGAACCTTGGATAAGCAGTCGAACTCGCGACAAGCTTGTGGATTATCATGCTCAGAGTTGTCCTTACGGTCTCGCCATAAATCTCTGTCTCGACCCTCTTCTCAATCGACGCCCCGGGGTCCGGCCACAAGGGATCTGTCGACTTAGAGAAGATCACGGGAAGCAGCCAGGTGAATCCTCTGCCCGTGAGGGCGTCGGTTAGGTACCTGAGCACCTCGGTGCTCACCCTGCCGATGTGCGCCTTCCTTACGATTTCGCTCTCGGACAATTCGTTCAGAGGTTTCGGAATCTCGAAGGCCCCTGTCGTCTCGACCGTCACAGTCATGTAGAGACGAATTCTACCGATATCTATAAACACTTTGACATAATCCGTGGCACTTTGTCGGAATGTAAATCATATAAGGGCCTTTTTCCCAGCGTTTTGCTGGTATGCTAGACACCAAAGACCAGAAGATACTGGCAGAGCTGCTCGAAGACGGCAGGAAGTCGGTGGTTGAAATCTCAAGCGAACTCCGGATTCCCAGAGCGACGGTCCAAGAGAGACTGAAGAGACTCGTTGACTCCGGTGTCATAAGAAAATTCGTTGCGATTCCTGACTATTCGAAGATAGGAAAGCAGGTTACCGCTCTCGTCCTTGTCTCTTTCAGGAATGCTGAGAACGTCTCCCAGCGCAGCCTTGCGGAGCAGATGTCCAAGATTCCGGGGGTCCACGAGGTAATTGTGATTTCGGGCGAATGGGACATAGTGCTCAAGGTGAGGGCAGGCTCGGTAGAGGAGGTTGGCACCCTAGTCGTCGATAAGCTGAGAATGATGAAGGGGATCGAGAAGACACAGACCTGCGTTGCATTCCAGACAATAAAGGAGAGCGTCTAAACACGATCGGGATATCCAGGTCTTGAGCGTGGCCAAGTGCGCTGGGTTCAGATCACAGAGGATTAGAACCCACTAACATTCCTTGGTTTACTGGTAAACTGGTGCGCAGATCCGACCCGCGGCAAACGAATGAAGCTGAGTGAGGGGAAGTGAACCCGTAGGCATATTGCCCCGGCCGGCCTCCATGAGTTGGAAGCGGAAGCTGAAGCCCTGTAAAAGCCACTGTGGAAAGCGCTTCAGCGGACGTAGAGCGCGGCGAACTTCGTGAAAGCTTCCTCGTGACGCATCGGCCGCGGAGGTGACTTGAACCCGTAGGCGCAGATTTCCCCGACCGTCCCCAGCTTCCCGACCTTCATGCATCTGTATGTCGCCCTTATGACGTCGAAGAGCACGTTCCCGGCGTTCGCCCCGTCGGAAGAACGGAGATACACGTCGACGGTCACCCCGCTCTCCATGAAGGTGCTCCCTGTGAACCAGAAGTAGCTGGTCCTGTCGTTGCCCATGTAGTCGACGTAGTCGGTGGTCCCTGCGATGGTCTCGAACTTGTACGGGACCTCCTCGGCAACGGAAGAGGTCTTCACCCCTCTCTTGGCCATCTTGATCCCCTCGTCTATGGTGTTCATCGTCTCTGAACCGCCGCCCACGTCAAGCTGGTAGCTCTTCGAGACCTTGATGCCTCGCTTTACCATGAGGCCCAGCAGGCCCTTGTGGAATATGGTGCCGCCGAACTGGCTCATGAGGTCATCCCCCACGAGCGGGAGCTTGGCCTTCTGGAAGTCAGCGACCAGCTTGTTGTTCTTCAGGGCCAGGGCCGGGGTGCAGTTGATGAAGCCGCAACCGGCTCGCAGGGCTGCCCTCGCGTAGTCCTCGGTCGAGGAGGTGCACCCTGAAGAGATCATGTTGACAAGGATATCCGCCCCAGAGTCTTCGAGCCCCTCGGACACGTCGTCTGAGCTCATCCGCTCGAGCCTTACACCGCTGAGGTGAGGTGCGACGTCCCCCCTCGAGATGCCGCCCCTGACCGTGACCTTGCTCCGAGGGATGGAGACGTACTTCTTGGCCACGTTGGGGGGCGCGAACACGGCCTTTGAGAGCTCCAGCCCCACCTTCCTGGAGTCAATGTCGAAGGCGGCGACTATCTGTATGTCTCTGGGTTTGAACCCGGCCACGTTCGGGTGCCAGAGTCCCTTCTTTTCGTCTCCTGAATAGAACCTCAGGCCCTGGACCAGCACAGAGGCGGAATTTCCTACCCCCGCCAGCGCCACCTTGATTGGCAAGCTATCTCACTTGAACTTCGCGAACGCCGCGAAGACGCCCACCACCGAAAGGACAAGGCCAAGAGAGTAGTTGATGGCGACTATCTCGGCGGCCTGACCGGGGACCCCTGCGTTGGCGTATGTGTAGTATAGCAGGAGGATGCCGAACGCTAGCACTATGATGCCCATGAGCCTGACCAGGGCATCCACCCTGGACTGCTCTGCTTCAAACGTCATTGGCCTTTTCAGGCAGCGGGGAAGGGTATTTTAGCGATTCTTCGCTCTTGAAGCAGGTCAGGAGCTCTTCATCATCTCCAGCTTCTCAGGGAGGTAGGTGTCCACGATGTAGCTAAGGCCGTACCTGGCGAAGGCCTCCTGCTCGCTCTTCCGCTTGTACTTCAGGAATGTCTCGAGCTCGTCGTGCCACATCTTCTCGGTGTACCTTGGATCGGACTTCAACTCGTAGAGCCGCTTGATGTCGACCTCGGTCAGCTTGTCCGAAGGGAGCTTGTACTTCTGGATGTCGCTCGCGTACACCCCGAGCCACTTGGAGTTGGGGGTGGTCAGTTCCCTCAGGTGGGCCGCGTTGGCCGAGTTGTGAAGCAGTATTCCAGAGCTGCCTCCAATGAACCTCTCGACGCCAGGGACTGAGACGTCGTATACGTATTCGTCTTTCTTGGATGTCTGCTCGATGGCGACCAGGGGGTCAAACGCGACGTCGCTCTCGGCAAGGTTCAACAACGATGTAGCCAGATCTCTCGAACCCCGCTCAATGGGAGCTTGGTCGCATTCCAGCATGTGGGCAAGCACCCCAATGACGTGCTCGCGGTTCGTCCCACCCTCGCGGTCATGCTGAATCACCTCGCAAATCCGTCGGTACAGTATCTGTGATTGGGAATGGTGGTTAGCATGGCGGTATATCTCCTTCTTCATATGAACTAAACCGGTGTTTACGACTGGAAACGCCTTGGGCATTAGGTAAGAGCTCCTCTCCGTCGACTGGACGTGTGCTAGGATCAGAGCCCTGTCTTTGTCATGCAACACTGTAGACGCCACCTTCTCAACTTCCGAGGCACCTGAGACAACCAGGGAGACCCCCCCTTTCCCAGTCGATGGGAATATCCCGTTCATCGTCATGAGATACGCGAGCTCAGACATCATAGATGGATTCTTCATTTTCCACACTACCCCCCCGGAGTTTGTTATGTAGCCGTCCCCGAAGCAGCCCTTGAGGAACTCTAGGACCTGAGACTTCTTTGCGGAGAAGATGACCGAAGGCAGGTGCTTGTGCGCGAACCCGGTGCCGCAGAGCCGCAGGAAGAGGAGGGCCGTCGGTGTTCCGCCGAAACGCAGGCTTAACCCGTTCCCTTCTACGTCGACCACCCTTCTGATTGTGGATTCGGGGAAGGCTTCTCTGATGCAGAGTTCGGCGTCTTCTACGACCTCAGGCTCGTGCAGACCGAAGGAGAGCTCCACGGCGCGGGGGATTCCTTTTGATTTCACGACCCTCCCCTCAGAGATGTAGTACCCCAAGAGTCTCGAGAACCCCTTAGTTAGCCAGATGAGTGCAGGGAGTCGGTCAGGATTCCTGCTTTCGCGGCAACTGATGTGAGCAGAACGCAGCCTAGAGAGATTGGGCCTCTTCAGGCCAGATCGGAAGGACGTCAGCTTCCGCCTGGAGTGATGTCTCGAGCCTTGGCCGGGAAGATGCACATACAGCCTTGGTACTTTCGCCTCCTGGGATAATCCCAAGAGTTCGGAAACCGCGTTCACCATGGCGGGCGGGCAGTTCTTCCGCGAAGCGCTTCTGCCAATCACCAGCAGTTCGCCAGCCTTCAGGTCCGTGGTCGGAACTGGTTGTATCTGTCCGTCCCTTAGCACAAAGACGCTATGGTTCGGGGTGACTTCGACCGTTCTCCCGCTGGATGAAACGAGACGGTAGAGCGGTCCGGTGTTTCTGTGGCGAATCGCAGCTGAAAGAGGCTTGAATCTGACTTTGGTATCGGCATCAACGGTGAGGGTTTCATAAGGTATGGCACCGCAAATCTCGTTCCCTGATGAGTCGTAGTAGTAGCCGTACTTCTCTATGCAATCGTCCACGAACTGCCCGATAGGGACGGGCTGTATCCTCCCGGTCGAATCACGGACAATGATTGGTTCGTCCCTCTGAACAGAGCCGCTCTTGATGACCATGGCTATGTGGGCCCCCCAGGGGTCAGCGTCGCAGAGGATCCCCACGGGGAGGCCGAGCTCCTGGTTCAGCCGTCTGATGAGGAACCGCGTCGACCTCGGGGGCTGCCCTGCGGTGTTGATCAGTATCGCCTTGTACTTTTGGTGCACCCTCTCCTCGATGAACCTGGTGAAAAGGCCGCCCTTCTCTATCGCAAGGACGATCTCCGCGTCAGTGTCTCTGAACTCTGCTGTGGTGAGCGCCGGCCCGATCATCACCCCGTCGGGGTTAGCCGAGAGGTCAGCGGTCTTCCCTTCGTAGCCTGGGACGGTATATTCTATGGTCATGTTCCCGAAGATGGCGCTCCTTTCCTCCGGGTAGATGTTCATCCCCTCCCTGGCCATCTGCATCAGGACCTCCAGGTCCGTGATCAGCTCGTCCGACTCTGCCTGGTCCTGGAACTCGACGTTGAACGCCTGGGCCGAATAGAACACGTCTCTGAGGGTGGACGTGCGCTTCTCGTCCACCAGCTTCTTTGCGAAGGAGGCGAGCCAGACCAGCTGGGTGAACGGGCGGATGTGCTTGATGTTCCCCGACGACTTCTTCACCGTGGTCGCGCCAAGCACGAACTGCTGCAGCTTCTTGTCGTAGACTATGTTCCGGACCGAGCGGCTGGCCAGGGTCAGGCTGGGGAAGCGCCCCTCGTCCAGGTCGGTGTAGACGCTCCCTCCCAGCTCGTGGAGGAGGCCCTGGACCGTGTTCTGCCTCGTCTCAGCTGAACCTGTCGATTGCTTCTTGGTCGCTTTTTTCTTGGTTGACATTTTCTCCCTCCGCTTCATCTGCCGGTCCCCCCTCGGGCTGACCGGCTTCATTAGTCTCATCCCCGTCAGACTCGCTGCCTATGAGCTGCCTGTACTTCGGGAGCGATTTCTTCCCTGCCAGTTCGGTGGAGAACTGGGCGATCAGAGGTAGGTACTTCCCGTAGATGTTCATCTTCTTCTGGACCGCTTCCATGCTCCCCTTGTGGGATAGGAAGATCCCGAGCCTGCGCAGCGCCTCCCGCACTGCGTTCCTGATCTCCCTCTGGATCTCCGGCCTGTCCGCGATGTATTCCTTGCCGACCGTCTTGTACGGAATCCTAGTGCTCGCGATGTGTGTTATCACGCCGACCGGGGCGTCGGACGGGACGTGGTACCTTCGCCAGTCCACTTCCTCGTTGAGGACCTCGAAGCTGACGTCGGAGCTCTCGTCGTAAAGGAGCGGGATCCGGTTCGCGAACCTGAAGAGCTTGACCCCGGGTTGCAGCACCTTCCCTCCGTAGGCCACCCCGACCTCGACCAAGAACGGGAAGCCCGAATATGACGAGGGAGGCCGCATGACCACGGTGGAGAACTCGGGCTGGAGCTCCTTGGCGATGCCCGCCATGAGGATCTCCTCGCCGATGGGCGAGAGCACGGCAGCATCGGGCTGGAGGAAGTCGGGGAAACGTTGGAGTGCATCCACCACGGCTACTATCTGGTTGGTGCTGAGCCTCTTCGGAGGGAGCTTCGAGTTCACCCCTGCGAACTCCAGGAACTTGGTCGCTATCCTGTCCCCCACTCTGTGGAAGTGCGTGACCATGAACGTCTTCATGTCGTGCTCCTCCGACACCTTCACTATTCGCTTGAACGCCTCGACGTCCACGCCGTAGGGGTGTGGCAGAGTCTCCTTGGGAGGGGAAGGCATCGTGGTGGTTGCCCTTTCGTAGTAGGTTATCTGGCCGGTGGGGTCGACGAATGTCAGGTTGGCATAGCTGGCCACCAGGGCGGTCTGCTTGAAGTAGTCGCCTATCTTCTGGGACGCGCGGAGGTAGTCGCCCTCTAGGACTATGTCCACCCGGGTCCCCGTTGAGCCGTCGGCGTCGCTGTTGAATCGCTTGAGGACGGTGGGCCTGTTCTCCCCTATGTCTATCATCATCTGGAAGCCGTACTTGCGCTTCCCGTCGGGGGAGGTGGTCACCGTCACAGGCTTGTTGGTGGTGATCTGGCCATATAGGATGGCCATGGTCCCTCCCAGGCCGAACATCCCCCGGGACTGTCTCAATACGTACTTCGACCCGTAGAAGACCTTCCCGAAGGCGCTTGGTACGTGCTGCGGCGCCACCCCCGTGCCGTTGTCGATGACGGTGAGCCCGTAGGGCTTCGGGTCCGGGAGCGACAGGTTGGGGTCCATGGGCGTTATCCTGACATAGACGTCCGGCGGCGTCCCTATCATCTCAGCAGAATCCAGGGAGTTCTCGACTAGCTCTCTGATGGCCATGTAAAGGGCGCGCGCGGGGTTGGTGAATCCGGCCAGGTCACGGTTACGGTAGAAAGAACTCTGAGGGCGAAATCTCCGCGAATGTGGCCTTGCTACTCAGTAGTCATCACCTCCAGATCTCCGATACCTGCCGTCCCAGTCGCCGACTCAAGTGTGAAGATTTCAATCTAACTGTTCCTGCTCTCTTCCTGAGAGCCCGCCCGCAGGTATCAACCTGAACCGGATATATGCTAGTGCTCAAGCTTCCGGAGTTTTTCTTCAAGGGTCTCCGGCGAAGTACCCTCCCAGAGGAACATCCTCTCCATCTTCTTCCTGGTTCTGGCCTTCTGGAGCGTGTTGTAGACAGTCTTGTGCTGGCTCCCCGACGCCAGGGACCTCACAGCGTCCGACGCCAGCTGGACCTCGCCGGCCTCTCCGATTATGGCCACGGTCCTGCCGTACACAGACAGGTTGCAGGAGGTCAACTCTTCGATTACGCGGCGAGACTTTCCCTTCAGACCTATCACCCTGCCCCTTATCCTCTCGAGGGATTTCGCGCTCCGTCCCGCGTAGCCGCGGAGGTCTATCACCTCCAGGGCAATCCCCTCGTCCAGCAGCCTGCGAGCCTTCTGGGGGGAGAATCCGCGTCCTATCGCTTCGATGACCCTGGTCGCCGAGAAGGGGTCGGTCCCCAGGGCCGACCCTGATTTCATGAACACCAGCCCCTCCTTGCTGTCCACCTGGAGGCTGACGTTCATTTCGCTCTCGAGGTATCTCTTGGTCGCCCCTTCCTTGCCTATGACAGCGCCCACCCTGTCGACCGGTATCCGCACCACCTGCTCGAAGCTCATCTTGAGATCTCCTTCATCCACTCATCTGCTTCCGTCTCTCCTATCCCTCTCTTCCTAAAGAACCTGACCATGTTGGAGACGTCCCTTTTCAGGAACCCCTGTGCCTGGGGGTGCGAAGAGAGGACCGCGGACCCCATGTCGAACAGGACTGGCCCCCCGCCTGTCTTGAACACGTTAAATTCCGAGAGGTCGGCATGGACGAGCCCAGCGCCCTTCCAAAGGGCACCGATGGTCTTGAACGTCCACCTGTACTCCTCTTCGCCGACCTCCGCCTCTGAGAAGGTGGGGGCAGGGTCAGGAGGCGTCCCGATGTACTCCATTATGAGTATGTTCTTCAAGAAGGAGACAGGGGTGGGGACGCGGACACCTGCTCCCTGGGCGAGCTGGAGGTTCTTGAACTCCTTCCTGGTCCAGAGGTAGATGGTCTCCCTTGACCCGGCGGGCAGTTTGCCGAAGCGCCTGTCCCCGGCTATGTAGCCCATGCGCTTCCTGAAGTCGGAAGCAGACATGAGGTAGATCTTGACAGCGACCGCTCCGCCCGCCCTGTCCTCCCCCAGGTACACCCTGGCCTCCTTGCCTGCCCGCACCACGCCGTGGAGCTCGCCGAGGTCCTTCCTGGCTATCAGCTCCTCGACGGCCAGCATCGTAGACCGGTCGAATACCTCCTCCAGCACCTTCCTCTCGTCCGAGTCCCTCCTGAGGTATCTGCTCTCTCGTTCGAACCGCAGGAGCCTCTCTCTTATCTTGCCACTTTCGTCTGCGTCGACCACGCGCATCCTTGAATCGTTCAAAATTTATACGTATGAAGCGAAACGCGGTGTCCTCACAGGGGTACAGAGCCGGGATTGTTGGAGTTTGAAGAAGCCGGGAAGGGCGACGAGGACGCCTTGGAGGTGCTGAAGGAGCGCCTCTCAGAGGAGAAGAAGCGGAGCGATGAGCTCATGACGCGCCTGAGGTACTCTCAGGCAGACCTCGAGAACTACAGGAAGAGGGCAGAGAAGGAGCTGAAGGAGGCAGGAGAGGCAATGGCGAAGGGGCTGGTCTCCAAGCTCCTCGTGGTGTCGGACGAGCTGGAACTGGCCCTGAAGCACGCTGAAGGACCGGCAAACGCTGAGCTGCTGGAAGGAATCAAGATGGTCAAGGGGAACCTCCGTGCCGCGCTCCAGTCGGTGGGGGTCGAGGCCATCGACGCCCTGGGGAAGCCCTTCGACCCAGCCATCCACGAAGCTGTTGGGAAGGCCCAGGGCGAGGGAGAAGGGCCGGACCGGGTGGTCGAAGAGCTGAGGACGGGATACACGTTCCGAGGTCAGCTCCTGAGACCGAGCATGGTAAAAGTTGAATTGGCGCGTAAAACGGCCCGGGTGGAGGCTAGAACCGATGAGTAGCACTAGGGAGAAGGTCATAGGGATAGACCTGGGGACAACCAACTCCGCGGCAGCGGTGGTGGAAGCAGGGAGGCCGGTGGTGATCCCGAGCGCCGAGGGGGCGACCCCGGCGGGCAAGATGTTCCCCTCGGTGGTAGCCTACACAAAGGACGGACAACTCCTGGTAGGAGAGCCCGCGAGGCGCCAGGTGGTGACCAACCCGGACGGGACCGTCTTCGAGATCAAGAGGAAGATGGGGACAGACTACCGGGTCAGCCTCTCAGGAAAGGACTACTCCCCCGAGCAGCTCAGCTCCTACATACTCCAGAAGATCAAACATGACGCCGACGCGTTCCTGGGCTATCCTGTGAAGAAGGCGGTGATCACCGTACCAGCCCACTTCAACGACAACCAGCGTCAGGCGACCAAGGATGCGGGCGAGATAGCAGGCCTCGAGGTCGTTAGGATAATCAACGAGCCCACCGCTGCGTCGCTCGCCTACGGGCTCGACAAGTCCGAGAAGGAGATGAAAATCCTGGTGTTCAGCTTCGGTGGAGGGACCCACGACGCGACCATCATGGAGTTCGGAAAGGGGGTGTTCCAAGTCCTCGCCACCTCGGGGGACACACAGACAGGGGGGACAGACGTGGACAAGGCCATCATCCAGGTCCTCCTCGACGACTTCCGTTCGAAGACCGGGATAGACCTGACCGCCGACAAGACGGCCATGGCCAGACTGAAGGAGGGGGCAGAGCAGGCGAAGATCCAGCTCTCGAACCTGATGTCCACCGACGTGGACCTTCCATTCATAGCAAGCGATGCCTCCGGTCCGAAGAACCTTCACTACACGCTGACCAGGACCAAGCTAGAAGAGGTCGCCAGGCCGGTGGTCTCAAAGACGGAGCAGACCATACGTAGGGTGATCAACGACGCGAAGCTCACCCCCGAGCAGGTTGACAAGGTGATACTGATAGGCGGAATGACAAGGATGCCGCTGGTCCGGAAGTTCGTCGAGGACGTGGCCAGGAAGCAGGCCGAGAGAGGCGTCGACCCCATGGAAGCCGTCGCCATAGGCGCGGCGATACAGGGAGCCGTCCTGGCGGGGGAGATCAAGGACATACTTCTGTTGGACGTGACGCCGCTTTCCCTGGGCGTCGAGACCCTCGGCGGGATCACCGAGCACCTGATAGAGAAGAACGCTACGATACCGACCAAGAGGAGCAAGACGTTCACCACGGCTGCTGACTTCCAGACCGCCGTGACCATCCACGTGGTCCAGGGCGAGAGGAGCATGGCCGCTGACAACGTCTCTCTCGGGATGTTCAACCTGGCCGGGCTACCGCCGGCGCCCAGGGGCGTCCCGCAGATCGAGGTGACCTTCGACATTGACGCCAACGGCATCCTCACCGTAGGGGCGAAGGATCTCGGGACGGGGAAGGAGAGCAAGATAACGATAACCGCGTCGACCAAGCTGTCGAAGGAAGAGAAGGAGAGGCTCGTCAAGGAGGCGGAGTCGTTCGCCGACCAGGACAGGAAGAAGAGGGACGATGCGGAGGTCAGGAACGAGGCGGACTCTGTGCTCTACACGGCAGAGAGGACGAAGAGAGACCTGGAAGGCAAGGTCGACAAGGCGAGCACAGACAAGATAGACACGGCCGCTCAGGAGCTCAGGAAGGAGGTCGAGGGACAGGACACAGCGGCGATCAGGGATAAGAGCGAGGCGCTGAAGAAGGTCCTTCAGGAGGTAGGCGCGTCAGTCTATCAGCAACAGGCGCAGAGGCAGCAGCAGGGACAGCCCTCCGAGAGCGAGGGCGGCGGCCAGAAGGTCGGCGACGCCGACTACAAGGTTGTGGACGAAGGAAAGTAGGAGATAGCCTCCGTGGCCACGAAGGACTACTACGAGGTGCTCGGCGTCCAGAGAGGCGCGACCAAGGATCAGATCAAGGACGCATACAGGAAGCTCGCCCTCAAGTTCCACCCTGACCGGAACAAAGCCCCCGACGCTGAGGCGCGCTTCAAGGAGATATCCGAGGCGTACGCCGTGCTCTCAGACGACGAGAAGCGCAGGCAGTACGACTCGTTCGGGCGGGAGGGGGTGTACCAGAAGTACAGCCAGGAGGACATATTCAGGGGGGCCGACTTCGGCGAGTTCTTCAGAGGGGGAGGGTTCGGGGGCTTCGACGACATCTTCGCGCAGTTCTTCGGCGGAGGGGGGACGCGGCAGCCCAGCCGCGGCGAGGACCTGACCTATCACCTGGAGCTCAATCTGGAAGACATAGTCAGCGACACCGAGAGGGAGATCGAGGTCCCTAGAAGCGAAGTGTGCGCCACCTGCCACGGGAGCGGCGCCAAGCCAGGGACATCGCCTCGTCAGTGCACCACCTGCGGCGGGACGGGCCAGGTCCAGAAGGTGCAGTCAGCAGGCTTCGCACGCTTAGTCAGGATCACCGCCTGCGGCAGGTGCGGAGGGAGAGGATACACCGTGGATAGCCCTTGCAAAGACTGCAGAGGGCGCGGGACAGCGGCGAAGACCAGGAAGATCCGCGTCAGGGTTCCCGGCGGGATCGAAGACGGGTACACCCTCCGCCTCAGGGGCGAAGGGAACGCCGGGGAGAGAGGCATCCCGCCCGGCGACCTCTACGTCGTGGTGAACATCGGACCGCACCGGGTCTTCAGGAGGGGAGAGGAAGACCCCAGCAACGTGTTCCTGGAAGCCAAGATAGGGGTCGTGGAGGCCATGCTCGGCACGGAACTCACTGTCCCGACGCTGCACGGCGACGTCAAACTGACGATCCCTCACGGTACCCAGCCCGGAGAGAGGTTCATTGTCAAGGAGAAGGGTCTCCCGAAGTTCGGCGGATGGAGGGGCGGCCATGGAAACCAGTACGTGGTCGTCCGGGTCGAAGTCCCGAGGAAGCTGACTGACCAGCAGAGGGAGCAGGTGAAGAAGCTCGGAAGCCTCAGCTAGCCCGAGAACTTGTAAATCATCAGGAAGGGGATCTCCTGGATTTCACGTATGGCCTCCGGCGCCCCGACCTTGTTGCTGACGGCCAATGAGACAGACCTGGACCCGGCGAGATTTACTATCGAGCACGTCCGGATCAGCCTGAGGGCCTCGCCGCTGCTGACCACCTCGCCCGAGTAGAAGTCCTTGGAGAGGTGCACCTCCAGGTTCCCTTCGGCGACCGTGCGCCCCACCAGCTCTTCGTCGCATATGTTGACCAGTATAGACCCTCTGTACTCCGCGGTCCTGACGGAGAACCCCTTCTCGGCCAAGCTCTACGCAACCTTGGCGACCGACCTGGCCCCGCAAGCCTCGCAGACCATGAACCACATGCGCTTCTCCTTGTCCAGGTGGGTGTCTGGGCTCCCGCAGACTGGGCATATCACACCGTCCTTGAGATAGCGCTGTAAGAGCTGAGAGAACGAATCGCGGTCCTTCCGCCCTATGAAGATGGCTCGTTCCCCGTCAAGGGAGGCCGCCGTTGCGAGTTCTTTGGCGAGGTACATCAGGACGCGGCTTGATTCTCTTCTCAGGAGCTTGGGGAACTCGGCATAGTTTCGGAAGATCGTCTTGTTGCCCACCCAGATGACGTCCGGCTCTGGGAGCTCGAGCCGTAGGGCGCCGGACTGCTTCGCATCCTTGTCCAGGCCAGATCTGGCCCTGGAGAGGAGATCTTCGTACGACCGAGGCATTCGCAGAATCGTCAGACCAAGGTATTTCAAGTCTTCTGGCCTGCGCAGCTCTTCTCAAGCCAAAGATTAAATCGGAAACCTGAGGAGGCGGACTGTGAAGCCGGCGGCAGAGTTCGGCGTCTTTGGCGGCTCCGGGTTCTACAAGCTTGCAAAAGGGACAGGCAGCGCCACCGTGACCACCCGCTACGGGAAGCCAAGCGGCAAAGTGACGCTGGCGGATATCGAGGGGCGGAAGGTGGCGTTCATACCCAGGCACGGAGTCCACCACGAATATCCCCCTCACGCAGTCCCATACAGGGCAAACGTCATGGCCTTCAAGAAGCTCGGGGTGAAAAGGGTGATCGGCCCCAACGCCGTTGGAAGCCTGAAGGGTGAAGTTGCCCCAGGGGAGCTAGTCTTCTGCGACCAGTTCGTCAACTTCACGTCAGGGAGGAAGGACACGTTCTACGACGGGCCCGAGACGACGCATGTCAGCTCCGCGTCACCCTACTGCCCCCAGATGAGGAAGGCGGCGGTCGAGGCCGCTGATGCCCTGGGGCTCGAGTACCATCCCTCAGGGACCGTGGTCGTAATCCAGGGACCCCGGTTCTCTACCAAGGCGGAGAGCAGGTTCTTCTCGCGGCAGGGGTGGGATGTGATCAACATGACCCAGTATCCCGAGGCCGTGCTCGCGCGGGAACAGGAGATGTGCTACCTCAACATATCTCTGGTGACCGACTACGACGCGGGCCTGGAGGGCGATCCGAGCATGAAGCCGGTGTCCCACGAAGAAGTGGTCAGGGTATTCAACAGGAACCTTGAGAACCTGACGCGACTTATCGGAGAGATCGTGAAGCGGGTGCCCGGGGAGCGAACCTGCGATTGCGGCTCGGCGCTCGAACATGCGAGACTGAGCGCCTGATGGAGAAGCTCGAGACTGACATCAAGAAGGCAATCCGGAACATCCCGGACTACCCGAAGAAGGGGGTAGCGTTCAAGGACCTCACCACGCTCTGGGAGGACGGCAGACTGACCAGGCGGGTCACAGACGCCTTGGAAAGGAGGTGGAAGAAGGCGAAGCTCGACAAGGTAGTCGGCGTCGAGGCCAGGGGGTTCATAGTCGGCGCCCCCCTTGCCGACCGCCTCGGGATAGGGTTCGTCCCCGCGAGGAAGGTGGGGAAGCTGCCTGCGAAGAAGGTGAGTGTGAACTATGAGCTCGAATACGGCCGCCAGGGGCTCGAGATGCATGCCAACTCCGTCTCCAAGGGAGAGAGGGTGCTCATCGTGGACGACCTTCTGGCGACCGGAGGGACGTCAAAGGCTGCTGCTGCCCTGGTCGAAAAGCTTGGAGGCAAGGTAGTCGGGCTCGCCTTTGTGACAGAGCTCAGCTTTCTGAAGGGGAGGGAGAAGCTGACGGGATACGAGGTCTACACGCTCTCCAGGTATGACTAGGGACAGGTCCCCGGTGGGGGTCATAGTGGGGACCGGGGTGACGCAGCACTTCGATCTGGGTCGTCCCAGGGGCGTGAAGACCAGCTACGGCCGCACGACGGTGTACGAGGACCCTTCAGGAGAGTTCGTGGTCATCCCGAGGCACGGGCCTGGCCACAGGACCCCGCCCCACGCCATCAACTACAGGGCGAACATAGCGGCCCTGGAGAGCCTGGGCGTGAGGGAGGTGATCGCGACCAGCGCCGTGGGCTCTATGAACGATGGGTTCAAGGTAGGTGACCTGGGCCTGGCGGCGCAGTTCCTGGATTTCACGAAGCATAGAGAGGGAACCTTCTTCGAAGACGAGGTGGTTCACACTGACATGACCAACCCCTACAGTCGCCGGGTGAACGAAGCGCTGGCCGCCGCCGCGAAGAAGCTAAAACTGGAGGTGCGCCCGGGCCTCGTGTACGTCTGCGTAGAGGGCCCGAGGTTCGAGACAGCTGCCGAGATCAGGATGTACAGGACGCTCGGCGGCGACGTGGTGGGGATGACCGGCGTACCAGAGGTAGTGCTTGCGAAGGAGAAGCATATGGAGTACTCGTCGGTGCTGGTGGCCACCAATTGGGCGGCCGGGCTGCAGCCCGCGGTGAGCCACGAAGAGGTCTCAAAGGTGATGGAAGGAGCCGGGAGTCTGGTGAAACAGTTGATAGAGGGGGCCCTCGGGGCCCTAGGGGGTATACGAACATGAAAGTCACAGACCAAAAGCTGAGCAGTGAAGGAGAGAGGAACTTCCTCTGGGCCAAGGCCCACATGGGGGCTCTCACCAGTCTAGAGGAGAAGTATGCGAAGTCGAAGCCCCTGGAAGGGGTGAGGATAGGGGTCTGCCTGCACATAACCAAGGAGACGTCTGTGCTCATAGACGCCCTGCTCTCCGCCGGAGCGGAGGTGAAGCTGGCGGCGGCCAACCCGCTCTCGACCCAGGACGACATAGCGGCGTACCTGTCCACCAGGACTGAGGTGTGGGCCTGGAGGGGAGAGTCTGCGCAGGAGTACTCGTGGTGCATCGACCAGGTGCTCCGGAGCCGGCCGCAGCAGATCATAGACGACGGCTCGGACCTGCACATCGCGGCCCACCGCTCGAAGGCGAGGGGCATTGTCGGCGGGTCAGAGGAGACCACGACCGGGGTGGTCAGGTTGAAGGCGCTGGAGGCCGAAGGGGGACTGGCCTATCCGGTCATCGCCGTCAACGACGCCAAGACCAAGTTCATGTTCGACAACAGATATGGGACCGGGCAGTCGACACTGGACGGCATCATGAGGGCCACGGCCCTCCTACTTGCCGGAATCAGGACGGTCGTGGTGGGCTACGGCTGGGTCGGCAAGGGGGTCGCCATGAGAGCCCGCGGGATGGGCGCGAGGGTGACGGTCGTGGAAGTTGACCCGGTCAGGGCGCTGGAGGCGCACCTGGACGGCTTCGACGTTTCGAGCATCGAGGACGCTGCGGC
This sequence comes from Nitrososphaerota archaeon, assembly GCA_029785085.1. GTDB lineage: Archaea > Thermoproteota > Nitrososphaeria > Nitrososphaerales > Gagatemarchaeaceae > UBA183. The sequence goes on along the minus strand of JAFMAI010000006.1, from coordinate 29,043 downwards.
AGGGGGCGACCTGTTCGTCACCGCCACCGGGATGAAAGGGGTGATACCCTACACGGCCATAGAGAAGATGAAGGAGGGGGCTATGCTGTCCAACGCGGGGCACTTCGACGTCGAGATCGACGTGAAGACTCTGCTGGCCAAGGCGAAGAAGATGAAGGAGGTCAGGACGAACGTGGACGAGGTGACCCTCCCGTCAGGCAAGAGGGTGTACCTGATTGCGAAGGGGAGGATAGCGAACCTGGTCGCCGCGGAGGGGCACCCGCCCGAGGTGATGCAGATGTCCTTTGCGAACCAGATGATGGCGGCTATCCGAATCCACGCCGACCACGCGAAGATGGAGAAGCGGGTCTACGGAGTCCCAGCTGAGCTCGAAGACGAGGTGGCGAGGGCGGCGCTGAAGTCGATGGGCATCTCGATAGGCGCCATGACGAAGGAACAGAAGGCGTACGCCCAGAGCTGGGAGATCTGAGCTAAGGTTTAAACCGAAAGCGGAGGCGCGCCTCCGAGCCGTGCCGAAAGAGGTCAGGAGGGAACGGGTGCTTGTGCTCTGCGCCCTGCCATACACGAACGCGGTGCCGCACGTGGGCAACCTTGTCGGGTCTCACCTTCCGGCGGACATTTTTGCCCGCTATTGCAGGCTGAAAGGCATGGACACGCTCTTCGTCGGCGCGACAGACGAGAACGGGACGCCGACCGAGGTGGCGGCATTGGAGCTCGGGGTGACCCCCAAGGAGCTGACCGACACCCTGTATCGCGTTCACAGGGACATCTACCAGTGGTTCGGCATATCCTACGACAACTTCTCCAGGACATCCGCTCCCACCCACCACAAGACGTCCCAGGAGTTCTTCCTGAAGATCTACGAGAAGGGATACGTAAGCGAAGGCGTCCTCAGGCTCCCCTATTGTGAGAAGGACAGGCTCTTCCTCCCCGACAGGTACGTAGAGGGGACCTGCCCTGTCTGCGGCTACGAGCTGGCCAGAGGGGACCAGTGCGAGAAGTGCTCCACCCTCCTCGACCCGATCCAACTGATCAACCCCAGGTGCAAGGTAGACGGGAGCCCCCCGGTCTTCAAGGACAGCAAGCAGCTCTTCCTGGAGCTTGGGAAGGTGCATGCGGTGCTCCAGTCGTGGATTGGCTCGAACGAAGTCTGGAAGGCCCAGGTCACCTCGCTCGCCATGGGCTGGCTGAAGGAGGGGCTCAAGAAGAGGTCCATCACCAGAGACCTCAGGTGGGGGGTTCCGGTCCCCCTCGACGGGTACAGGAGCAAGGTGTTCTACGTCTGGTTCGACGCGCCCATCGGCTACATCTCGGCCACGAAGGAGTGGGGTGACGCGAAGGGAGACCCGGAGGCCTGGAAGAAGTTTTGGACGGACGAGGGGACGCGGATATACAACTTCCTGGGCAAGGACAACATACCGTTTCACACGATATTCTGGCCGGGCATGCTCTTCGCCCACGGAGGGCTCAACCTCCCCTACGATGTGGTCGGGCTGCAGTTCTGCAACTACGAGGGGGACAAGATCTCCAAGAGCAAGAACTGGGGGGTGTTCTGCGAGAGCATCCCCATGGCCGGCCTGGACCCGGACATCTGGAGGTACTATCTGATCGGCATCATCCCGGAGACACGGGACACGGAGTTCAAGTGGGACGACTTCAAGAGCAAGGTGAACAACGAGCTGGTGGCGAACCTGGGGAACTTCATCCATAGGACGACCACCTTCGCCTGGAACAACTTTGGGGGGGACGTGGCCGTGGACGCGGTGGCCGGAGATGAGCAGGAGCTCCTCGACCACGTCGCCCGCCTGGGCGAGGAGTCGCTCGCGCTCCTCGGCGAGGTCAGGTTCAGGGAGGCGATGACCAAGCTGCTGGCCATGGCGGACCTCGGCAACGAGTACTTCCAGGGCAAGCAGCCGTGGAAGCTGGTGAAGACGGAGAAGGAAGAGTGCGGGCGGGTCATCCACGCGTGCCTGACGGCATGCGAATACATCGCCATCGTGCTTCAGCCGTTCCTGCCGGCGTCTTCGGCCCGGATTCTCGACCTCCTGGGCACCCGCGACAGGGGGCTGTCAGGGCTGGGGCAGCGCCGGTCCCTGGTAAAGCTGAGCGGGAAGCCCGAGGTCCCCTTCAGGAAGCTGGAAGACGAGCAGCTCGAGGCGGCGAAGAAGCTGGCCACCAAGAGCAGGCCAGTGAAGGACTACTTCAGGGGCTAGCTGGTCAACCGCAGGATGGGAGCGCCTCGAGGCCCTCGAGGAGAGAGGTGTCCATGTCGTCGTCGAGGACCCGGTCACCGAGTATCTTTGCCAGAGGGTCGTAGCCGTCGTACTTCGTGGTGCCGAAACCAGAGGCCAAGACGCTGACCTGGAGCTGAGACGAACCTGAGTAGTCGACGCCGTACTCCACGTCGACCGACTGGTTGTCAATCAGAGACCCGAACCGGCTCACCGCCAGGCCCACTTCCTGGGCTGAGAGGCTGGAGTCTGCGTTCAGGCTCACGACGGCTCTGCTCGCCTCCTTGGCGTCAGCAATCCTCCCCAGAGAGACCACGGCTCCCGCCAGGGCATCCTCGGCCTTCTCTACACCCCCGTTGCTCGACACGCCCAGCAGGGAATACCCATCCCTGAGGACGGCGCCCAGGAGCTTGTTGAGACCCACCGACTTCGAGCCCAGGGTCGACTTCGCCAGCAGCGAGCCGAGCGCCTTGACGGCGGCCTTGTTGGCCGAGTCGTAGAGGTTAGCCAGGGTAGACTCATCCGGGGACGAGTGCATCAGCGTCTCGTTGTCCACGACCACCACCCCTCTCGAGGCGGCGCGGAGACGCCGCAACGAGACGCCGGCGTAGAACTTCATCTTCTTCTCGAACTCGAACGGCATGACTGCCACCCCTACGGTCGTTGCGCCACACTCCTGGGCTATGGAGGCGACGACCGGCGCCAGCCCGCTCCCCGTCGCGCCGCCAAGGCCCGTGACAACGAAGACAACATTGGAGCTGCCGACCGCGTCTCTGATCCTCTCGTGACAGGACAACGCGAGCCCGCGGACAAGGGAGGGAGTGAGCTTCTGATCTATGGGGGACTGGATGTGAATGGCGTCTTCGGTATCAACGGTCGAAAAGTCTTCCTCGTCACAGGAGACATAAGCGTACCTGTCGACTAACAGGGGTTTCCGGCTGAGCAGGGAGACAATCCTTGTCCCTGCGCTACCTATTCCGATTACGGCTACTTCGTCTGTGGTTTTTCGGTCGAGCATCCTTGAAGCGCAGACCTACACCGCACTTCGAATAAACAAACCAATCACTGAATTTAGTTGACGACAATGTAGTTTTTATTTACCCCCAGCCCGTCGAAGCCCTGACGGCCTGATGGCGGTCAGTCTTGGTTGACGAGCTTGTTGACCAACTCGTCCATCATGTGCCCCGAGCACTCGACGGTCACCGTCAGGACGCCGTCCACAGAGAGGGCAGCTGTCCTGATGCCCCGGCCGATGTCCACGGCGATGGGACTGTAGGCGGACAGCGGCTGGAACCTTATCCTTATTGCGCCGGTGGCCATCTCAGAAACGTCGGTCACGATGTTGAGCTCTCCGAACTTCCGTTTCGTCTCTTCGTCAACCAGTTCGCCGAGTCTGGCCTCGACCCGCCTGGAAAGTTCGCTGGGCACGGTGAAATACATGGGTTTCTAGAGACTATAAGGCCTTTGGCTCACCAGTGGATGCGCAGGGTCAGCGGATGCGACGCCTTGACTTCGTCTACCTTGCCTACGCTGGTGTTTTTGGGCACCTGGCCTAGCGCGCCGCCCTTCAGCTTCGCATAGATGTCGTTCAAGGCCGCCGCGTACTCGTCCAACATCTCTTCGGGCTCGGACTCGGTAGGCTCTATCATCAGCGCCTCATGGACTATGAGCGGGAAATAGACCGTCGGCGCGTGCATCCCGAGGTCGAGGATGGCCTTGGCCACGGTCATGGCAGAGCCTGGGAGCTCGCCTTTTACCGAGACCACAGCCTCGTGCTTTCTGAGGAGCTTCGCGTCGTGGGACGCCGGGAATGATTCAGGGTCCAGGCTCTTCCACAGGTAGTTCGCCGCGAGCACGGCCATGGAAGACACGTCCCTCAGACCCGACGCTCCGAGAAGACGGATGTAGATGTAGGCGCGGAGCAGGACCGCGGAGTTTCCGACGAAGCCCTTGAGCGGGCCTATCGTGCGCTTTAGCCCGTAGTCCAATGAGTAACCGGCCTTCCTCTTCGCGACGACCGGGACCGGGAGATAGTCCGCCAGCTTCCTTGTCGCCCCCACCGGCCCTGCGCCGGGGCCTCCGCCGCCGTGGGGTGTCGCGAATGTCTTGTGGAGGTTCAGGTGCATGACGTCGAACCCCATGTCGCCGGGCCGGGCCCTCCCCAGCAGGGCGTTCATGTTGGCGCCGTCATAGTACATCAGACCCCCAGCCTCGTGGACCGCGTCACACACCTCCTTCACCTCTCCTTCGAAGAGCCCGAGCGTGTTGGGGACGGTGAACATCATCCCTGCCGTCTTCTCCGACGAGAGCTCCTTCACCCTGCTCGCCCGGACCTGCCCATCGGCCTCCGATGGGACCTTCACCACCTTGAACCCAGCCATGGCCGCGCTGGCCGGGTTCGTCCCGTGGGCCGAGTCAGGCACCAGTATCTCGTCCCTGGCGCTCCCCCCGTGCTCCGCCAGATACTTGCGCATCATCAGGACGCCTGCCAGCTCACCCTGGGCACCAGCCGCGGTCGAGAGAGAGAAACGGTGCATCCCGGTGATTTCACTGAGCGCCCGTTCGAGGTCATAGAAAATCGACAGTATCCCCTGGACGGTCTCGGGGGGCTGAAGCGGGTGAGCGCCCTTCATCGCGTCTGATGACGCGATCATCTCAGAGACCTTTGGATTGTACTTCATGGTGCAGCTCCCAAGCGGATACATGCCGAGCTCCACTGAGAAGTTCATCTGTGAAAGGCGATTGAAGTGCCTCAGAACCTGGAGCTCCGAGAGCTCCGGGAGATTGAGCGAGGCCCTCCTCATCGACTGCGGGACGAGGCTCAGCGGGTCCTTGAATCTCGAGCTGATTACGGGGTCTGAGGGGACGCTGTTTCCCACCCTCCCGGGCCTGCTCAGCTCTTTGAGCAGCGGCTCGTCCCAGGAGGCCTGGGTGTACTTCCTCAACCTAGACTGCCTCCGCCAGCGCCGCCGCGAGCTTCTCGACGTCATCCCTGGTGTGGACCTCAGTCACACAGTAGAGCCCGGACTGTGAGCCCACCTCCCTGTGCGTCGGCGATCCGGCCAGGACCCCTCGCTTCGCTAGCTTCCCGAAGACCGACTCAGCCTTCGCCTCCTTGTAGGAGACTACGAACTCCTTGAAGAAGGACCCCTTGAAGTGGGGTGAGACGACCCCATCGATGCGCGACAGCCTCTTCGCCGCGAAATGAGAGTTGGCTATGACGGTCTCTCCGAGTCTCCGGAACCCCTCCTTGCCCAGGAGAGACAGGTAGCTGGCTGCTGCGACGGCCATCAGCGACTGGTTGGTGCAGACGTTCGACATAGCGCCTTCCCTCCGTATGTGCTGCTCGCGAGCCTGTAGGACCATGGCGAACGCCTTCCTCTGCTGGTCCGCCACCGGGGTCGTGAGCCCTATGAGCCTCCCTGGCATGCTCCTGGCCAGTTTGATGTCCTTCGCCGCGAAGATCCCCAAGTGGGGCCCGCCGTAGTTCATAGGTATGCCCAGCGGCTGGCCTTCTCCCACAGCTATGTCAGCCCCGTAAGCACCGGGCTCCCTGATCAGGGACAGCGAGATGGGGTCGACCCCTGCCACGGCGAGGGCCCCTGACCCATGGACCAGGGAGACCAGTTCGGCAGCGTCGTCCTCGATGACCCCGAAGTAGTTGGGGTTCTCAAAGTAGAGGCAGGCGACGTCTTCGGATAGCTTCCTCCTCAGGTCCTCGCGGTCAGTCCTCCCTGTGGCGCGATCGAAGTCGACCGTCTCCAGCGTCATCCCCATCGGCTCGGTGTATGTCTTGATCACCCCCCTCCTCTGCGGGCCGGTGTTGCCCCCCAACAAGGCCTTGCTGCGCCCGGTCACCCTCCCAGCCATCCTGACAGCCTCTCCGGCGGCGGAGGCCCAGTCGTAGAGCGAGCTGTTGCACGCCTCCATCCCAAGGAGGTCGCACATCAGGCTCTGGTACTCGAATAGGGCCTGCAGGACGCCCTGGCTCACCTCAGCCTGGTATGGGGTGTAGCTGGTGTAGAACTCCTGCCTTGATGTTATGGACTCGACGGCTGCGGGGACATAGTGAGGCCAGACCCCGCCGCCCAGGAAGCAGAGCGTCTCCGGAGGGGTCTTGTTCTGGCGGAGTCTGGCTTGGATTTCCCGCCTGACACTGTATTCCGAGCCTCCCTCGGGGAGCCTGAGCGCACGGCCCAGCTTCATGTCTCTAGGTATGTCGGAGAAGAGGTCGTCAAGGGTAGCCGCGCCCACCCTCCGGAGCATCCTGCCCACGAAGTCATCGTCGAGGTTTGGCAGGAAGGGATGCCGCCGGCTGGCGCCGCTCATTCCTCGAAGGGCAAAAAACGCTTAAAATAAGAACGTAGCGCCGCTTGCAAAGGACTCTTGAGGAACTCCGCATCGTTGGTGCTTCTGCTGTTGCTCGTCGCCGCGCTCGTCCCGCTGCAGGGAGCCGTCCACGCACAAGGTGCTCCGCGGGTCGACGTGAGGAGCGTATACTCGCTGAACAGGTACGGATTCGCAACCATAAGCGAGACGGTGACGTTCACGAACAACGGAACGTCAGCCATGCAGACGCCTACAGTCACGATAGGCTTTGGGGCTCTGTCCACGAACATCGTGGATGCGAACCTTACTGCCGGATTCTCCATGAGCACGCCCCCATCGACCGGAGGCCCGTTCACGGTCAGCGGCGGCACGTCTGTCCCTGCCGGAGGGAACTCCAGTTTCGTACTTGAAGCGCTGCTGAACAACGTGGTCTCGACAGCGAGGAACGACAGCCTTTCCGTGGATGTCCTGTCTTCGCCTTCGATCAGCACAAGGGTGGCGTCCCTCGTGAACGTGGTTCAGATGCCTGCTGATGCTTCGTTCACGTCGGCGCCGTCGGGGTTGAAGGCCAGCATACTTGGGGCCAACAACACCTACTATTCCGAACTCACCAACGTCCTCCCCAGCACTGCGAACACCTCGGTTCGGACCATGTCGTCCAACTCGGCCCAGGACTTCAACCCCCTCAAGGTCATTGACGCCCAGCGGACGATATCCATCGCGCCAGATGGGACCCCTGAAGTCACTGACAAGATCGAGTTCGAGAACCTAGGGACCGTGGCCCTCGCCAGGCTCTACGTCTCGCTCCTCGCACCCAGCTCGACCCAGGTGACCATACTGACGGTGACGGGCAACGAGCCTGTCCTGCAGAACCCCTTCAAGATGTCGCTCACAAGCGGAGCCATCGACCTCAGGTCGTTCGTGGTAGGCTATCCGAGCGACGGTGTCCAGACCGGGACCGAATTCACCCTCACGTACAGGTACCCGCTAGGGACGAACTACTACTCCGCCTCGGGCGGGAAGGTGACAATCAACATCCCGGAGACGCCGCCGGTACAGGCGTTCATCGACTCATACTCAATCAACTTCTCGCTGAAGCAGGGTGCCTATGGCATCGCTGTGTCACCTGTGAGCCTCGGCGCCGTCAACCCCTGGCATACCGGTAAGGCGTCCTTCTCCTACGTCGTCTCCCTCGGTTTGTTCCTGGACGGGGGGCTCCCATTCGCTTCGGTCGCTTTCATACTGCTCCTGATGGGGCTGTTCGTCGTCAGGTCGTCAGCGCTCCCAGGAAAGGAGGCCGAAGAGGAAGAAGAGGAGACCTCAACCGAACTCGCCTCGGCCATGATAGCCGCCTTCGACGAGAAGACCAACGTGATCAACCGGCTCTGGCCAGAGATTGCAGCCAGAGATGCGAACGAGCTGGACAAGGCCTACTTCGACGAGGTCCGGGGCCGCCTGGACTCGTTCCGGAACAAGGCGCTCCAGAGGCTCAACGAGGTCAAACAGAAGTCCACCAGCCAAAGGTTCTCCGACGTGGTGGGCCAGATACAGGCCACGGAGCGCGAGGTGGACAGGGCGGCGAAGGACAAGCTGAACCTCTATCAGCAGTACTATCTCCGCCAGATGAGGAAGGAAGTGTATGACAGGCTGCTCCCACAGTACACCAAGAGGCTCGAGAGGGCGCTCAACCAGCTCTCCGACGAGCTCCACACGGTCCAGAGGGAAGCGAAGCTCATCTAGCGCCGGCGCCCGCCGGGGGCAGATTTATGAAGCGGAAGCGTCTCGGACGCCTGGGACATGGAGAAGACCGAGAAGCTAGTAATCATAGGGTCAGGGCCAGCAGGCCTGACCGCGGCGATCTACGGGTGCAGAGCGGACCTCGAGCCCCTGGTATTCACTGGGACCAAGTACGGCGGCCAGTTGATGCTGACGAGCGAAGTGGAGAACTTCCCCGGGTTCCCGGACCCGGTCCTCGGGCCTGACCTGATCTCGAAGATGAGGTCCCAGGCTGAGAGGCTGGGCGCGAGGCTTGTCCAGGACGACGTCGTGAAGGTCAACTTCAGGACATATCCGTTTGAAGTCTACACCGCGGCCGGTGTGACGAAGGCCCTGACGGTCATCGTAGCCACTGGCGCCAACCCCAGGAGGCTGGACCTACAGTCCGAGATGAAGCTGATGGGCAGGGGCGTATCGAACTGCGCCGTGTGCGACGGGTTCTTCTTCAGGGGGAAGAAGGTGGCGGTGGTCGGGGGCGGAGACACCGCGATGGAGGAGGCGACGTTCCTGACCAAGTTCGCCTCGTCAGTACAAGTGATTCACAGGAGGGACGAGCTCAGGGCGAGCGCAGCCCTGAAGAAGGAGGCGCTGGAGAACTCGAAGATCAGCTTCGTCTGGGACTCGGCCGTCACCGAGGTGGTCGGAGAGAAGAAGGTCGAAGGAGTGAGGGTCAAGAACCTGAAGACCGGGAGCGAGGGGGAGATACCCGTGGACGGCCTCTTCGTCGCCATCGGCTACGAGCCGAACACGGAGATATTCAGGGGGCAGTTGGACCTGGACTCTAAGGGATATCTGACGGTCCGCAACGGGACAGAGAGCAGCGTCCCCGGCGTCTTCGTCGCGGGTGATGTCCACGACTTCCGGTACAGGCAGGCGATAACCGCGGCTGCTGACGGATGCAAGGCGCTCTTGGACGCCGAGAAGTTCGTGAAGAACAAGCTGGAAGTCAAAGCCGTTAGCTGAGCGCAGGAAAGAACCTGCCCTCGGAGGCAGACTTGCTGAGCGGCCCGACTATGGGCGTCTTGTAGCCGCAGGCCCGGCACCTGCTCCGGCCGTCCAGGTTGTACTCCAGTATCTCGTAGCCGTAGCGCTTGACCAGGGTGGCGCCGCACCCGGGACAGTAGGTGCTCTCGTCCCTGTGGCCTGGGACGTTGCCCAGGTAGACGTAGTTCAGGCCCGCCTTCCTGCCGACCGCCACGTGCCTCTCGAGGGTCTCCACCGGGGTCGGAGGGAGATTCATCATCTTGTAGTCAGGGTGGAAGCGCAGGAAGTGGATGGGTACGTCAGGGCCGAGGTTGTCATAGACCCAGCTGCAGAGCTTCTCTGCGGCACCGAGGGAGTCTCCGACCTGTGGGACGACCAGGTCAGTGATCTCCATGTGCACCTGCCCGCGCCGTTTGAACTCGAGGAGGGACTGGAAGATGGGCCCGGCGTCCGGCACGCCGATGTAGCTGCGGACGAACTTCGTCTCGCCGCTCCCCTTGAAGTCGACCGTGATGCAGTCAAGGAAGTCGTCGGTCATGGCCACCGATTCGAGGGTGCCGTAGCCGTTGGAGACGAATATGTTGAACAGCCCCGCAGAGCGCGCCGCCTTTCCTATGTCCCGGGCGTACTCCATGAAGATCCCCGGCTCGTTGTACGTGTAGGCCATGCCTTCGCAGCCGTAGGCCAGCGCCTGGGAGACGAGGCTCTCTGGGCTGGCGGCCGCCCCCTCGATCTTCCTTCTCTGGCTGATGTCATAGTTCTGGCAGTAGCGGCAGAGCCAGTTGCAGCCCGAGGTAGCCATGGAGAGTATCTTTGAGCCAGGCTTGAAGTGGACGACCGGTTTCTTCTCGATGGGGTCGACGTGGCCGGCCATGACACTGCCGTAGACCAGGAGGTAGAGCTTGCCGCCCACGACCCCCCTGACCCCGCAGAGCCCCACCTGGCCATCCCCCATCTGGCAAAACCTCGCGCAGGCAGTGCACTGGATCTTCCCGCCAGGCAGGTCACGAAACAGCTCGGCTGCCTTGCCTGAGGGCTCGTGGAGGCGAGGCTGCAAGGACACGTCGGTCTGCGGACCGCTTTCTTGCCATTAAGGTTTGCACGGGCTGGTCTCGGATACTAGAGTTAGGGCAAACTGTTATAACATATGTTATTTTTTCGACCCTGCCGATGGTAGGGTTCATGGACGCGGTGGCGCTCTCCGCGGTCATCGGGTTCTCAATCTTCATCTCCCTCCCGCTTGTCATGCGGGGGAATCAGGACAGGAGGAGGATGAGCTTCCTCAACGCGGTGGCCATAGGCATCCTCATCTTCCTGATAGGCGACGTCTTCCTTGACGCAGCTGGCTCCCTCTACGAAGGCTCCCTCTATGGATATGGCTCTTCGCCAGTGAACGATTTCGTGTTTGCCGCGTCCATGGCGGCTGGGTTCGCGGCCCTCTTTGTGATGGGGAGCAGGAGGAAGGGCGGGCTGGCGCCGTCCCAGCTGGCCATGGTCATAGCAATCGGAATCGCGTTTCAAAACCTGACCGAGGGGATGCTCTTCGGGGCCCTGAGTGTGGGCATAGGGTTCACCGGCGCGGCCCTGGTCGTACTGGTCGGGTTCGTCTTTCAGAACTCGATGGAAGGGCTCCCCATCGCTTCCCCCTTCTTGGGCGCCATGGATGGGAATGGAAGGGTGCTCGCCGGGGCGCTTTTCGTCGGAGGGGCGCCGACGGTTCTCGGAGGGGCACTGGGTTACATATACAACGCCACCATATTCGACTTGGTCCTCTACGGCCTCGCGGTCGGGACCATGCTCTACGTGATACTCCCTATGCTCAGGAACCTCCTTTCGGAGCCCGACTCTGGCAGGCTGGGGCTAGCCTACGCGGGTGTCTTCGTCGGGTTCGTCCTAGGATTCGCAGCCAACCTGCTGTGACTGTGCAATCCACCTGGTCTCGGGCTGCGAGAAAAAGATAGGGCGGAAGCCCCCTAGGACGGCGGCTCGACGGCCGAATATGCCCAGTTGACGGAGATGCTCCCCGTCGCAGAGCCGAACGATGCTACTATCACGACCTTCCACGCCGCGACGCTGGTTGTGAACAATGGGACGTCTCCCTTGGAGGCGATGGTTTGCTGGAGATAGAAGCCTGAGTCGCCTGGGTCAGTGTAGTATCTGACCGTGACCGAGTCCTGATGACCGACACCCGTCGCGTTCAGGGTGAGGGTCACGGTGCCTAGCTGGTTGGACGAGCCCGTGAAGACTGTTGAGGTGTCTGAAGTGGGGGTCAGGGTGCTCTCGCCGCTGCCCGTGACCACCTGCGGGGGCTTTCCCAGGCTCGAGACTGCTGACTGCAGGGAAGTGAGCTGGTTCGATATCCCGCCCAAGTCTGACTCAACTGTCGAGAAGCCGTTGGTCACCGTCGTGGAAAGGGAAGCGATGTCGCCCTAGACGGTGGAGAAGCCGGAGGAAAGGTCTGACTCGATTGCAGAGAGCCCCGAGGATAGCGACGAGGAGAGGCTCGAGATGGCGGATGTGACGGTGTCAAAGCAGGAATGGGCTACCGGGTTGTACTGGATGGTCCCCCCGAGCACCGAACCGCTGCAGTAGTCGGTGAAGGTCCCGAGATTGTACACGGTCGCCGAGCCGGAACTGAAGACCAGTCCGTAGTTGTCGAAGGTTCCTCGATAGTTCGACAACGCGTACAGGTTGAGGATCGTCCCGGTATTGTCGAAGGACCCATAGTAGCTCTGAAGGTCCCCTCCGACGCCAAAAGATGAGGGAGTGGGAGCAGTGATGACTATGGTGCCCACGTTTTCAACCGAACCGCTGGAGTCCAGCCCCCATCCGGGAGCTATTGTGACGGTGACGTTCGCGGGGATGACCAGAGGAGCAGAGATGTCACAGATGAACGAATTCCCCGAGAATATCGTTCCGCCGAGAGCAGTACAAGAGGACGTGCTGTCGAGGGTACCGTTCGAAGTTAGAAAAGTCTGTGCGGCTGCTGCCGGGACTGCGAGCGCTAGCACGGCGAATGATGACGTGACGAGGAGGGAAAGAGCAAGTATCGCGGATGTCCTCTTACTTTGGAACTTTTTCATTGTTCCGCCCGCTCCCTAACAGGTTAGGCTATTTAGGGAACGATTGACCTAGGCTTTCGGACGTGCCCTGCTTGAGGCGAGCCTGCCACGCTGAGACTACGACCACAGTGGCCCGACCCGAAGGTCCCGTCGCCGATGGGTTCAATTCGTCGGAATTGTGTCGTGTTTACCAATGAGTCTATTCTGAGCGATCGAAGACTAGCCCGGCCTGGATTCGAACCAGGGTCGAAGGCTCCAAAGGCCTCCATCCTTGACCAACTAGACGACCGGGCTGCGGACGGACGCACCCTAGCGCGGTGTTTTAGGCTTGCTTGGCTGTCTTCTCTATCTGTGTCGCTACCCGGAGGACAGGGTCTTCCATCGAGTCCAGGACGCTCCGTGCCCTGCGGGCTATCTTGGCCTTGGTCGAGCCCTCGAGGAGGCGCCTGGCCTTGGAGACTATCGAAGAGGGCGTCGCAGCCTTCTCAAGCAGGCCGACCTTCATCAGGTACCTGTCGGTGTAGAGTGAGCCCTGGAAAGCCGAGATAGTCGGCACCCCCATCAGGGCGGCCTCAGCGCTCATGGTCCCACCCATGCCGACAAAGAGGTCAGTGACCGCCAACAGGTCGTGCCCCCCGACCACTTCCTCCGGTACGATGACCCTCGACCCGAACCTGCCTTTCACCTCCTCGACCTGATAGTCATATCTGCACAGCGCCACTATGTTGGCGTCAGAGAATTCCTCGGCCAGGGAGGCGAGCACCCTGTCAGACCAGTTCATGTCAGCCCGGGCCAGGTAGGGGGCGTCGCTCTCCTGGAACCTGACCGTGATGGTGTCCCTGGAACGGTCCAGCCCCGGGACCGGCCCCGAGATAGGCGGCCTCTTCAGCCATGCTGCAGGATCCAGGGCCCGGTAGGTGGTCACCTGGTCCCTCCGCAGGCCGTAAGGCGCCCAGGCCCCGTACGGTATGACCCAGGGGCAGAGGAGGCGATGGCTCAAGGGCAGGGAGAGCCGCCCGGCGACTTCTGAGTGTGGAGAGTCGTTCACAGCAACATGCTTGATCCCAAGGCCGAAGGCCACCCTGGCGCACACCGCCGACGCTGTGGAGACCGCCACGTTCGGCCCGAACCGCTTCACCAGCGGTATCATCTCCTCCTGTCTCCTGGTCGCCGCCAGGAGCTGTTCCTCCTTCCCTTTGCGTCCCCTTTCACCTACGAAAGTCATATTCAAGCCAGCCCGGGCGGCGAGGGGGCCGACCTCCCTGTACCTGCGTGAAGTAACCAGGACCTCCGCCCCCAGAGACGTGAGTTCTGCGACCATGGGGCCGAAGAAAAGCACCTGTTTCGGGGTCAGAACGTCAAACCAGACTCTCATGGAGACACTCGCGTTTCTCGATTCCAGGGGTGCATACTAATCCGTTTGCCCGCGTTTCATGCAAAGGTGGACTTCAAAGTATAATACCGAACCGTTGCTTGCCGATAGGAGCCTTTGCCAAAGATCAAGGTTGCCATGTACGGACTCACCAGCGAAGCATATAGGCTGGCGGCTGACCTTGTCGACACCGCCCAGGTCACCATTGTAGACGAGACGCTTCAGATGGCCATGGAGCTGGACCCGAGCCTCCTGAAGAGGAACCTGGACCTGCAGGCTGTGATGGCAGAGGAGCCTCTGCTCAGCTTCAAGCCACTTGAGCAGGTCCTTGGGGAGGCGCAGGTCGTCTTTTTCACCCCAAAGTTGAGGCGCCCGTCAGAGGAGACGCTCATCGAAGCGGGCTCCAAGCTGCGGGACCTTGCGAAATATCTGTCCAAGGGGGTGTGTCTGGTCAACGCAATCCCTTCAGGCCCCGGGGGAAATTCGGACAACATTATGCTGGTTGAAAAGCAGACCGGGCTGCAGGTCGGCGCCACCCTCACGTATGCCTACATGCCCCTCAGGCCGAGGGAACAGAAGCCAGCGGTCGTGGCCTTCGCCGGGATTCGGGAGAAGGGGCCGCTGCAGGCCCTGGGCTACTCCCCGAGCTCGCAGAACGTGTTCTCAGCCGAACTCGAGTATGCCGCGTCTGTGATGAAGACAGCGGTGGCCTCGGTGACGGAGATTGAGATTGCGCGGAAAGCCAGGGAGGCGAAGGTCTCACTTCAGAGGCCTTCGGAGGCCTACCTGGATGAGTTCACAAGATACCTCTATGAGTTGAAGGCCATCCAAGCCAGCGAAGAGGCGGGCGAAGCCGTGGCATATCTGGCCGGGGCGGCCCTGAAGAGCTTCGACAACTACGTCAGGTACGTCGTGGACGAGACCAGGGAAGCACTCAAAGAGAAGCAGTTGAAAGCCAGCAGGACTAAGATCTCCCTGCTCTGGTCGCTGGACAGATATGAGATGCGCGGGGAGCGGCTGCAGGTGGCCGAGAGCATACAGCAGAGGCTCAGGGACTACGTGACAGACGTCGAGCTTCTCGCAGGGAGGGCCAGAGGTGGGCCTGAGCCCTTCGACCCGCTCAAGCACAACGTGGTGATAGCATGCTCCAAGGACGACCTGGAGTCGCTGAAGTCATCCAGGAAGAGCCTGAGGGGAGAAGAGACCACCATAATCTCGGCGACCCCTGACCTGAGGAGAGAGTGAGCGGCATAACCCTAAATCCTGTTTTCTGGCGGCGGCAAAACAGTTGACGCGCATAGCCGTCATAGGGACCGGCGGGTGGGGAAAGAACCACGTCCGGGTGTTGAACGAGCTCCAGTGTCTGGCCGCGGTCTGCGACATGAATGTGGAGAGGGCCGAGGCCCTTTCCAAGAAGTATCGCGTCCCCGCCTACCTCTCGCTGGAGGCGATGCTCGAGAAGGAGCAGTTGGACGGCGTCACGATCTGCACGCCAGCCACGACCCACTTCCAGGTCGCCACCAAGGCGCTTGCGGCGGGGCTCCACGCCTTCGTCGAGAAGCCCCTGTCGACTACGGTGAAGGACGGGGAAGCCCTGATCGAAGCGGCCAGGAAGGCAGAAAGGGCGCTGACTGTTGGGTTCATCGAGCGCTTCAACCCACCCATCACTGCCCTGAGGCGGATGATATCCGAGAAAAGGCTAGGGGAGCCCATCCTCCTGGAGTTCCACCGGGAGAACAGGATGGGGGCGGGCATCAGCGACGTTGGCATCGTGCAGGACGCGTCTGTCCACGACATCGACACAGCCTGCTGGCTTTTCGGGGAGGTGCCGAAGGTGGTCTACGCCAGGGTCGGGTCCATGCGCGACCCGCCGGAGCACGAAGACTTCGCGACCATCCTGCTGGGCTTCTCCGGCCAGAGGACCGCCTTCCTCGTCACCAATTGGATCACCCCCCACCGCGTGCGGACCATGAGCGCGGTCTTCTCTGGAGGGGTGGTGGACGTCGACTTCGTGACTCAGCAGACCAGCATACACGAGGGCGAGGTCACCACGGTCCCAACGAGACCGGTACAGGAACCGCTGACCCTCGAACTGAAAGAGTTCGTCTCCGCGATCGAAGAAAAGAGACACCCTCTGGTCACGGGGAGGGACGGGCTCAACGTCCTCAGGGTGGCGGAGGCGGTGCTGGCGTCAAGCGCGTCGGGGACGCCCATCTATCTCAGGTGAGAGGACGAAGGTAATCAACTTCATCGCGCCGGATGCGAAGCTCGGGAAGAACGTGCGCGTGTGGCACTTCGCCTACGTGGGGTCCGGGACAGAGATAGGGGACGACGTGAAGATCGGCTCGCTGGCCCACGTCGACTACGACGTGAAGGTGGGGAGCGGGACCATGATCGAAGGGAGCGCGTACATCCCCCCCAAGTCCAGGATAGGGAAGGGGGTATTCATAGGCCCTGCTGCGGTGCTGACCAACGACCCGTATCCGCCCAGCAAGAAGATGATCGGGGTCACGATAGAGGACGGAGCGGTCGTCGGCGCGAGAGCGGTCATCAAGGCCGGCGTCACGGTCGGGCGACGCGCGGTCGTCGCCATGGGGGCCGTGGTGACGAGAGACGTGCCCCCGGGGAAGGTGGTCATGGGGGTCCCGGCCAGGGTCGCGTACAGCAGGAAGGAGTTCGACGCTAGGATGAAGGCCTGGGAGCGTTCCTGACCCTGGTCCGCACATAGAGTTTGGTCAGGCCGTCTAGGACAACGAACCAAAGGGCGCCCAATACGAGGATGAGGAACATCTTGAGGAGCGCGAGGGTAGTGTAGTCCGTGAGGGTGTGCGGGATGGGCCCCAGAGGGACGACGAACGTGAAGAAGACATAGGTCTCCAGGATGATGAGCAGAAAGGCAGCTAGCTCTATCATGAAGAGAGGCAGGAGCCTCAGCTTAGATCACCCAGGTCATGAGAGAGATGATGACCGAGAACACGCAGGCAACTGCGGTCAGCGACACGATGTTAGCTACCAGCTCGCGCTCAGACATCGACGAGGTCAGGAGGACGAGTCTGACCAGGGTGTTTGGCGCGTCCTTCTCCATCGACGCGTGAAGCAGACCGTCTTCGCCGATGTAAGTGGGCCTGGAGGCCATCTTCCTCCTTTCGACGAAGCCTCTGACGCTGGAGAGTGTGTAGAAGGAGTTCAGGATGGCAGGGACGATGGCTATGATGGCGGCTATCTCCACCCCTCCGGTGACGGCGAGCCCTGCGAACGCGGCCCCGAACATGAGGCTGCCGCTGTCGCCATCGAAAGCCCTCGAGGGGTAGCGGTTGTAGATCAGGAAGGCTGCTGCGACCGCCACCAGAGGGAGCGAAGAAGCCACCCTAGAGGGCGAGAAACTGCTCTGGAACAGAGCGCGCGAAGTGACCCCGACCAGCAGCGCCAGCGAGGTGAGCAGGGTGAACCATGAAATCTCGCCGTTGAACGCGTCCATCATGTTGAACGCGTTGGCGACCACCGGGAAGGCGGCCACCGCCAGGACGGTGTAGATGATGAAGTGAGGGGCCGTGTCCCCGAGGATGGGGAAGAAGATGTCTGCCCGGTAGAGCGTGGGCTGCAGTACGCTCAGAGAGACGAATGCGATGCCGGCGAGGAGGAGCAGAATAGGCTTTGTCTTCCCCCCCAAGACGTATAGGTCGTCGACAAGCCCGATGGCAAAGGCCACGCCGGCGCCGGCCGCCACCGCCACCGGGACGTAGGTCCGGAACCCGACGGCCACAGCCAGTTCGCCGACAGCCAAGCCAGCGAAGAGCAGAGGCCCAGCTGGCATTGGAACCTTGGTCGGAGGGCTCTTGTGGGCGTCATCAGCCACGCGTCCCAGCCTTGTGAGGGCTCTGAGATAGGACGGAAAGAGAGCAAGGAGCAGGACGAAAGGTGCGGCGAACGCCAGGATGAGGAGACCGGCTTCTGTTAGTCCTGCTGTCAACTGGTGTGGCAGCCAAACCCTTTCTCATTAAACGGTTTCCGAAGGCTCTACAGGCGCTTCAATGTTAAATAATGCTGTCCGGTGACCAGCGACTCATATGAACATACACGATCTGCGCGACGGCATGAGGAGGGTCGACGCAGAAGGCGAGATCGTCGAGATGGCAGAGCCCCGGAACGTCAACCTGAGGACCGGGGGTGAGGCGAGGGTGGCCGACTGCATGTTGAAGGACGAAACGGGCCAGATCAAGCTCTCACTCTGGGACGATCAGATTGACATGGTGAAGCAGGGCTCCAAGGTGAGGATAACCAACGGCTACACGAACAGCTTCCGCGGGGAGCTGCGGCTGAACGTCGGCCGCTACGGGCGCCTCGAAGTAGTCCAAGCCTAAAGGTTCTAAAACAGCAGGGACCAGAAAGTCCCGATTTTGGGCACCGGCGGGGTCTTCCTAAGGAGGGTCAGAGCGTTGGCGGCTGACGAGCCCACTGGGTTCGTCTGGATTGAAGGCACCTCCCTTGCTGGGTCCGGGTACCCTGCTTCCAGGGAGCAGGTGGGATGGCTGGTGAAAAACGGCATACGCAGTGTCCTCACGCTCACGGAGCGGCCGCTGCCGGCGGCGTGGACAGCCGGGTACCCCTTGGACGTTGGGCATGTATCGATGCACGACCACCTCCCCCCCAGCGTCGAGTCCATGGAAAGGGCGGTAGGGTACATCCTAGACCGCAGGAAGGAGGGGAAGGCGGTCATGGTGCACTGCCTCGCAGGAGAAGGGAGGACCGGGTGCGTGCTGGCGGCCTATCTCATCCGGACGCGACGCCTGAGGGCCGACGAGGCGATAGCTGTGCTGCGGTCGCTGAAGCCTGAGTTCGTAGAGCAGGGACAGGAGGGGTCGGTGCGAGAGTTCGAGGCGGCAGAAGGATCTGTGGCTGGAACGACGGCAGAGCGGCCCAGGTCCTGATACCCCCACCCTCGGTGCCTCACAGCGATGGCTGCCTGGGTGGGCCCATTGAGTCGATTCTCGGCCAAGACCGCGGGCCGTCAGCTGTAGTGCGAGCCTAGAAAGCGGAGGACTCTTTTCATGAAGGCACCCCGCTCTTCCCAGAAGGGGAGATGGGAGCTCTTCGGGAAGACGGTCAACTCTGACCCCTTGACGTGCTTGTGGATCTCCCTGGCGACCACTGGCGAGACCTCGTCGTACCTCCCTCCGAGGACGAGGGTCGGGACCCTTATGGTGCGCAGCTGGCTGGTCACGTCCCAATAGCGGATGTTGCCGGTTATAGTGAACTCGTTCGGGCCGTTCATCGTCCCATACACCGGTTTGCTGACGTGTTTCAGAGAGTAGCTCACTTCGTCTGGCCATGGATCGAGCCTGCACAGGTGCTTCTTGTAGTAGACCATGACCGCGTCTGCGTACTCCGGGTTCGCGTACTCTCCCAGAGACTCGTACTTCGCCATGGTGGCCTGGACGCCGGCGGGGAGCCTCTTTTTCATCCGCTGCATCTCTCTTACGGTGAGGGGGACGCTGTGAAGGCCCCCCACAGTGGTCAGCGTCGACATGTTCCCCTGGTACTTCAGGGCATATGCGATCGCGAGCATCCCGCCCCAGCTGGAGCCTATGAGATGCGGCCGGCCCAGCTTCATCTCCTTCCTGAACGCGTCCACCTCCTCTACGTAGTGCTCCGGCACGAAGAGGGCAGGGTCCTTCGGTACCTGCGACTTGCCGCAGCCTAACTGGTCGTAGAGGGTCACCCGGTAGCCGTGCTCCGCCAGGTCAGCCAAGGAGAGCAGGTAGTCGTGTGTCATCCCAGGGCCCCCGTGGAGGCCGAGGACGTCCCCCCTCACGGGCTCGCCGAACTGCCTGTAGAAGAGGTCGAACCCGAGCACGGACGCGTATCCTTCCCTGTGCTCCACCCTGTTGTAGCAGGGCATCGTGGGCTTAAACCTTGGCTGCGGCGGCGAAGGCTCTGTCCCGTCTCCTTGGCGGCGGGGGGTTGTGGTGCGGGGGGAGGGATTCGAACCCTCGAACCCCTAAGGGATGGGAGCCTCAGTCCCACGCCGTTGACCATGCTGGGCGACCCCCGCGCAAGCCTCGCCCCCGGCCGACGTTCTAAAAAGCCTGCGAAGGGTTAATGGCCGGAACGGACGCGCGTGAGAATGATGAACAGCCGGGGACGAGCCACTGAAGCGTCCACCATCCTGGAGGTCAGGTGTACCTCCTGTATGAGGGGATTCGCCCAGGATAGGCCGCTCGGCACGTGCCCCGATTGCGGGTCAATCCTGAGCTGCCTGTATGACTATGAGAAGGCCAAGGAGACGCTCACCCAGGAGAGCCTCCGGCGGAGACAGAAGACCCTCTGGAGATATTCAGAGGTCCTCCCCGGCATCGCGCCCCAGAACGTGGTGACGCTGGGGGAGGGGATGACCCCGGTGGTGAGGCTGAAGTCTGGGCTGCTTCTCAAGGACGACGGGCTCATCCCTACGGGGACCTTCAAGGCCAGGGGGATGGCGGTGGCCGTGTCAAAGGCTAAGGACCTCGGCTTGAAGAAGCTCGTCGTGCCGTCAGCTGGGAACGCCGGCTCGGCCCTGGCGTGCTATGCCGCCCGGGGAGGGCTGGCCGCCCGGGTCTTCATGCCCACGGAGACTCCACAATCGATAGTGAAGGAGTGCGTCCAATACGGCGCGGAGGTGGTGCAGGTGGAGGGGAACATAGGCGACGCGGGGGCGAGGATGAGGACGCAGATGGACGGCTACTTCGACATGTCCACCCTCAAGGAGCCCTACCGGCTGGAGGGGAAGAAGACGATGGGCTACGAGGTCGCCGAGCAGACAGACTTCGAGCTCCCAGGGGCGATAATCTACCCCACGGGAGGCGGGACGGGCCTCCTGGGCATGTGGAAAGCGTTGGACGAGATGGAGAAACTGGGCCTCCTCGGGAGCGACAGGCCCAAGATGTTCTCCGTTCAGTCGGAAGCGTGCGCGCCGATAGTTGATGCTTTGGACACTGGGAAGGATGCCCCCGACCCAGGCTTCCCTGACGGCACTACGATAGCGGTTGGGCTCCGGGTGCCGAGGCCGTTCGCGGGCAAGCAGATTGTGGCGGTACTGCGCGAGAGCGGGGGAGGGGCCGTGGCCGTCCCCGACCCTGAGATACTCGAAGCGATGAAGTCGCTCGCCAAGGAAGGGGTGTTCGCGAGCCCGGAGGGCGCGGCCACGCTCGCGGGGCATCGCAGGCTCCTCGAAGCGGGGGCGGTCGCGAGGGACGAGGAGGTGCTGCTCTACAACACAGGCACGGGCCTCAAGTATCTCGACCTGGTCCGATGAGCCCTGTATCCAGGTCAAGGCTTTATTGCATGACGAGAGGGGCCGAACCCGAGCCAGCGTAGCTCAGCCTGGTAGAGCGTTCGCCTCGTAAGCGAAAGGTCGCGAGATCGATGCTCGCCGCTGGCTCTCTCCTGCCACGGTAGGGTTTGGAGTCTTTCTATGCGGTCCCGAATGACAGGCCCAGTCCCCCGAGCCACTTCCTGTAGGCCACGGCTATCCTGTCAGAGCGGAGATGGAGTTCGGCCTGAAGGTCGAGCGGGAGCCGCTCAGGCCTCTGAGACTCCACGACAGGTATGTCCTGGCCGACTATCTTCTCCTGTACAAGGTTGCCGGAGTTGGTCGCGCGGAGGGGGTCGGGAAGCCCCACGCCCACAACAACCGGATTGAGAGGCTGAACGGGACGCTACATGAGAGGGTGAAGGTTCAGAGGGGTTGGAAGAGCATGAAGGCCCCTCTCGCGGAAGGGGCGAGGATTCACTATAACTTCGTCAAGCCCCACCAAGCCTTAGAGGGGCAGACTCCCGCGCAGAGGGCGGGCTTGGTGGTGGAAGGAGAAAACAAATGGCTCTCGCTGATGAGAGGCGCACTCACCACCAAAGGCGGGACAGCCTCATGAACCACCAAGAATACGGGACAGAGCCAACGCAGCCGCGACAAGGGCTTAACTATCAAAGAAGACGCACCGTCAGCAATGACAGGCCCCTGGAGCTCCACCGCTTGAGGGTCGTCGTCGCCCTGGGGGGGAACGCGCTCGACGGCAAAACGCGGCAGGGGGTGTACGCGGCCCAGGTCCGGAACGCGCTCGCGGCATCGCGGCAGATCCTCGAGATTGTCAAGGCGGGCCACCAGGTCGTCCTCACCCATGGGAACGGCCCGCAGGTCGGAAACCTGGCGCTGCAGCAGGAGCTGTCGGCAGCTGACGTCCCCCCTCAGCCTCTGCACGTCCTGGACTCTATGACCCAGGGTCAGATCGGCTATCTCCTGCAGAGGGAGATCGGGAACGCCCTGAAGGAGTGCTCGATCGCCCGCCCGGTGGTCTCCGTCGTGACTCAGGTGCTGGTCGATGCCAAAGACGGGGCGTTCGGGGACCCGACCAAGCCGATAGGCCCGTTCTACGACCAGGGGACCGCGAAGAGGCTCGCCAAGGAGAGGGGGTATGTCATCAGGCGCGTGAAGCCCCGCGGCGCGAGAGCCTTCCGGAGGGTCGTCCCCTCCCCCGAGCCCATAGGGATTGTCGAGGCGGGGGCGATTTCGACCCTGGTCAGGTCGGGGGCCATAGTCGTCGCCTCCGGGGGAGGTGGGGTACCCGTAGTCCCCGACCGCCGGGGGAGGCTGCGGGGGGTCGACGCGGTCGTGGACAAGGACCTGGCGGCCGAGAAGCTCGCCGAGGCGGTGGACGCCGATGCCCTCCTCATCCTCACGGACGTGGAGAAGGTCAAGCTCAGCTACGGAAAGCCAGGCGAGAGGGGGATCGACAGGATGACGGCGACTGAAGCCCGGCGGCACGCCGGCGAAGGACACTTCCCGGCCGGCAGCATGGGCCCCAAGGTGCTCGCCTGCGTCCGGTTCGTCGAGCGGGGAGGCGCTCTCGGGGTCATAGCCTCGTTCAGGAAGGGAGCCGAGGCGCTTGAAGGGGGTTCGGGGACCCGGATCACCGCGGACCCGACCCCGAGGGAGAAGGGTCGGAAGGAGCCCGGATAGCTGAGGCTCGGCGGCGGTTCCCTCCGATTAGGCCCCCTGTCCGTCTTGGGCGCCCCTCCGGCTCCCGAGCAGGCGCGACCCCCCTCGGCGCGCCCTCCGTCCTGCCAGGCCCGGCCTAGTTAGTCCCCCGCCCTTATGCCGCTCCGCTCCGCCAGCCCGGCGGCCCTCTCGCTGGCCTCGCGCACCACGGCGGCTTCGTCGAGGGTCAGGCTCGACCCCCCCTTCACTATCACCTTGCCCTCCACCATCACCGTGTCCACGTCGCTCCCCATCGCCGAATAGACGATGCTTGAGACGACATTCGGGTGGGGGGTGAGGTGGGGCTTGCGGAGGTCGACCAGCACCAGGTCCGCCCTCTTCCCTACCTCGATTGAGCCCACGTCCTTCTCCATCCCCATGGCCCTGGCCCCGCCGATGGTGGCCATCTCGAGCACCCTCTGCGCGGGCATAGCCGTCGGGTCGAGGAGCCTCGCCTTCTGGATGACGGCCGCGAGCTTCATCTCCCTGACCATGTCGTAGCTGTTGTTGCACGGCGCCCCGTCGCACCCGAGGCCGACGTTCACCCCCGCTTCGAGCATCTCCGGGACCCGGGGGACCCCCGACGCCAGCTTGAGGTTGGACGAAGGGTTGTGCGCCACGTTCGTCTTCGTCGCGGCCAGCCGGCCGATCTCCCTGTCGTCTGCCCAGACCATGTGCGCGAAGAGGACGTGCGGCCCCGCGAGGCCGACGGCTTCCGCGAACTCGACCGGGGTCATCCCGAACGCCTCCTTGGCGTACCTGACGTCCTCCTTGACCTCGGCCAGGTGCATGGTGACACCCGTCTTCAGGCCGACAGCTAGTTCGGCCACCTCTTCGTAGAGGCCGCGGCTACACCCTCCCAAGGAGCGGGGCGCGAGCCAGATTTTCACCCGGCCGTCCCTGACCCCGTTCCATCTCCCGGCCATGGACTTCGCTTCCGCCAGGGACTCCGCTCTTTCCTCGATCAGCCCGGGGTGCATTATGCGCCTCTCCCCGCCGTAGCTCCCGCTGTCCATTATCGATTTCGCGAGTGCCCCCCTCATCCCAGACGCGGAGACCTCCTCCGCTATCCCCTCGAACCCGTACCTGGAGACCACGTCCACCCCGACGAACGAGGTGGTGCCGCTCTTCATCATCTCGAGCAGGGAGAGCCGGGCGCTCGCCCTCCCGTCTTCCTTCGTGAAGTTCCCCTGCATCGGCCAGACCCGCTCCCTCAACCACCCGATCAGCGAGAGGTCGTCCGCGTACCCTCTAATCAGGCTCTGGGCCAGGTGCAAGTGTGTGTCCACGAGGCCCGGTATCACCGCCATCCCTCGGGCGTCTATCCTCTCCTCCGCCCGCTTCCCTCCGACCGAGTCCCGCCGTCCCACCGCCGCGACCTTTCCGTCCTCCACGAGCACGGAGGCGTCCTCCAGTGTCCTGCGGCCGCGGTCCATGGTCACCACGGTCCCCCCTTCTATCAGCACAGAACCCAAGGCGGGAGCCCCCATCGCTTCACAATCTAAGGGTTCTCACCGGGGATGAACGGCTCCACGAACCGCCGGCCGTCCACATCATAGACGCCTTTGTCCGTGATCCTCGCGTGAGGTATGACCGACAGCGTCAGGAGCGCCACAACCGGCATGTAGGGGTGGTCTATGACCCCCATCTTCTTGAACGCTGACCTCAGCCCCCTCATCTTCTTCGAGACCTCGCCCAGCCCCTCCTCCGACATCAGCCCGGCCACGGGGAGGTCCACGAAGGCGAGGGGCTTCGAGTCGACGGCGGCGATTCCGCCCTTCCCCCTCGTGACCATCTCCGCGGCGGCCTGCATGTCCCTCTGGTCCTTCCCCATCACGACCAGGTTGTGTCCGTCGTGGGCCACAGACGAGGCGATGGCGCCCCTCTTCATGAGGTTCCTGGCGAAGCCGAAGGAGCGCCGCTTGACGCCGCGGTGCCTGTCAAAGACAAGCACCACCGCCAGGTCGTCGAGCTTCAGGAGGCCCCCCTCCGCCCTCACCTCAGCCCTGGTCAGTGTGGTGAGCACGGACTCCATGAAAGCCTCGGCGGGGTCTTTGGGCGACCGGACAAGGCCGAAGTCTATGGCGTTGACGGTCAGCGCCCCGTCCGCCACCGGGGGCTTCACCACGAAGTCGTCGGGGCCGAGCGTCCCGGTCTTCATGGTGTCCAGGGCCCTCCTGCCAAAGGGCCTGGGGGCCCACCGCGACAGCATCTTCCCTCCCCTTGCGACCAGGACCCCGTCCGAGACCACGGCCTGGACCCTGAGCCTCTTCAGGTTGTCGACGAGGACTACGTCGGCCGCCTTCCCCGGGGACAGGGCCCCCAGCTGGGGCATCCTGACGTGCTGCGCGGGCCTGAGCGTGCAGCTCCTGATCGCCTCAATGGGGTCCATCCCTGCCTCTATGAACGACCTGCAGTTGTAGTCTAGGTGACCCAGCCGTTCCAGGTTGTCGGGCATCACGTCGTCCGTGACCATGATGACATTCCAGGGCGTGGGCAGCTCCTTCAGGGCGGCGACGAACTTCCTGGTGTTCGCGACGTACGGTGGCCGGAGCTTCACGTACATCCCGGCGCGGAGCTTCTCCAGCATCGACTCCACAGTAAAGTTCTCGTGGTCCGAGTCGGGGCCGGCGGCCATGTACCCCGACAACTCCCGGCCGGAGAGCAGGGGACTGTGGCCGTCGATGAGCAGCCCGAGCCTCCGCCCTATCTCCAGTATCTCCTCCATCTTGGGGGTCATGGCGAGAACGGCGTCGAAGTCCATCACCTCCCCCAGCCCCGCGACGCCTTCCCAGGAGACCATCTCCGCGACGTCGGCGGGGGATATCTCGGCTCCCGATGTGACAGCCGGCGACTCGGGGACGCAGGTGGGCGCCAGGAAGTACAGCTTCATCGGAAGCCCCTTCGCGTTCTCCACCATCATCCTCACCCCGTCCTTGCCGAGGACGTTGGCGATCTCGTGGGGGTCGGCGAACGCCGTGGTCGTTCCGTGGGGGATGACCGCCTCCGCGAACCTCGCCGGCGTCAGCATCGTGCTCTCCACATGCAGGTGGGTGTCTATGAAGCCGGGGAGGGCGTAGGCCCCCCTGGCGTCGATGACATCCTCGGCGGGCGGGGCCCTCCCGCCGGGGCCGACGTAGACTATCCTGTCCCCGTAGGAGCCTATGGAGGCTGGGTATATCTCCCCCGTGTTCACGTTAACCAGCTTCGCCCCTCTAATGAGCAGCGTCAGCGGGCGCTTCCCCAGGGCCGCCTCGACGTACTCGCGCACCCCGACGGCCATTGACGGCCGCTCTAGCCAGAGGCTAATAAATGTCGTGCGGTTCCGGGGCGCCGCCGGCCGCCGCCCTCTTTGCGGCCCTCCTCACCGCCTCGACCTGCTGCAGGTAACCTGTGCATCTGCAGAGGTTCCCCGACATCAGGCGCCTGACCTCGCTGTCGGAGGCCTGGGGCGCGTGCTCGAGTATCCAGGACAGGGTCACGATCATCCCCGGGATGCAGTACCCGCACTGGACGGCGTCCAATTCGACGAAGGCCCACTGGACGGGGCTGGGCCGGGACTTCGTTCCGAGCCCCTCGACCGTGACCACCTCCCGGCCGTCGACCTGGGGCGCCAGGACGAGGCATGAGGTCACCGGCTTGTCGTCCATCAGGACGGTGCACGCCCCGCACTCGCCGGTGTCGCACCCCTTCTTCACCCCTGTCTTCTCCGCCACGTCATGCAGGTAGTCGCACAGAGTCTGGTTCGGCTCCATCTCGGCAGTCACGTCCTCACCGTTGAGCTTGAACCTCGCCCTGACCTTGCCGCTCATGCGGCCCCCGCCTCCGAGAGGAGCCCCGCGATGAGCCTCCTGGTGAGCACGAAGACCAGGCGCTTCCTGTAGGCGGCGCTAGCCCTTATGTCTGTTATCGGCCTTGCCTCCTCCGCGGCGAGCGCCGCGACCTCCTCGGCCTTCTCTGCCGTGGCATCCCCCTCCGTCATCAGCTTGGAGCTCTTCTCCGCGAGCATCGGGGTGGGCGCGACCGCCCCTAGCGCCACCCTGCTCTCCCCAAACCTTCCGTTAGCTATGGACGCCGAGACCGCCACCGAGACCGTGGACAGAGCGTTCTCGTTCCTCACGGCCCCCCTCGCCCAGGCGCTCGAAACCCCCTCCCGCGCCGGCAGGGCGACCTCAGCCACCACCTCCCCCCTGAGGAGGGCGTTCTTCTTGACCCCCCTGAAGAAGCTCTCGACAGGGACCGTCCTCTCGCCCGACCTGCTCAGAATCTTCACGCGCGCCCCCAAGGCTATCAGAGGGGGGGCCGAGTCTCCGGCCGGGGAGGCCGTGGCGAGGTTGCCACCTATGGTGGCCAGGTTCCTGATCTGGAGGGTCCCCACGTTGGCCGCGGCTGTCTTAAGCGCTTCCGCGAACCTGTCGACAAGCTGGCTCGCCTCTATCTCCGCGAAGGTCGTCAGGGCGCCGATGCGCAGCGCTCCCCCGCCCTTTCGTATCCCTCCCAGCTCCCTGCCGAGGCGGCTAATGTCGATGACCGCGTCCGGAGTCGTCGTCCGCTCCTTCAGGGCCATCATAAGGTCTGTCCCGCCGGCTATGACAACCGAGCCCTCCCCCCCGACTTCGAGGGAGTCCAGCAGCTCTCCGACGCTCTTCGGCGCCAGGTACCTGAAGCTCGGGAAAGGGGCCAGGTACTGGAAAGGCCTCACCTCACCCGCCTCCCTTTCTCCTCGATGGCGTCCGAGACTCTCTCGGGGGTGAATGGGAACCTGCGGATGGGGAACCCGAGGGCGTCGTAGAGCGCGTTGGCGACCGCCCCGGCCACAGGCTCTAGCCCCCCCTCTCCGATCCCCTTCGCCCCGAAGGGCCCGAACTCGTCGGGCTCCTCGACCACCAGGACCTTGACGTCGGGGACATCGGCCGCTGTAGGGATGTGGTAGTCGAGGAACGTCTTGTTCCTTATCACCCCGCCGCTCATGATCAGCTCCTCCATTAGGGCGTACCCCAGCCCTTGGGCCACCCCTCCGATGATCTGGCTCTCGAACTGGTCCCTGGCTATGACCTTCCCGGACTCGTGGGCCGCGGTGTAGTTCACCACGTCCACCTTCCCTGTCTCCACGTCCACCTCGACCTCGGCCACGTGGACGGCGAAGCAGTAGGAGGGCGCCAGGTCCCCGCGCCCGGCCTCTTTGTCCCAGAACGGCATCGGCTTCACCACTCTCCCTTCTTCGTTCAGCTTGATCCCTCTCCTGAGGCACTCGGAGACGACTTCATCGAACCCCGCCTCTCCCTCCCGGCCCCTCACCACGTCGCGCTCGAAGACCAACTCCTCGGCGGGAGAGGAGAGCATCTCGGACGCGACCTTCGACAGAGTCCCTCTGAGCTTCTCCGCCGCGAGGAGGACCGCTTTCCCTCCGAAGACCGTGCTCCGGGAAGCCACGGTAGGGCCGGTGTCGGGGACCAGGGCCGTGTCCGGGTTCTCGATCGACACCCTCCTCGGGCTCGTCCCCAGCACCTTCGAAGCTATACGGACGAAGCCGGTGTGGATACCCTGCCCGTACTCCGTCAGGCTCGTCCTCACGATCACGCGCCCGTCGGAGGTTACCTCGACCGACGCCGTCGCCGCATCCGCCTCCCCCGTGAGCCCCTCGGGATGAATCGAGCAGGCCATGCCGACCCCGCGCCGCTTCGCCCCCGTCCCCCGCCCCGCCGCGCGCTTCCTCCCCCACCCCGACGCCGCCCTCGCCTGGAGAAGGCACTCCTCCAGCCCGACACCGCCTGTCAGGACCTGCCCTGTGGGGGTGGTCGACCCGCTCCTGAGGACGTTGCGGAGCCTGAACTCGGCGGGGTCCATCCGGAGCTTCTCCGCCGCTTCGTCCATCTGCAGTTCCGCGGCGAAGACCGCCTGCGGCTTCCCGAACCCCCTGAAGGCGCCCATGGGGACGTTATTGGTGTAGACCACCGTGCCGTCCACATGCACGTTGGGCACATCGTAGGGGCCGGCAGCCACCGTGGTAGCCACGAAGAGCACACGTTCGCTCAGGGAGGCGTAGGCTCCGCCGTCGGAGAGTATGTTGGCCCTGACCGCCGTTATTCTGCCGTCGGAAGAGACCCCCATCTCCCTTTCGAAGACCATGGGGTGGCGCTTGGGGTGGAACGCCGTCGACTCCTTCCTGGAGAACGCCAGGAGGGCGGGCTTCTTCGTCAGCCAGGCGCCGAGGGCCGCCATCGAGCAGACCTCGTCCGGCGCGTCCTGTTTCCCTCCGAACCCGCCCCCGGTGGGTGC
>JAFMAI010000005.1 GCA_029785085.1 Nitrososphaerota archaeon | reverse complement strand
CATCATCACACAGTAGAACATGGGCGTGTGTGGCGCCCTTCAAGGTCATAACATCTGATACGGCGTTTACCATTGGAGTTGGAGGAGGCTTCACGCTTAACCACCACCATGTCGCCCACGTGGCCTGATATAATCACTGCGAATGTGGAGCATACTCTCTAAATGGAAATCACTTCCTTAAAAAGATTATCATGGTTCATGGAATTTCACTTTCTGGACGGAGAATACATACCCTTGGTCGTAAACCCTTAAATTGGAACATACGACGACAAGGTGACGAATGTCAACGGATTCCGTCTTGGATGCCATCAACTTCAACATCCTCTCTGAGCTCTACGAGCATGGCCCAATGAGGTATGTGCATTTGAAGACCAAGCTGAACGTCTCAGACTCCTCTCTCACATCAAGACTCAACTCTCTCACGGCACAGAAGATCGTGGCCGTCCAACCAGTCCTCAACGATAAGGGAAGGAACTACTTCGAGTACGTTCTCACTGACATGGGGAAGAGGCTGGTCGAGGATCTTGACATACCCAATATCCTAGCTCGGCTGGACGAGCTCTCAGTAGCATAGACTCAGGACCCCAACTACCAACAGTGGGTCGTATGACCACGTGAGGTCATGCACATTCACACAGCCTGATGTAGTAACAGGAGGACCGGTTACGCGTCGCCCAGTGGCCTACTGCCCAAGTTATCCATCTCAGGATTTATCTCAGTAGGGGTAGCATAGGGCGTGTTGGGGGCTAAGGGTGTCTCTTCTGCCTTGGGACCATACGCGGAGCGTGTTGCCTTCTCTAGTATTAATTCCGCCAGAGCGAGGGGCCCTTTCAACGGAGTGGTGGAACGGTGACAGAGAAGAAAGAGGAGAATCCATTCCTCACCCTGATCGATGATTACAAAAGGGGGAAACTCCCTGAATCGCGAGGGGCCGGTGAAACTGAACGGCGGCCATCACAGCATAGGAAGAGGACCAGGACAAGGAGTGGAGGAACAGTCATCACGATTATCCCGCACTTCCAGCGTGTGACCAGCGCTTATAGTGACTCGAAGGATCCTAAGCTGAGGTGGTACGTCAGAAGCGCCTTTGAGGCTATTTCCCAGCTTCAGAAGGTGGAGAACGGCGCGAAGATAGTAGACTTGAAGCGCTACAAGCGGACTATCGAGTCAAACCCGGACATAAGAATCACAAAGAGTCTAGTCCTAGCTGAACCCGACCAGATGCCCAGAGAGATGTTCATCCGTAAGGTGGTGGGATGGGACGCCCTGCAGGCTAAAGAGCTGGGAATCTAAACTACTCTTGCTTCATGCGCTCGACTTCCCTCTGAAGCGCTGCAAGCTGCTTTTGGGTCTCCTTCAGTTGCTCGAACACAGTTGGAGCTGTGTCTCCCTCTTCTCTCTTGGTCTCAATGAGAGCAGCGAACTCGGATGTGCTCATTTGCCCTAGCATCGGTATCCCTTCAACCACCTTCTTGTCGATTCCAATGGCCAACAAGGTCTCCCTCCTCGACCTTTCCATCTGCTCGGCTTTGGACGCCTCATGCGTGAGTACCTCCAAGTGTGGGATGAACTTCACGTAGTCAGCCATCCTCTCATCTTCGGTCTTTGAGTAATATGTGTCCATGTACAGCCCGTGCCCAGCAATGGCATGAGCAGCGGCAAATCCCATCACGTCGCTCCCCTTGGTCAGCCAGAACTTCCTCATGTTATGCAGGTGCACCTGGTGAACTCTGTGGTTCGGAACGAGGTCGTTCAAGCCCGCCCTCCTACGGACTCGCCCGAACGCAGCCTCAGCCCACTTGGATCTGGCCAGAATGTCGCCTTTTGATATATCGAAGAGCAACCTCTCTTTCGACGTCCCACTTGGAATAACCTCCTTCAGGGCGGCTGCCGCTTCATCTGTGATGAAAGTGATACGCTTTCGCCCATTCTTGGTTATCTCCTGTCTCAGGGTCACTTTGACAGGGGTAGTCTTGAAATCAACATCACCTACCGCCATCTGAAGTGCTTCAGCCAGCCTCATGCCCCCTGTCCACATGACTAGGATCAGAGCTCGCATGTATGGACCAGGCCTCCCAGCGGTCAGGAGCCTTCTGGCCGTGTCAGCACGCATTGGTTCCTCGTCTATGAGAGTGACACCCGGCAGGACCACCTTATTCCTCAGCTTGTCATTATTGAGGGGGATATCATTCGCCACTATGAAGCGTTTCGCACCGCTGAAGTAGTCTACTACTGACTTCGCCTTGAGCCCCGTCCTCTTGCCATCCTTCAGGAGCTTGCCTTCAGTGTCTAACCAGTCAACGTATCTATCGAGAACGTCGATGACATTCCTCTTATTGATCTGAATCCCCTTAAGTTCGCAGAATTCTCTGAGCTTGTCGACGCCTGCCTTGTAGAACCTCTTCGTCTGGAGGGACTTTTTCTTCCTGTACATCCGATGCAGGAACGCGTCAACATTCCTCTCGGAGAAGTCTACCGTCTTCACAGACGGCGAGGTACTCCAGGGCTATTTAGCCGTACGCAATGAGAGCTAATGCTATAATTAGGTGGGGGTAGTCGGATTTGAACCGACGGTCTACAGGTTTCTTAGGCAGCTCCAATGTCAAGTCATCCACGTTTCCGTGTCAGCCATTGGTGTCACTGGAGCCTGTCGCCCTGCCTGGCTGGGCTATACCCCCAACACGGCCTCTAGGTCGACCGGCAGGTGCCTTTAGAGTTTCCCAGGTCACCCGGTGAGGTTCCACGGCTTCCCCCCCCGGACCACGCTCTCTGGCAGCCTCGAGCCCCACTTCTCGAGGAACCCAATGTCTTCCTTCTTGTTTCTCAGGTTGTCAGGGAGCATCACCGGAATCTCATCAATGATGGGGTAGTACCTTCCGCACTGAGAACAGAGGAGGATGCCGTTGACCACTACATCGGGCTCTCTGACGCTGAACTCGAGCATTTCCAGGGGGTAGTGCTTGTCCATGGGACAGGCGAGTATGTCCAGAAGCTTCCTCTGCATGCCTTCGGACGCTTGAGGTCATGTAAAAAACACTTGGCGGGCGGGAAACGTTAATCTACCGCTGGAGAACCCCTTGATTCCAGCCGGCCATAGCGCGTGGGTCCGACCCAGACTCGTTCCGATCCTGGCAGTCAAACCACGCGTCGCCCCGGTGCTACTGACTTCCGAAAGGAGTCGGGAAGCCGAGGTGCCGGCGCCTTCTTCTAAAAACGCCTGCTTACACCGGAGATGTCTTACAGAACGTTTAAGTCCGGGTTTACGACATCAAATCAGGTAGTCTCATGTCCGTCCTTGAGGGTGGGGTCCTTCAGTTGTTCCCAGGGGTCAATGCGTCAGACCTTGTCACCCTCGTATGGATTGGCTTCTTCGCGCTCACTTTCCTCTACCAGACTAGGATACAGTCATACCTGGCGCTGAGCGAAATCAGCAGGGGCCTCAACAAGCTCAAGGTGATGAAGGACAAGGCACGGAAGGACACCATAGACTATCTTGTCAATGTCGGTAAGGCCACGAACGATCCTTCACCGAGGGTAGACCAATTCCTAGACTATGTCGCCATCATGCCTGTGGACATGGACCCGGCTGGCATAGTGGGGAAGATTGATCACATCGTGACGACCAATAATGACAGGGTAAGGGCGGAAGTCGGCGCCTTGCTCAACCAGAACAACCCCGTCACGGTGTCAATCAGCGAGAACCTGTTAGAGGTAGCTACATCGCTCAACCAGATTCACAAGATTGTCCGCCACTACTATCTCCTCGGGAAGAAGACGAACTCATACTTCACCCTCGTCCAGTTGCAGATGCTCATGCCGATGATAATCCAGGAAGCGGACGCCCTCCTCAACGCCGTCGACTCATTCAAGTTGGGACAGCCGGTCGGCGACGGGATTGGCCCCATTGTGGTTTCCAGGTTCATGGCCGGGAAGGAGAAGCGCGTCATAGCCAAGGACACTGTGATGGCAATAACTGAGTACAAAGGGCGAAAGCTCTACGTCTTGAAGGCTGACGGGCCTATGGCCTACGTGGGGCAGCCCGGGGTAGCCATCCAGAAAATTGTTGGGGAGATGGGCGTCAAACCTAGCGCCATCGTGATGATTGACGCGGCGTTGAAGCTTGAGGGGGAAAAGACAGGAGAGATAGCTGAGGGCGTCGGCGCCGCGATAGGCGGAATCGGCGTTGAGAAATTCCAGATAGAGGAGGCAGCAACCAGGGTCAAGGTCCCGCTATATGCCATACTCGTGAAGCAGAGTATCCTCGAGGCAATCACAGTGATGAGAAAGGAGATTGCAGAGGCGGCGGACAAGGTCACGCAGGTGCTGAACAGGGTCATCGAAGAGAAAACGAAGGAAGGGGACGAAATAGTGGTCGCCGGGATAGGTAACACGCTGGGTGTAGCGCAATGATGAGTTCTGTTCCGGGCTCAGACAAGAAGTCGAAGCTGCTCGTCTACACAATCGAGGAGTGCCCCGTCTGTGGGCAAAAGACCAAACGCGCATTCGCCGTTGGGGACTACGTGACGAAAGAGGCCGCGAAATGCTCGAAGTGCGGGAACCCTACTAGGATAGGCCTGGTTTACGCCGAAAGCATGAAGCCATCACGTTAGCACCACGAGGCCGCCCTCGTCGAGGGCCATGGTGTGTTCGAACTGAGCCACCGGGTTGCCAGATGCCTCCACCAACGTTGGGTACGCTCTAGCTATCTTCCTGGCCACAAGCCTGTCAGCTAATTCAACCGCCCTCTTTGCGCCCAGATCAGCAGCGTACCACTGTGGGGTGAACGGGAGTGTCTTGCGCTCATTCCATACCATGTCGGCGAACGAGTCCAACTCCTGGGCCCCGGTCTTCTTCCTCGCTACAATGGAGAATATGGTCCTCGACGAACCGTCGATGACGTAGCCAGCCGCGGTCCCGAACGTCAGGAACGGCTCGATGGCGAACACCTCCCCCTTCTTCAACGTCTGCATGCCCGGCATGTACAGATTCGGTATGCTCTTCCCGGCATGCACTATGTATCTGTCTACAGTATGCCCGGTGAGGTTCTCAATTGTCTTGAACCCAAAGCGCGCCGCTTCCCTGTGAATCTCTCTCCCGATCTCGCCAGTCCTCTGGTCCTTCCTCGCGGCCGCCATCGCTGCATCCAGAGATCTCTCCGTCGCTTCGAGGAGTAGGTTGTAGTCCGGGTTATAGGTGACGCTTACCGAGGTGTCGGTGACATACCCGTCGATATGGACCCCGAAGTCAACCTTTACGAGGTCACCTTCACGAAAGACCGAGTCGACACCGTTCGGGGGGGCGTAGTGGGCAGTTACTTCATTGACTCCGATTCCGGTGGGGAATGCCAACCTGCCTCCCCGCGACTCTACCTCTCTCTTCACCAGGTCGCAGATTTCGAGATACGCCACACCAGGCTTGACGGCCGACTTCACGACCGATTTCACTTCACTGGTTATCTTCCCAGATTTTCTGTATCCTTCAGGAATCAGCCCCAACTTGCTCACAAATCCTTTATGCAGTTACTGGGTCAGCGGGTGCGCACGTGGTATTTCAATTGATTTGTGAGATGTTGCATTAGTGAGGTACAAGACCGTAGCGACGGGGGGGACGTTCGACCACATCCACAGGGGCCACATCGCACTCCTAACCAAGAGCTTCGAGGTCGGAGATCGCGTGGTGATAGGCGTCACTTCAGACGAGTTCGCGCTCAAGGAAGGCAAGAACCCCGACCAGAGCTACGAAGAGCGCACCAGCGCCTTAGACGCTGTGATTAAGGAGAGATTCCCCGGCAGGAACTTCATTGTCGCGAAACTCGACGACTACTTCGGCCCGGGTATTGTGTCCCCAGATGTGGAGGCGATCGTGGTGAGCCGAGAGACAGCCAAGCGAGTTCCCATCGCCAACAGACTGAGGGCGGCCAACGGCTACTCCCCACTAGAAGTCGTCGTCGTGGACTATGTCCTCGCCGACGACTCAAGACCGATATCGTCAACCAGAATCAGATTGGGAGAGATAGACGCCGAAGGGAGGCTCGCGAGGCGGTCGGGGCTCCATGGGAAACGTCCTCTCCCGAGTAGTTAAATCAGAATGCCTGTAGGCGAGTCAGTGTGGACAAGGACAGACTCGACCCGTGGGGCACGAGCGTGGTCAAGGACTACGACCGTCTGCAATCTGAGTTCGGGATTGAGCCACTCGCCCCTCTCGTCCCCCGTTTCAAGGCGCCGAGCCATCACATAAGCCGGGGGATAGACTTCGGACAGAGGGATCTGGCCAGAGTCCTCGACGCCATAGATGACCACAAACCCTATGCCGTGATGAGCGGCATCAAGCCCGATGGGGTCTTCCACCTGGGAAACAAGATGACTGCCGACGACATGATCTATTTCCAGTCCCTCTCTAAGAAAGGGACCGTCTACTATTCCATCGCGGACGTGGAGGCCTACACAGACAACGGCCTTTCATTCAACGAGTCATCCAAGACGGCAGTAAGAAATGTGGCCGACATTCTCGCCCTGGGCTTGGATCCTGACCGTGCGGTCGTGTACAAGCAGAGCGAAGAGATGAGGGTGATGAAGATGTCGACGATCTTTTCCCGCGGAGTGACCAACAACATGATGAAAGCGATTTACGGAGAACGGCAGCTAGGGCTCTACATGTCCGCGCTCATACAGGCGGGGGACATCCTCATGCCACAGCTCCCGGAGTTCGGGGGGCCCAAGCCGGTCCTCGTCCCGGTGGGCGCCGACCAAGACCCACACATCAGGCTATCCAGGGACCTTGCCAACCGTTATCGTTCCGAGTTTGGGTTCATGCCTCCGTCTGCCATCTACCATCGGCTCGAGTTGGCGCTCACAGGAGGGCAGAAAATGTCAAAGCGGGACCCTGAGTCTGGCTTCACTCTGGACGACACGTCCGCTGACGCGTCGAAGCGGATTAGGTCAGCCTTCACGGGGGGAAGGGACACAGTGGAAGAGCAACGCAGGCTCGGAGGCAGACCTGACATCTGCCCCATCTATGACCTCTATCGTTTCCACTTCGCCAAGGATGACGAGCATGTCCAGAAGGTCAACCACGAGTGTACCGAAGGCATACGCCTTTGCGGCGAATGCAAACAGGAAGTGATAGGAACGGTCAAGGCGTTCTTGGACGAGCACCACAAGAAGCGTGAGGCCTTGATGGAGGACGCGGCTGAGCTCCTGGCCAAGAACAGAGCGTACCTCTTCTCTGGGGGGAAATAGGTCCGAAATGTCGAGCGCCCTCCATCCGATTGAACGCAAGATACTCTCCGCGCTTGCGCCCCTGGGGTCGGCCCCATTCGAGGCGCTGGTAGCAGCCGCTTCGCTTAACGAAGACCAGGTCAGACGAGCCCTCCAGTGGCTCGCATCGAAGAGGCTTGTCTCCGTAGGCGGCTCCGTTGAGAGTAGGCTGGAACTAGTCCGGGAGCCACCAGAGCTGGAACTGGTGAGCCAAGTCAGCCAGGCGACCGCACCACTCACGATAGGTCAGCTGAGGGGCAAATTCGGGTCGCCTGAGGAATTCTCCGCCGCCTTTGGGAGGGCGAGGAGCTCCGGTTGGATAGCTGTTGAAGGCGGGGCGGCGCAGGTCGTACGGATGGTCGAGATAGCGGGGGCGGAGTCTCTCCGGTCTCTCGTGCGGTCGATTGCCTCAGGCAAGACTGAGGGGAGTATGACCAGCGAAGAGATGGATACTGTATCAGATCTGCTGAAACGAGGGATAGTCCGACGCGTCGAGACTCGCACGACCACCGTAGCCATCACAGACGAAGGCAGACGCTCTTCCTTGCTGGCGGCGGACGAAGGCCTCATCGACAGGCTGACCCCAGATATCTTGGCCTCGGGGGCCTGGAAGGGCAGAAGGCTGCGGTCCATCGACGTCGAAGCGAAAGCGCCGAGATTCTTCCCCGGTAGACGCCACCCTGTCCGTGACTTCATCCGAGAAGTGCGGGAAGTCTATGTCTCCATGGGCTTCACCGAACTCCAAGGCGATAGCGTCCATCCAGCTTTCTGGAATTTTGATGCTCTGTTCATCCCCCAGGACCACCCGGGGCGGGAGATGCAAGACACCTTCTATCTGGAAGGGCTGTCAGACACAGCGCTCAAACGTTCTGGCGTAGTAGCGAGGGTGGCTTCGGTCCACGAGGACGGCTGGACGACCGGGAGCAGGGGGTGGGGATATCGCTGGCGCGTAGAGGAGGCCAGGCGGCTGGTACTCAGGACCCACAACACCGTCCTCTCCGTGAAGGCGTTGTCTGAGTCGAAGGAAAAGGAAACCAGGGTCTTTGCCGTGTCAAAGGTTTACAGGAACGAAAACCTCGATTACAAGCACCTGGCAGAATTCTACCAGATGGATGGGATAATGGTGGGCCAAGGCCTCAACATCAGGCACCTCATGGGGTTCCTCACCGAGTTCTACAAGAAGCTAGGGATGGCCGACGTGAAACTCTGGCCAACCTACTTCCCCTACACAGAGCCATCCTTGCAGGTGGTTGGTTACTCGAAGGCTTTCAAGAGCTGGATTGAGCTTGGCGGATCTGGCGTGTTCCGACCCGAGGTCACGCAGCCGCTCGGCGTCAGTGTCCCAGTCCTTGCCTGGGGGCCTGGAATCGAGAGGCTGATGCTCATGCGGTTCGGCCTTGAAGATATGCGTACACTGTATGGCTCAGACCTATCCTGGCTCAGAAACAGGGGAGAACTTGCCGGTAGTTAGGCTGGAGCTCTCACGCCTCACCGAGATGATAGGTGCCAGTAGGAAGGAGATACTCGACCGTCTCCCATACATCGGCCTCGACATCGAGAGCGCGGATAGCAGGTCAGTGCGCATAGAGTACAGCCCCAACAGGCCAGACCTCGGAACAGATTATGGAATCGCGCGCGCTCTCAGAGGGCTTCTTGGAACAGAGACAGGGCTCCCAGAATTCCAGACAGAGCCCACGGGAATCACCGTAACCGTGGACCGCCGGCTCTCCAAGGTCAGGCCGTACATAGCCTGCTGCGTGGCGACGGGACTCGACCTCGACGACGAAGACGTTCGACAGATAATTTCGCTCCAGGAAGACCTGCACAACGGTCTGGGGCGAAAGCGGAGGACCGTTGCAATCGGCCTCCATGACCTCGACCGAATCTCTCCTCCTATATCCTACAGGGCGGTCCCGTCCACCTTCGAGTTCACACCATTGGGGAGGAAGACTGCTTCATCCATCCGATCCACACTGTCTGACACCTACGAGGGAAAGGCATATGGGCACATCTTCGGCAGCAGTAAGGTCTTCCCTGTAATCGTCGACTCGAAGGAGACTGTACTCTCTTTCCCTCCGATAATCAACGGGGATGCCACGAGGGTTACGACAAGGACCAGAAGGATGTTCGTCGACGTCACGAGCACCAGCCAGAAGGCTGGGGACGACGTACTTGCTATCATGGCGACCACCCTCTCTGAGGCGGGAGGGAGGCTGAGGACTGTCGCAGTAAGGTATCCAAACAAGGTCAGAGTTACGCCTGACCTCACACCAGCTGAGCTTCATTTCGACTTCGATCTGGTGAAGTCAGTCATCGGGCTAGACCTCTCACGAAAGGAGATGCTTGCTTGTCTAGCTAGAAGTCGGATGGAGGTCAAGGGGAACAGGGCGCTGGGGCCCAGATACAGAATAGACCTCTTGCATCCGGTTGATGTAGCCGAGGAAGTCGCCCTGGGCTACGGGATAGACCGGATCAAACCCGTGTATCCCCCGAGCAAGGCTCCCGGGGCGTTCAACCACTTCGAGGACTTCCTCGAGTCGGTGTCTACCGTGATGGCCGGGGCTGGGATGATAGAGATGATGACCTACGAGCTGACAGACAGGAAGTCCCTCTATGACTCCTTCGAGCGGCCGTCTTCTGAGATGGTTGCGGTCCAGAACCCAAAGAGCCTCGACCACTCGATGCTCAGGGATGCCCTCATCCCGTCCTTGCTGGCTGCTCTGTCAGGAAACGTGAAGTCCGATTACCCCCAGCGGGTCTTCGAGATCGGCAGAGTATACACTCGGGCGCACGACGACGTCAAAGAGTCCTGGCACCTGGGCTGCCTCATCGCCCACTCGCAGGCTTCCTATACCGAGGCGAAAATGTACCTGGACGCG
This sequence comes from Nitrososphaerota archaeon, assembly GCA_029785085.1. Taxonomy (GTDB): domain Archaea; phylum Thermoproteota; class Nitrososphaeria; order Nitrososphaerales; family Gagatemarchaeaceae; genus UBA183. The sequence continues at coordinate 55,463 of JAFMAI010000005.1, read as the reverse complement.
GCTTGCAGGCTGGTGGCTGGGCTAGATGTCGTCACCGAAGCGGCCGAACATTGGGCGTTCTCGCCAGGTCGGTGCGCATCAGTCACCATGAAAGAGGAAGGACTGGGAAACATCGGAGAGCTGACTCCTGGCGCCATCGACGCCTTCGGAATCGGAGTCCCAGTGTCCGGGCTCGAAATCGACCTTTCGAAACTCTACGAACTGCTAAAATAGAACGGCACTTCCTCCGGGATAGACGGCTTTCGTTCTAAAGCGCGCCAAACGGCCACCTGCGAAGGCGGAAACGCTTTGATGAGCGGATGGTTTACCCAGGCGTGCGACAGACGGAGGCCGTTTGCCCGTTGAAGAGGCTCGGTGATGCTCCCCGCTTAAAGCTGGGATATGATCCGTGCTCGTCAGAGACGGGCAACATTCAATGAAAAGGTGAAGATGGCCTGAACGAAAAGCGAGAAAGAATCTATGAGGACTTCGGCGGATTCGTATCTGACTTCGTCCGCGACCTCAACGACAAGTCGGAGGACGGGTGGACGGTGCTTGTGGAGGGGAAGCGCGATTCCATGGCTCTGAGGGCGCTAGGTTACAGAGGACGCATCCTGGCTGTCTCAACCCTAGGCAGGCGTGGCTCCGCCGCCCTTCGCAGGGTGGAAAAGGTGGTCATCCTCACAGATTTGGACAGGGAGGGCGTGTTCCTCACATCGAGATACCTCAGGCTCCTCACCCATGAAGGGATTGTGACGTCACTTGGCGAGCGGAGGAGGCTCAGGCTCGCGTCGCGGGGGATCTTCCTCCACATCGAGAATCTGGGGAGGTTCTCGAAGTCAGGGACCAGCAACCTGGAGCTCGACGGCCATCTTCGTGGAACCGAAGACTCGCATGCACCAGCCACCAAAGACCTCTGAAGGCGAGCCGGGAAAGAAGATCGCCTCGCCCAATGAACCAGAAACCACGAAGTTTATATCCCCGACAAATTTGGTGGGAAGCAATTAACGATTAACACCGTTAAGGACGAGTGAACCAGAAATTGGTCGGAGAGAAAGAAATTGCCAGATTCAGGTATAGTAAAGTATCTAGTCAGACTGAGGTTTGAAGTAGACGGGGTCGTTGAAAGGGCCGACGTGATCGGGGCGATCTTCGGTCAGACCGAGGGTCTCTTCGGTCCTGAGATGAACCTGAACGAACTCCAGAAGAGCTGGAAGGTCGGCAGGATAGAGATCAACCTGGAGTCGAAGGACGACCGGACAAGGGGAGAGGTGATTATACCTATGTCCACTGATATCGGCACAGCGGCACTCATCGCCGCAGCCGTTGAGAGCGTGGACAAAGTCGGCCCGTGCAGCGCCCGCTTCACAGTGGGCAACATCGAAGACGTGAGAGCGGTCAAGCGCAAGCAGATTGTCGACAGGGCGAAGCTAATCGTGAGGGACTGGAGCTCAAAGACTTCCAGCGAAGGCGAGAACCTTCTCAAAGACGTCACCGAGTCCACCAGGAGAGCCAAGGTGATCAGCTATGGGATGGAGAACCTTCCGGCGGGTCCAGGCGTGCACTCATCTGATTTGGTCTACCTGGTCGAAGGGAGGGCCGACGTCGTGCTCTTCCTGAGGGCAGGCATCGAAAACGTTGTCGCGCTCGAAGGCACCAGCATCCCAGACTCGATAATAGAGCTCGGCAAGAAGAAGAGACTGATAGCAGTCTTGGACGGCGATAGGGGCGGGGAGCTCATCGAGAAGGAGCTAGGCCAGGTGATGCACGTGGAGAAGGTAATTCACGCGCCCCAGGGGAAGGAGGTCGAAGACCTCACTCCGATAGACGTGATCAACATGCTGAGGGCGGAGAAGGTCGACGCGGCGCAGCTAGTCTCAAGAAGACAGAGGGCCGCCGAGAGCGCCCCTCCCCGTCAGCGTGAGGAAGCAGACGAACCAATAGTTTTGAAGACCAGGGAACTCTTTCCGACCCTCAACGGCACCTTGGAGGCTATACTGCTCGACCAGGGGCTGCAGGAAGTCGGCAGGTTCCCTATCAGCGAGCTGGTGCAGAAGATGGAGGGGACCAACAGCGCCCTATACCTAATCTTCGACGGCATAGTGACCCAGAGGTTGGTCGAGTCTGCGGCGCGGGTAGGGGTCAAAGGTATCATCGGGCACCGCACAGGAGAGCTAGGACAAGTCCCCAGCGACGTCAGAATAGGAACTTTCAGGGATCTGGGGCTCGAGTAGCCGGGTCTGTTGAAAGTCAGCGACTTCAATCCCAAACACGGCTACTGTTCTCTGACTGTCGAATCGTCGGAGGATCTCTGGACACTACGGAGACTCATCGCAAAGGGGGACGTGGTTGTCACCAGGGGGTCGAGGGTGGTCAAAAGGGAAGACGAATACTCTAGGCCAGACAAGGGAGAGCGGATCAAGGTCACTATGGCACTGATGGTAGACGAGGTGCACCTGGACAGCAGCATCGAAAGAATCAGGGTGAGGGGGACCATCATCGAAGCCAGCGACGAGGGCGTGACGAAGGCGGGCTCGCATTCGGTGACCTTGTCTCCGGGACACGCGCTGACGCTAAGGAAACACCACTGGTCACAGCTTGACATAGGGTTAGTCCGTCCCACGGAGCCGTCCTCCAGGTTCATCCTGGTGGCCGTCGACAGGCGCGAGGCAGGGATAGGCTTCCTTGCCGGCTCGCATCTCTCGGTCGTCACGACCATCGAGTCTGGCCTTGGGGGAAAGATGGGTGAGGAGCGTAGCCCTCGTCCTTACCTCTCCAAGGTGGCTGAGACCGTCTCCCAACTATCCCAGCACGGAGACAAGGTCGTCGTAGCCGGGCCTGGTAACTTCAAGAACTCGGTGGCAAACCAGCTCAGAGAGACGCTGAAACCAGAGGAAGTGAGCGTGGTCGAAGGTCCCGACCTGACGGGAGGAGACGGGGTTCGAGCCATGATCAAATCACCAACCTTCCAAGCACTCGCCAAGGGGTCAGTGGCCGTGGAGATGCAGCAGCTGGTGGGGGAGATAGTGACGAGGGTTTCCATGGGTGACCCAAAGGTGGCCTACGCCCTACCGAGGGTGTCCGAGGCTGCAGTCGCAGGAGCCGTGGAGGCGTGCGCGGTATCAGACGATGTCTTCTCGCTAGGAGTAGACGAGTCCCGGCTTGTCGACACTCTAAACGCAATAGAGGAGAAGGGCGGACGGGTATTCCTAGTCGACTCGTCGATGGAGTTCGGCAAACAGATCTCCTCGTTCGGAGGGATCGCGGCTCTCCTCAGGTACGCCCTCAGAGCTTGACCAGCCACGGGACCACGAATTCTGAGATTATCGCTAGTGTTATGCCTCCTTTGATTAGGTCCTTTCCGAGCCTCTGGGCGACGTGGGAATAGTACAGGAGAATGCCGACTATCAGGAGCGAGATGTAGACGATTCTCATCAGGTCTATCACAGTGGTGTCGACAATCGAAAGGAGAAAGGTCATGGACGAAGTGAACTGCTGCGCGAACTGCTGAATCTGAGGCTCGACCCCACCCAGAGGCTGGACGCTCGACATCAGAAGACAACCCGAGTTTCATATTTAACGCCCCCCGCGTCTTCGCTCGCCGGATGTCATGCGCGCGCACCGCGCGCCCTCAGCCGAACGCGTACACGTAGAAGTAGGGTCCCACGATTATCACGAGCAGGAAGATCAACACGGCTATCGTCGCTCCCATGGTGATCCTCATGGTGCCAGCTTCGGACAGGCGGCCTCTGCCGAGTGCTTCGACCCCGACGCCGAACGCCTGGCCGCCGTCAAGCGGAAAGATCGGGAGCGAGTTGAAAATGGCGAGGTTGAAGTTGAGGAAGAACAACCAGTAGAGCAAGTCGGCTATGGGGACCATGGCGCTCCCCAGTGGGGAGGCGTAGAATATGGAATCCGAATTAGAGAACGGCACCGCCTGCTGACAGTTCCCGATGTTGAGCGTCGGAATGCACCCGATGTACAACAGGGGGTTCCCGAAGACATTGGTGTACCTCGAGACAGCAGAACGGAGGTTCGCCTCTGAGACCGAGTCCACGCCAATGTATGGGTAGCTCGCCAGCGTCTGGTTGGTGCTCGTGTCTATGATCTTAGTGCAGCAGACGAGCCTGATGTTGTCGATTTCTATTGTCTGGCCGTGCCTGTAGACCGTGAAGTTGATTGTCTGACCCGCCGTCAGGTTCGTGTTCGGGCCGAGTATGGTGTCGAGGTTGGTTATTGGCTTCCCGTCGACCGCAGTCACTACGTCCCCCGGGTGCACTCCCTGGATGTATGCAGGGGTCCCTTGGCCGACCGCCGTTATCGCCGCCCCGCTTACGGCTGGAGACATGGTGCTGACGACTCCCACGAGCAGCAGCAGGCAGAACACCGCCAGCACCAGGTTGGTCCCCGCGCCTGCCGCGAGGACTCTGGCCGAGTGCCTCTTGGGCGCCTGCTTGATGGCTGACTCTTCGATGTCGACAAAAGCACCAATCGGTATCACGAAGAAGAGCAGAATGAGCCCGGAGTTCTTGACGGGGATGCCGAGACTTCGGGCTATCACCCCATGGGCGCCCTCGTGAACGATCATGCCGATGACCAGGGCGATCCAGCCGTACAGGATAGGAATGTACGGGTTCAGGCCAGGTATCCCAAGGTTGACCAAGGGACCGAGGCTCACGATGTTTTGAGCTATCTGTGGGCCCCTCGAAGAGACCAGCCCCCTGAACACACTGATGAAGATGAAGAAGGCCACCGCTGCCGAGACGGGCATCAGGTAGAGCATGACCCAACTCATCGGCCTTGAGATGCGGCTGCGCCCCATCCGGTCCATCGCGTTGAGAAACCTCCTGGTCCTGAGCATCAGTACTACGCCGTAATGTAGCTCGAACCGCTTGAAGCTCTCCTGCCCCATTTTGAAGGCGCCGCGGGCATTCTCGCTTTAAGGGTTGATACCTTAAATCGAGGCTGCCTCGGTTCCAGCCGAATGGACCGGTGCTCGGCCTGCGGAGGGACGCCCTTCTACACACGACGCTACTCCGGTCAAGCTCTCTGCGCCTCGTGCTTCGATGACTCGATTGTGGAAAAGACCCGCAAAACCATCTCGAAGTACAGCATGATAGGGCCGCATGAGAGGGTGGCAATCGCAGTCTCCGGGGGAAAAGACAGCCTTTCGTTACTCAAGGTGCTCGTCGGGCTCTACGCTCCCAGGGGGAACAGCATTGTGGCTGTCTCGGTGGACGAAGGGGTAGCTGGATATAGAGACGAGGCGCTGTCTCATGCCCGTTCGCTCGCGGGCGAGCTGGGGGTCGAACACTTGGTGGTATCATACAAAGAGATGTTCGGGTTCTCCCTCGACGAGGCTCTTGACTGGGAGGAGGAACGCGAGGCGTCCTCCTGCAGCTTCTGCGGGGTCTTCAGGCGTAGAGCCATAGACGAGGCGGCGCAGAGGGCCGGTGCATCAGTCGTGGCGACAGCCCATAACCTCGATGACTTTGTCCAGACGTTCATGATGAATCTTATGCACGGTGACGTCGCTCGACTCGGATGGCTCGACCCAAGTCACACCGACCGCTCGTTCCCTTTGAGGAGGGTCAAGCCCTTCATGGAACTCTACGAGGAAGAGGTCGCCCTCTACGCCCACCAGGCAGGGGTCCCCCTCCAGAGCGTGAGCTGCCCCTACATGCACGAAGGGCTCAGGAGCGAGGTCAGGGACTACCTCAACATGATGGAGGCGAACCATCCCGGCTTCAAGAATGTCCTACTCCACAGCAGCCTCGACGTAATCTCTCACTACGCAGACAACAGCGAGAAACACTCTGCTCCCTGCACACAGTGCGGGAGGACCTCGTCCAGCGGCCTTTGCAACGTGTGCAGGATGAGAGCGGCCGTAGAGGAACACGTTAAAAGCCGAGCCAAGCCAAGCGCCTTCGGCGGTGGGTAGGGTCCGGGGGATAGCCGTCCTCGCTAAGCTGAAACCGGCTTTACGCAGCGGCCAGCAACCCTCGGGTAAAACCATCTTCCTCGTCACCCGCGTTGGGCTGGGAAGACGAACTCACGCCGGGGTGGGCGGTCATGAGGGGCAGCCCTCTCGAAGGAGAGGGCCTGACTCTTGATTGCCGAACCGGGCGAGGTCCGGGAGGGAGCAGCCCTATGGCAACGTGGCCACGCTGCCCCGTCTACGTGGGGGATTCCCGTCTCGGCGAGAAGGGGTCGGAGAGCGATGGTGAACTCCGAGGGAACTACCGCCGCTCACATTTTTAACAGTCTGAATTCGCTGGTCACCTTGCGCAGGGGTAGCCTAGAGTCCTTGACGGGGAGCCTGGTAAGGCGCAGCCTGATGGGCGCAAGCTTGCTAAGCCTGTGTCTCTAACGGGACTCGTGGGTTCGAATCCCGGAAGGGGCGGAAGTCCCACCCCCTGCGCTCTTTCATGGGATGCCCGCTGTGTCTGCCGCTCCGCTGATTGCGCCTACGACCTGCGGCGAAGCGTCTAACCAGGGTCAGCCGAGGCCCTTGCCGGCATAACGGGCCTTTGGCTTCAGCTCTTCTTCGATTCGAAGTAGCTCGTTGTACTTTGCCACCCTCTCGCCCCTTGCGGGGGCCCCTGTCTTGATGAAGTCCGCCCCGTAAGCCGTCGCAAGGTGCGCGATGAAAGGGTCTTCGGTGTCTCCTGACCGATGCGAGACTATCGTAGTCCACCTAGCCTTGCGGGCTAGTCCGATGGCGTCCTCGGTCTCGGAGACCGTGCCTATCTGGTTGAGCTTGATCAAGACGGCATTGGTTGCCTTTTTCTCGATGCCCCGCCTCATTCTCTTCACGTTTGTCACGTAGATATCGTCGCCAATCACTTTGGTCTTGTCTCCCAGTCTCTTCGTGATAGACGCGAACGCTTCGAATGCTTCTTCATGGAACGGGTCTTCAATCGTGAGGAGGCCGAACTCGTCCCTGAGTTGCGCATAGTAGTCTTCCAGTGACGCATCACTCATCGTCTTGCCGTCTAGTCTGTAATCCCCGCTCTTCTCACTGTAGAAGACCGAAGACGCCGCGTCAATACCTAATCTCACATCCTTTTCGCCGTAGCCTGAAACCGAGATGGCTTTCCTTATGGACCTCAGCGCATCGCGGGTCAGACTGAACGGCGGGGCGAATCCCCCCTCATCACCTACGTTGATGGCCCCTTTCCCATGCTCCGACACAAGAATCGACTTCAGTGATTGATAGACCTCTGACCCCATACGGATCGCCTCCGTACAAGACGACGCCCCCACGGGCTCGATATGGAATTCCTGTATCGCCAGGTTGTTCCCCGCGTGCTCTCCTCCGTTGATAACGTTCATCATAGGCACAGGGAGAATGTACCGATTCGACTTCCTTAGTTGGGCAAAGAGGCTCACCCCGTTGGAGTTGGCAGCCGCCCTCGCGGAGGCCATGGAAGCAGCTAGTATAGCGTTGGCCCCCAGTCTGCTCTTGTCTGGCGTGCCATCCAGCGAGATCATCTTCTGGTCCAGCCTCCTTTGGTCGTCTACTCTGAGCCCCAGGAGCCCACGTCGGAGCACCCCGTTGACGTTGGCCACTGCCTTCGTAACCCCCTTGCCGTGAAACTCTTCACCGGCATCCCTCAACTCGAGGGCTTCATGCTTCCCCTTCGAGGCGCCTGAGGGGACGCTCGCCCTCCCCATGGCTCTACCTGATGTGACCTCTGCCTCCACGGTGGGGTTTCCACGCGAATCCAGAACCTGCCTCGCCCTGACTTGTATGATCGCTGTCTTGACCGACATGAATCTCGCCCAGAGGCGCCTCCGAGGGGCGTTAAAACCTGACTCTCTTGGTCTGAGCCTCCAAGGCTTATTACACGTCGAAATCCCAGATGAAAATGGGCCGGTCGTCTAGCATGGTTAGGACGTCGCCCTTACACGGCGAAACGCACAGCGCGCCAGGGTCGGTGGTTCGAATCCGCCCCGGCCCATCTTTGCAGATGCCAGCGAAGTCGTCCTCGAATAGTTATCTATCCAGAGGCTTCGGCCCATCAACAATGCCAAACTTCAGGTACATCAGTTGGTCCGAGTACGGTAATCTGGCCGAGGCGCTGGCAGAGAAGGTCAGAGCCAACGGAAAGCACTATGATCTCGTGGTTGGCATCGCAAGAGGAGGCATCCCCGTAGCCATGGTCGTGTCAGACCATCTGAACGTCAAGATAGATTTCGTGAACGTGAAGTCCTACAGCAGCATCGGCCAGCGGACAGCTCCACGGATCCTTTCCACCCTCGTTGAGGGGGTCGAGGGTAAGGACGTGCTGCTGGTCGACGACCTCGTGGATCAGGGAGACACAATCGTCTTCCTCAAGAAGTACCTCGAAGACCAAAGACCCAGGTCTCTGGAGACCGCCGTGATGTTCAAGAAGCCTTGGAGCAAGGCGGAACCTGACTACTCCCTCGAGACGGTGTCCGAATGGGTCGTCTTCCCCTTCGAGCTAGGAGAGGTGGGGAGGCAGCGAGCTTCCTTGGAAGCACAGACTAGAGAGTGACCAGCAGATAGGCGTTCAGGGCCACGATGGTCCCGCCTATGACTAGGGCTACGAGCGTAGTGGATCTTCTGTTGACGAACTCGCCCATCAGGTCCCTCTTAGCGGTGTAGTAGATGAGCGGAACCATGGGGAGCGGGATCATTATGCTTAGTACCACCTGGCTGTACACCAGGAGCGAAAGTGGGCTCAGGCCTACGAGTATCGCCACGACCGTGGGGAACACATTGATGACCCTGGTGACTACCCTGCGCGCATAGACGTTAACCCTGGTTCCGAGCATCCCTTCCATGATCGCCTGTCCTGCGAGGGTACCTGTGGTGGACGATGCGATTCCGGACGCCAGGAGCGTGACTCCGAAGACGACACCAGCCAGCGGCCCATAGAGTCCGTCCATCACCTTGGCCGCACCGGTGACCGTCAGCGCGTTGATGTTCATATTACCGACGCAGCCATATGTGGGGCAGAGAGCCCTCCCGGCGACGACTAGTATAGCAACGTTCACTAGCGCTGCCACAGTCAATGTCAAGACTGATTCTATCAGGTGGAGTTTCCTTACCCTCCGCCTTTCTTCGAGGGTGTTGCCCTTGACCTTATCTTTGGTGAGATGCGAGTGCAGGAACAACGCGTGAGGCATGACAGTGGCGCCGACAATCCCGACCACAAAGGGGATGTTCTCTCGATTCAGCGTGGGGACGAAGGTGTGCCTGACAATGTCGGCAAAGTTGGGGCCGAAGACGTATATCTCATAGAGGAAACCAACGCTTATCACCGAAACGAAGACCATGAACATATACTCTATCACCCTGAACCTTCGCGAAGCAAAAGCTAGGATGAGCAAGACGTCCAATGCCCCTAGCAGCGCTGCGTAGAGCAAAGGTATCCCGAAGAGTATGTTGAGGGCCAGAACCGTGCCCAAATACTCGGCCAGGTCGGTCGCGGCAGCAGCTGCCTCGGCCGCCAGCCAGTATGTGACTCTGTAGTACCTTGAGCGGAGAGAGCTCCTAAGGAGCTCCGTCAGGCTCTGCCCGGTGGCAATCCCCAGCTTCCCCGAGAGGTACTGAAGCTCCATCGCCATGATACTGGCCAACCAGACTGCCCAGACAAGCTTGTTCTGGAAGAGTGCGCCGCTCTGAATGGCAGTCCCGTAGTTCCCCGGATCCATGTATGCCATGCTCACGATTAGCGCGGGCCCGAGGTAAGCGGTGAACTCCCGGACCGAACTCCATTTCATCCTTGATGCCAGCGCCGCAGTGGCTAATTAAAGTTAGATATCTCTAACAAGACTGTATCTATCTCACAAGTGTCCAAGCCAGAAACTCACCCAAGCTCGAGAATCCTTTTATCTGGAACGCTGGCCTCGCCCATGCAGGCATGGCCGCGGTGCTACAATCAAAACGCGACATTTCACGACTCGAGGACTATCTAGAAGCGATTTACAACCTCGATTCTGAGAAGGGGTACGTCAGCGCCGCCGACGTCTCTGAGCGACTGGGGGTGAAGCCACCGACGGTGTCCAGCATGGTGAGGAACCTCACCCGGAAGGGCTTCCTCGAGCACGAGAAGTACCGGGGGATGCGCCTGACCCCAGCGGGCGAGAGAGTGGCAAGGTCTGTCATCAAAAGGCATCAGGTCATCTCTGGTTTCATCTCCATGCTCGGGGTGGATGAGCAGACGGCCTACGTCGACACGGAAGGAATAGAGCACCACGTGCACTCTAGCACCCTGAAGCGACTAGAGAGGCTCGCCGAATATCTCCGCGAGAACCCCCAGACGCTCAAGGCGATACGCGAGTTCGTGGAAGGCAGATAGCCGTTCAGATGCCCTGGGCTCAGACGAAAACCGAACTCAGAATCCGGTGGGTGAGGCCCCAGACCACGTAGTCTTCAACGAGATATGCAGGCATCTCCACAGACCTCCCGAGAGACTCGAATCTGTATATCGATTTGGCCCGGGGGGCCTGGAGCTCCTGCAGTCCGACCCAGCGGTAGGACGCCACCTCGTCGTTGGGCTTTATCCCAACCTCGCCATTCAGCCCAAAGACTACCGGCACGACCTCCATGGCTCCGGCGTAGGTGGTCGCCGTCTTTCCGTATCCGAGGAACTCGGCCTTGGCGTTGAGGTCAATCCCCACCTCTTCGAAGGTCTCTCGAGCCGCAGTGTCACGGGGATCTCTGTCCTTGGGCGACGATCTCCCGCCAGGTAGGGCGATTTGACCGGACCATGGATCCCCAGACCGCTCGGCTCTCCTGATGAGGAGGACGCTGGGCGGCTCTTCATCGCGCAGTATAATCGCCACAGACGCCGAGCTAGGCTTCAGGAAAGGCTCGCTCTTGGCCAGGCCCCTCACGACTTTCGCAACATATCCATCCAACCCGAGGCGACGCAACGCTCCTCCAATTTTAAATATGCAGTCCGTCCCGCGGAGAGTTGTCAGATATCATGTCTCGCGAATCCAGTAGTACTGAACTTACCGTGAAACTGACGGAAGAGAACTTCGACGAGGTGGTTTCAGGCCCGAAGCCCGTGTTCGTAGACTACTGGGCAGTATGGTGCGGCCCATGCAGAGTCATGGACCCAGTTGTCGAGAAGCTCGCGGCCAAGTACTCTGAGAGCATACTCTTCGGGAAAGTGAACGTCGACGAAGAGATGAATATCTCTTCTCGATACCAGGTCTTCTCCATCCCGACGTTCATGGTGTTCAGGAACGGGCAGCCGATGGACGCGGTAATCGGAGCCGTGGGCGAGGCTTCTCTTGAGCGGCTCATCGCTGGCGCCCTTGGTACAGGCATGTCCTGACCTAGGTCACCCGGGTCCCGTCTGTCAGGAATATGTCGGCCTCTTCGAGGCTTATAGACCTCGAGGATAGAACCGGCCCGAACTCGAACGAGCTACTCCTGTTTATCGGCTGCCCGCCAACCAGCCTATTGAATGGAGGCATGACGGTCAGTCTGCCTTTCCCCTTGGCCTTCGAGGGGTACCCTGCTCCATCCATCAACTTGGCGACGTCATAATCTGCAGTAACCCACACTGATTCCCTCGTCCGAGCACCCAGGGCGTCGCGCATCTCATAGGTGAAGTGAGAGTGACCTATCACGAGTTCCCTGGTAGCTATTGCCTCCTGCGAGGGCCAGGCGTGCCCGTGGGCCACGCCGATTCGTGTCCTCCCATGACCAAGCACTGTCCCTTGTGATTTGTCCAGTCGCACTCGCGGAGGCAGGACGGTCCTTATGTTCCCATCGTGATTCCCGGGGACCACTTCCACGACCTCGAATATGTCTAGCATGGTGTCGAAGAACCACGGGACGACGCCCCAGTCAATATCTTCTACTTTGCCTACCGTGTGCTTGACGTCACCGAGCACCACTAGCCTTGTCGCCCCATGCCCCTCGGCCGTGCGTTTCACCCTTTCCACCATCTTCACAGAATAAGCGGGGAGGCGAAAACCCTTCTTCGCCATCTCTTTCTCCAGGCCGAGGTGCAGGTCTGACACTAGCAAGGTCGTGTTCTCCGCTGTGGAGAACACCAGGGCTGCCTCGCCGGGGACTATCTTCAGCAAGCTACGCTATCAGCGGGAGGACCTGGTTTCCCACGAAGTTCTTGAACTCCGAAAGTTCCATCTTGCTGAACCCGGTCAGAATGCAGTTCCTCGTGAGCCCGAAGACATAGCCATATTCTCTGCTCTTGAAGACGATGTACCACAGCTTCCCGTGGGCAAGGTAGTCGGTGTAGAGGCTGGTGTTGCCTAGTTCTGCCCCGTAGAGGGACAGCTTGGTGATATTCGGCAGATCGACGTCGGAGTAGAATATCACTTTGGTATCGTCGAAGTTTGCCTCATGAAACTTCCGCAGCGTCTCTGGATCTATCCTTGCCTCGACCACCTGACCCAGGCTCATGAAGACTGCTTTGCTCATCTCATTGGCTATATTGTTCGCCCTGGTCTTCTTGTCGTAGACAGCAAGGAACATTCTGTCTTTGTGCATGCTGAACGTGAAAGGCGCCTCGTAGGTTCTCGGGACGGGGACCGACTCCCCCCGGTGAGGGACGACGAAGACTGAATCGAACGAGAACTTCCCGTCGAGGGACCCTTTGCCCACGCTCAGATCAGTAATCTCCGATACGAGCTTGAACTCCTTCCCTTCTACGCTCGTCTCCGTCTCAATCCTGAACGCCTTCAGCTTCTCCGCGAGGGTGTCGATTTCATAGTTCTCCCTCACGAGGAATACTTTTCCAGCTAGTACCACTCTGTCTGGACCCTCCAGAATCCTGTTATTTGGCTTTCAGCTCCCCCAGTACTGGCGGGTCGTGACGAAGCGGATCTTCGCTTCCAGAAGGTCCCTGTAGAATGCTTCCTCATCATCGTGCATCTCGGCCAGAATCCTAGATGCGGTCTGGGGGCCAACACCATAAACGGTCTGGGCAACGACCGCCTTCTTGCCGTAAGACAAGACGAGGTCTGCTCCCCGCCTGGCTCGTGAGAGCTCCGACCGCTCCTCCTCGTTCAGCTGCGCCTTGGCCTCTCTCCTCTTTACCAGTTCAGACAGCTTGGCTGTCCCCCAGTAGCAGGGGGCCAGCAATCCCGAACCGCAGTTTCTACATCTGGGCTCATCCGGGACTTCGCCTACCGTCGTCTCTCCCTGGTCCCCGCCGCACTTGACACAAAGGAGGCTCACGCTGGCGCCGAATATGGTCGTCTTCATCCTCTGGTAGGATGACTTTCCAAGCGAATCTGGAGCTACGGCCTCCGGCACCTCCAGGTACCTGTAGAGGAGACTGTATGCGATGGGGGTTGGCCTCTCGCCAGCCATGAACGTCTCTACCGAAACCTCGCCATCGGCAACCGCCACGAGGATCTCCTTCGAGTGCTCCATGTCGATGAGGTCCCTCCCAGTCTCCTGCAGGGCTTCTTCGAAGATCGGGGTCTTTTCGAAGCGGGTGGGGAGCGAGCAGAGGTTGGGGTGGGCGATGAGCTTGCCTCGTCTCAATGCCCCGAACCTCTCCGCAACGAATTTGACCCTCGCTGGGAACGGGAAGTTCCTCTGGGCGGCTACCGCGTAGGTCCTCTCGAACTCATCCGGTGCCATGCCCATCAGCCCTCTGGCGATGGCTTTCAGGTCTAGTTCCTCCGTCTCCACTGTGAGTTCCATCAGCAGCCTGTATCCGTCGAGCCACCAGACCCTCACCAGCCCCTTCTTGGACAGGATCTCTTCGAATACGTAGGCGAACGTCCTATTGATCGACTCTCCGAAGCAGAGGTGAACTACAAGATACCGGCCGAACCCTTCGAAGAGGACCAGCCTGTCCGAGGGGACTGGCGCTCCCATCTTCTTCTGCTCCGCGATCTGGTCCACCACGAGCGCGCGGGCGGCCGCGTCCCCGGGGATGTGCACTTCGACCGTCTCGACCGCGTCTTGACCGGCATCCAGCGCTTCTGAGACTTCTCTCCTCAACCTTCCTGTATCTTTCGCGAGTTCGTAGGGGATTGGGAGCATCTCGCCATCCCAGCCGGGGACGGCTGCGAGTGGATCTTCCACTGGGGTCACGTAGATCTTCCTGTCATCAGCTATCTGCTCTACCTGCCATACTCGTCCCTTGATTACGAAATGAATGCCGACCCTCGCCTTCAGAAGGACGAACTCTTCACCCAGTATCCCTACTGTCTGGTTGGTCGACACGTCCACGACTAGGTACCTCGTCTCGTCGGGGATCATTGACAGGTTCTCGTAGTAGTACTCCCGCGTAAGCCTGGTCCTGGACAGCGTCTTCCCGTCGAACCTGAGCTTCCGGAGCTCGGCCAGAAAGCTCACGGTCCGGAGGAAGGAGTCATCGGAGAGGCTTTCGAACGGTTCCGCTTTCCTCACCTCGGTGAGCATCGTGTCCGCTTCCATCGTCTCGAAGTCCATGAGATAGCCGGCAACTTGGTGGGCCAAGACGTCCAAGGAATTCGAATATGGCCTGGTGGGCTCGATCTTCCTCTGGGCGGCAGAACGTATGCTGGCTGACGATTCCAGAATGTCATCCGCTGATACGGTAACTAGGACGCCCTTGGAGACCTTGCCGAGCCGGTGGCCGCTCCTGCCGACGCGCTGCACGAGACTGGTCACCTGCCTTGGTGACATGTATTGGACCACCAGATCAACCGACCCTACGTCGATGCCCAGTTCCAGGGTGCTGGTGCAGACCAGGGCCTTCAGCTCTCCGGCTTTGAATGCCTGTTCAACCCGCTCTCTTTCTTCTCTGGGGAGGGAACCATGGTGGACTCCAACGTCTTTCCTGAGCCTCGCCAGCTTCTCCCCCAGCATCTCGGCGAGCGTCCTGCTATTGACGAAGATGAGGGTGGACACATGGCCGTCGATCAGGGAATTGATTCTGGCGAGTCTGGCCGCCAAGTCAGGTGCAGAGTACGTCTCCTTGGCCGCAGATTGGCTCGCTGGATCGGGCACAGGATACTCTATGGCGTAGGCAAACTCCTTGGGTGCATCTGCTTTCACAATCTTCACTTCCCTCTCCCCGAAGAGAAACTTGGCAGCCACAGCCGGTGTCCCGATGGTGGCAGAGAGCGCGACCAGCTGGAATTTCGGGGCAACCTTCCTCAGCCGCTCCAGTCCTACACAGAGCTGCACCCCTCGTTTGCTTTCTACTAGGTTGTGGAGCTCATCCACCACCACAGCCTTCAGCGGTGACAGGTTGTCTCGCATCCTTCGCCCTGGGAGTATTGCCTGAAGCGTCTCTGGGGTCGTGACCATGACGTCTGGGGGGTGGCTTGACTGCTTCGCCCTCTGGGATTGGGGGGTGTCTCCATGCCTGATGTCCACCGTGAGCCCGAGTCTGGTGCACCATGCCTGCAGTCGCCTCTGCATGTCGCGGTTCAGGGCTCGCATCGGGGTGATGTACAGCAAAGATATCCCATCCCCGTGCCCCTCTGACACCAGCCTACTCAACAGCGGTAGAATTGCGGCTTCGGTCTTCCCAGACCCGGTGGGTGCAACCACGAGTACGTCTGCTCCCCGCGAGACGAGGGGCCATGCCTCGACCTGGGGAGGCGTGGGTTCAACCATCCCTGTGTCTGCTAGAAACCCCCGCACGGCCGGAGCGAGCGCTTCGAACGCAGACTGAGCAGGCAACACTTCTGAGAGCGGTGCTCGCCGATTTAAGGTGTCACCGGAGGGGGGTCGGTGAAACTGAATAGTGCCCTCCCAAGGGGTAATGGCTAAAAGCGCGACAAGCCCGCGGAGGCTCGAAGCTTGTCCCAAGGCGTCAGGGAGGCCTCCCAGGAGAGGCCGTCTCATCTTACTACAGTAAAAGAAATCATACTAGAGAACTTCATGAGTTACGAGTACGCAAGAATCCCCCTCCGTGAGGGGCTGAACCTCATCGTCGGCCCCAACGGAGCCGGAAAGTCGTCCGTTCTCCTGGCTATCTCCGTGGCCTTCGGACAGGCGTACACCGAAAGGTCAAGGAAGCTTTCGGACCTCATCAGACGCGGGAAGGAGATCGCCCGTGTCTCGCTTGTCTTCGACAACTCCCAGAAGGCTGGGCTGCGACCAATACCATACTCAAAGTCTGACACCTTCATGCTCAGCAGATATCTGAGGCGCGACGGGTCGTACTGGTTCGAGGCCGACTACAAGGAGATTGACAAGAGCGAGGTTGTGAGGCTCCTCCGTGAGTTCGGAATCAATCCTGACAACCTGCTCATCATCATGCACCAGGGTATGATAGAGGAACTGGGCGCCGTCACGCCCCAGGAACGGCTGAGGATGGTGGAGGAGGCCGTCGGATTCTTAGAGTACAGACAAAGGATCATATCGGCCGAGCAGGAGCTGAGCGGGCTGGTAGGCGAAGAGAGCTCTCTCCTCCAGCTCATGGACAACGCTAACCAGGCCCTTGAGTACTGGAAGCAGATTTACGACCGCTACCAGGAGAAACGGAGGCTCATCGAGCACAGGGACCTCCTGTCGAAGGAGCTCCTCTGGAGCACCGAAGGAAGGCTCAGCAAGTCTCTGCAGGTGGCTGAGGAGAAGATTTCGTCGAAGTCCAGGGCCTTGGACGACCTGAAGTCACAGCAGGCGGAGGTATCATCAGACGCAGAGCACACCCATCAGACCCTCATGGACAAGCAGGTGGAGCTGCGGAAGCTCTACTACGCCCTGGTTAGAGCCGAGTCGGAGAAGGCGAAGGACGAGTCAGCGCGCAACGCCTATCGCTCGATAAAAGAAGACCTCCTAGGACTGTCAAGCACCATTGACGAACTCCTGTCCAAGGGAGGCGACAAGAACGCTAAGAGGCTCAAAGAGCTCGCTGTCTACATAGAACAAAAGAGCTCGTCAGCCGAAGAGGACGCCGGGCGCCGCAAGGCGGAGTTAGACAGGGAAGTCTCTTCTCTGCAGCCTGAGATTACCAAGATGGAGGACGTGATCAGGAGCACAACCGACAGCCACATCTCCTTCAAGGTCAAGGCGGAGGTCCTTTCGTATCGTATCAGGGTCACCGAGTCAGACCTCCGCGACCTCGAGAGGACGGCCCGGGAGTACAAGGCCGAGCTCGACAAAATGGCCCTGGACCTGGAACGGGCGGGGTCCAGGATGGAGACCGCTCGCCAGCCGTACGAGGTCTCAGAAGAGCTGAAGCTCGTGTCAGCGCACATCCAAAGGATGCAGGATGTTCCAGACGACGCTGAAAAAATCTACAACGACTATTCGGGCAACATCGAGGAGTTGAAAGTGAAGCTCGCCAAATTGCAAGATAACAAGAAGTTCATGCTCTCCGAGCTGGATTCACGCAAGGGCGTCTGGCGGAAGGCGATGGAAGACCTCGTCGAGGCTGTCGACCCGCCCTACCAGGTAGTCCTGTCGGCAGCGGACGCCAGCGGCTTCGTCAAGCTCGAGCAGGCGGATACGATAGAAGACGCCGGCCTCGACCTGTATGTCGGGTTCAGAGGCGGCGCTCCTACAACCCTCGACCCGTTCACCCAGAGCGGTGGGGAGAGGTCGGTGGCTCTGATGGCTTTCATCCTGTCTCTGCAGGCGAGGATAGTCTCTCCCCTGAGAGCAATGGATGAGTTCGACATACACATGGACCCCAAGAACAGGGAAGCGATGTTCAAGATGATTCTCTCGCAGATGAAACAGAGGGAGGCGTCGCAGTACATCGTGATTACCCCATCGATCCTGACCGTGTTCGACAGAAGCGCACACGTCATTACTGTCCAGGCGGTCCACGGCTCGTCGGAGGTCAAAGAGCTGAAATAACATGGAGCAGACCAGGCTTGATGACTATCTCAGGGTGATTGAGCTATGTCGAGACGTCGAGACAAGCAGCGCCAACCCCTTCGACGTGGACATAAGGGAAAAGATACTCCTACTGAAGAAGAGGCTCCCGGAGCTCAAGCTCTTGGATGAACTCCTCGTGGACTCGGAGGCGATGCTCGAGCTGGCGCAGATAGTGAAGCTGCAGGACCAGTGGCTGAAGTCCAGGGCTTCTGCCCTCTTCATCGACCCTCTGCTGATTCAGCTCAAAGTGAAGCTACTGTCCAAAGAGTCCCTCACGGAGTCGTTTGTCAAGAGCTGGCATCCAATCGCCCAGGTGGACCAGCTGTCCCCCAGGGGGCTGGAGAAGGCCTTCATCTACTGGCGCGAGCTCGTCCCGATTTCAGAGAGGTTCAAGGACCAGTTCGGGAGTTATGGCGTCAGGCCCGGGACCGCCGAGTACACAGACCTGGTCAGCCTGGGGGTATTCACCAAGGAGCAGTTCGAGGTCGGGCTTACGCAACTACATGACGAGCTGCTGGCCAAGTCCAACGGAGACTGGGTCGACTATCGCCAGTTCATAGAGGGCGAAAGCTTCGAGACCAAGGTGAGAAGGGCATACCTACTCGCTTTCCTCATAAGCGAGGGGAGGGCTCTACTGAAGACCGAGCCACTCACTGGGAGAATATGGACCATGGGCCTCACCGAAAAGACCAAGGGAATTCCGAAGTCGGTCGCAATATCAATCACAGGTGAGAGTTGACGGAGTCAGACAACGCAGACAGGGCGCTGCTCGAGAGGAAAGTCAGGCGGGCTTTCCAAGTATTGGTTCTCCAGCGGGGGCGGAACCCTGGGGTCAAGGGGTGGGAGATGAAACGCCACCTAGGGAGGGACTACCGCAAGATAATCGAAGTACTCTCCGAAGACATGGCGCCCATGGGCCTCGAAGTGTTCGAGGTCAAAGGGATAGACGGGACTGATGACTCTTCCCGCTTCCTCCTGAGGTTCAAGGATCCGCCCACGGTGACCGAAGCGGAGACGGCCGGGATCAGGATAGACGACTTGGCCGTCCTCGCAGCCACCATAGCCTTTGTCAACTCCAAGACCGGCAGAGCCGCCAGGCGCGAGGTCGAGCAATTTCTCAGGGAGAAGTTCCCCAGATGGAGGGTCGACTACTCGCTAGACCGGTACGTGAAACGCGGTTACCTTGAGCAGGACGAGAGGACCATGATGCACATAGGGTGGAGGACTCGGGCGGAAGTGGACGAGAAGACCCTGATGACGCTGATACTCTCGCGAGCTCAGGAAGCGGCGAAGAAATAGCGCCTGCGCAGTGCTTCCCTCTCCCCTTCGATGACGAGTTCTACGACGTCTGTCCCTTCCTTCCTCATCTTCGCAGCAAGCGCGCTGGCCTCTGCCAGCCTGATCCCTCTGCCGGCCATGAGCACATCTGCGGCGTGGCCGTATTCCCTCCTGAGCTCAGAGGACTTCTTGAGCATCTCCACAAGCTTCAGCTTGGCTCCGGTCAGTGCGGCCCTGCTTCTCGCCTTCATGGCCAGCGAGAAGACGTTCTCGTAGGAGTCGGTCGAGAGCCCTAGCGCCTGCTTCCCACACGCGGGGCAGGCATCGAGGGCGTCGAGGTCGGCGACTTTCCTCAGCTCCAGGAAGTTCCAGCAGCTGGTGCAAACCGCGACGACGAATGTCTCGTTGATTCTGGCTCTGGTAGACTGCTTGAGGAGCGCCCTGAGCCGCTCCGGCGAGACTATCTCGCCTCTCCTGCTGATCTCTTCCACTCCGATTCTGGCGATGGGGGTGAGCCCTCCATATTCCACCAGCTTCACGTCTATGGCTCCGGCGTTAATCTTCTCCACCACGTCCGTCGCGCCGGAGATGTCGAAGTCGTCGTGGAATATCATGCTCATTGCTTCTTCATACACCGGGGTGTCCCGGAGAGCCTCGATTATCCCGGAAATGGAGACGCTGCCATAATCTGCGTCCTTGGCAATGGCGCCGCACTTCTTGCCTGCGTGGATGAGCCGACGCTTGAAGATGCCACTCCTTTCCACGGCCTTTTCCGTCGTAGCCTTCAGGTCGAGCTTGTGGAGCTCCCCGATCACTGAGAAGACGGCAGCGGGGGTTGTCTCGGCCTCGATCACTATCCTATAGGGGTCCTGGTGGACGGCCACCGACTGGCCTATCTGCTCTGATATGAGGTGTCCAATCACCCGGGCGAGCAGCCTGTTCACCCTGTGCCCGAAGGCTGCTTGTATGACAA
This sequence comes from Nitrososphaerota archaeon, assembly GCA_029785085.1. Taxonomy (GTDB): domain Archaea; phylum Thermoproteota; class Nitrososphaeria; order Nitrososphaerales; family Gagatemarchaeaceae; genus UBA183. Next base: position 35,442 of record JAFMAI010000005.1, on the reverse strand, counting down.
CATACTTGTCCCACTTCTCGACGGTGACCAGCCTCTCAGAAGGTATGGGGAGCTTCGCCTCATGCTGCTCCGCGACCTCCTTCAGCGCCTCCCTGATGGTGTCCTTCGGCACCGGGTACGTCATGATGAGCTCATCGAGGTACTCATCATCCTTCGTCATCTCCAGCGCCTCGGCATATCTCCTACGTAGGGCCCCCACCTCAGCCGCTACCTCCCTCGGGACGGGTATCTCGTCACCCACCCAGTGGGGGACGGCACCTGTAGGGTCGTCCTCTGATTTGACGTATACCTTGTTGCCATAGATCTGTTCTATCTTCCAGCATCTCCCTGCTTCCACGAACTTGACCCCGACCTCCCCGTACTCTGAAACGAACGCCTCGTCCAGGGTGCCGACGAATGTCCCTCCCTCTATGACCAAGTACTGCTTTTCGTCGGGGATCATCGAAAGGTTATCGAAATAATACTGGAAGAGTGGCTTGACGTCCCTGGCCCGAAACACCTTGCCGTCAGATTCGCTGTAGTAGGCCAGGCGGGGATAGCGCTCTCTCATGTACGTGAGGGTCTTCTTCAGCCTCTCCCTGTCGAGTTCTGCATAAGCATAGCTCCTCCTAAAGAGCGCCACCAAATCGTCGAAGTTCCAATTGGGTTGCTCGATCAGAAGCCCAGAGACCTGGTGGATTGCGACGTCGTAGGGGTTGAAGATAGGCTCGAGAGGCTCTAGCTCGCCCATCACTGCCTTCCTGCAGAGAACAGCAGCTTCGAGCGTGTCGTCAGAATCCTGGGTGATTACCAGCCCGTTGGAGACTTCGCCCACCTTGTGCCCGCTGCGTCCTACCCTCTGGATCAGCCTGGTTACCTGTCTCGGTGAGTTGTACTGGACCACGTACTCCAGGAACCCTATGTCTATCCCGAGTTCGAGACTGCTCGTGCAGATGACCCCCAGGAGCTTCCCCTCCTTGAGACCTCTTTCGACTGCCTCCCGGGTAGCCTTGGACAGAGAGCTGTGGTGGACGGCTATAGCGAACTTGGGGTCCCACACTCTGAAACGACTCGACAGGGCTTCTGCTTCCGACCTGGTGTTTGTGAAGACGAGGACGGACCGGTACTTCTCAACCAGCTCTCTTACCGTCCTGAGCCTCGCCGCGACTTCGGGGTAGGAGTAGATTGCATCAGCGAGGATCCTGTCGTCTCCCGTTGCCCTTGGCGCTTCCACTCTCAACGACAAGCTCTTCTCTACGGGGACCCGCACCACTTCGCATCGTCTCCCTGACCCGACTAGAAACTGAGCGATTTTCTCCGGGGAGCCGACCGTGGCCGACAGTCCGATGACCTGGAACTCCTTTTCTGCCACGTCCCTCAGCCTCTCGAGACCTACGCTCAGTTGGGCCCCGCGTTTGTCTTCCGAGAGTTCGTGAACCTCGTCCACCACAACCCACCTCAACTTCGCCAGGTTCTGTCTGATTCTTCTTCCTACGAGGAGGATCTGAAGGGTTTCGGGGGTGGTGATGAGTATGTCAGGAGGGGCGAGGCTCAGATTGGTCCTCTCTGCCTGGCTGCTGTCCCCGTGCCTCACGCCGAGCCTGATGTCGAAACGTTTGCACCACCACTGCATCCGGTCGAGCATATCCCTGTTGAGGGCCCTCAGCGGCGTGATGTACAGCAACTTGGTGCCTTTCTCCCTATATTCGCCCTCCCGAATGATCGCGTCCAAGATCGGGAGCAGAGCTGCTTCAGTCTTCCCTGTCCCGGTAGGGGCCATGAGAAGGGCGTTCTTCCCTTCGCTGATAATGGGGAGTAACCTCTCCTGAGGGTCTGTTGGGGAATCGAAGCCCCGCTCCTTCAAGGCTGCAAGGAGAGGAGGCGACAGCGCCTGGAAAGCATTCTGTTCCTGCACCACCCTTCTGCTCCCTGGGTCTTCTGGGTGCGAAGCCAAGAATTGGCACAAGACCCATGTCTCATCCAATAAGTTTGCGGTAGATTCGAATGCCGAAAGCCCTCGGTCGGCGGAAGTGAACCTGTCCCCTGAATATCGCCTTAAATAGCAGACTATAACATAAGTTATTGAAAACCGGATGCCCCGACTCATCAGCCCATATGAGATAGTCGCGAAATCTGCTCTGCCCGCCCTCAGGGCTATGGTGGCCAGGAGGCTGCAGGAGGAGTACCATCTCACGCAGCAAGAAGTCGCGAGGCGCCTCGGGGTCACCCAGGCCTCGGTAAGCAACTACGCGAGGAAGACGAGGGGGATAATGGTGAACCTCGAAGGGGATTCGACGGTGGTCAAGGCGGCGGACGGGATCGCCAAGGAGCTTTCCTTGGACCAACCTGACACTAGGGAGGCGCTCCGGTCGATGACCGAAGTGCTCGACTACATCCGTTTCAACAAGATGATGTGTATACTTCACGGTGACTTGGAACCTGAATTCAAGGTGGAAGGGTGTTACGCCTGCGAAGGCACATTCTCCGTAAAGGATTTTGACAGGCTGAAGTTGCTAGTCGGCAACTGAACTTGCTAGCCAGCCCGAAGCCCAGATGGCTCACGGTCAAACCTCCGGAAGGGGAGCGCTACAGTGACCTGAAAGGTCTCTTCAGCCGCCTGAACCTTCACACAGTCTGCGAGGAGGCTCACTGTCCGAACGTCCAGGAGTGTTGGGGGGGCGGGACGGCCACACTAATGCTGATGGGGGATGTCTGCTCGCGTGCGTGCAGGTTCTGCATGGTCACACCCGGAAAACCTCGGGGCGTTCTGGATGGGCTCGAGCCAGAGAACGTGGCGTTCGCGCTCTCTCAAATGGGCCTGACATACGTGGTGCTGACCTCAGTGGACAGAGACGACCTCCCAGACGGCGGGGCGTCTCACATAGCCCGCACAATCAGGCTCGTTAAGGAGAAGAACCCAGGGATGCTCGTCGAAGTTCTGATTCCAGATTTCCAGGGAGAGCTCGACGGACTGAGGGAGGTGGTCGAAGCCCGACCTGACGTCATAGCCCACAACGTCGAGACTACCATCTCTCTCACAGGCAGGGTCAGGGATCCCCGGGCGAACTATTGGCAGTCGCTGTCGGTACTGAGAAACGCAAAGAAGCTGGACGGCCGCGTCTATACGAAGTCGTCAATCATGGTCGGCCTTGGAGAATCGGAAGAAGAAGTCTTCCAGGCGATGACACATCTGCGACGCGCTGATGTGGACTTCCTCACTGTGGGGCAATATCTCCGCCCTTCAGTCCGTCACCTGAAAGTTGCAGAGTACGTTGACCCGGCGCAGTTCGGACGGTACCGGGCCCTAGGCGAAGGACTTGGATTCCTCTATGTGGCCTCGGGCCCTCTCGTCAGGAGCAGCTACCGAGCAGGGGAGTTCTTCATCAGGACAGCCATCAAAAACGGCTCAAGAACCCACCACTCTTATATGGGCGCCAGGCCCCGAAAGTAGTCCTTGACCGAAGTCGACTCCATGAAGAGATCCGACTCGGAGATAGGTCCCCGAGTCTTTAGCGAGTCAGAGTTCAACTACGCTACTCCTGAGGATTTCCTCTTCCAGAGGCTGTCCCCTGACGGGACCATCAGGGGGAAAGATCCCAATCTGTCACCGGAGACCTTGAGACGGATGTACGAGCAGTTGGTCTTCGGCCGCCTATTCGACGACAAGGCGACCAACCTCTCAACCCTCAGGGAGATTGGGACCTATGCGCCAGGCAAAGGCCAGGAGGCGGCTCAAATCGGACCGGTCGACGCCCTGGAGCAAGACGATTGGTATGTCCCCATGTACAGAGACTCGGCTGGAATGCTCGCCTTCGGGATGCCTCCGGCCAAACTACTGCAATACTGGGGTGGGGACGAGAGGGGAATGCAGATGCCTGAGGGCCTGAACATGCTCCCCATCGCAGTGCCAGTGGCCACGCAGCTCCCTCACGCAGCGGGGCTCGCGATGGCAAAGCGCCTACAGGGGGAAAAATCAGTGGTGTTCGTGGTCACCGGGGACGGAGGCACCTCCAAGGCAGACTTCCACGAGTCCATGAACATAGCCGGGGTCTATGACCTGCCCGTGGTGTTCGGGGTGGAGAACAACCAGTGGGCGCTCTCAATCAGGAGAGGAGCCCAGACTGCATCGAAGACCATCGCCCAGAAGGCCGTGGCCTATGGTTTCGAAGGCATACTTGTCGACGGCAACGACGTGATCGCCTCCTACGAGGCCACCAAGTACGCAGTCGACAAAGCCAGACGAGGCGGGGGCCCCACTCTGATAGAGTACTCCACCTACCGCCTTGGCCCTCATACTACAGCCGAGTTGGTGTCCAACAAGCTCAAAGCGCCGGACGAGGTCGTGAAGTGGGAGCGGAGGAGTCCCATCGTCAGGTTCGAGAAGTACCTGACGTCCCGGGGCCTGCTGGACGGGAGCGCGAAGGAAGCCGTAGCTGCCGCCGCCCAGGAGAAGATGAACGAGGCCGTCGCGGCTTACAGGGGGATGCCACCAGCCGACCCCTGGGTGATTTTCGACTACACGTACTCTTCGCTTACCCCCATCCTCGCCAGAGAGAAGGCGGAGTTCCTAGGAGAGCAGATTAGCCCGGTCCTTTCGAAGCCTGAACCCACGGCCGCCCCCGGAGGGAAGCCTGGCGTCAACATCAGGAACGCAGTCAATATGGCCCTCAGAGAAGGACTGCAGCGGGACGGGAAGATGGTGTTATTCGGGGAGGACGTGGCCAAGAACGGCGGCGTCTTTCAGGTGACGCGCGGGCTTTTTGACGAGTTCGGTCCCAGCAGGGTGTTCGACACCCCTCTGGCCGAGCTCAGCATTGCCGGCATATTCGTCGGTCTCTCCATCGGTGGCATGGTCCCCGTAGCCGAATTCCAGTTCGACGGCTTCACGGTTCCTGCCTTCGACCAGATCTTCAGCCACATAGCCAGAATGCGGAACAGGACGAGGGGGAGGTTCGCCCTCAGAGGGGTGATACGCTTCCCCTATGGCGCCGGGATAAGGCCGCCAGAGCTCCACTCGGAGTCCCCGGAAGCCTACTTCGCCCACACGCCGGGCCTGAAGGTCGTGATTCCATCGACCCCCTACGACGCCAAGGGCCTCCTCACATCAGCGCTGACCGACCCAGACCCCGTGGTGTTCATGGAACCCAAGAAGATCTACGACTCCCCGAAAGCCGAAGTCCCGGAGGGGGAGTACCGTATCCCCATAGGCAAAGCAAGAGTGGTCAGAGAGGGGAAAGATGTCACCCTCGTCTCATACGGCGCGATGATGGTCCCTACCAACCAGGCGGCGGAAGCGCTCCAGAACGAGCGGTCGGTCTCGGCCGAGGTGGTGGATTTGCGAACCGTCTCCCCCATCGACTTCGGGACTGTTGTCGAGTCGGTCCAGAAGACTGGACGACTGATCGTCATCCACGAAGCCCCACGCAATTCCGGCATTGGCGCAGAGGTCGCGGCTACGGTGGCTGAGATGGCCCTGGACTACCTGAGGGCTCCAATCAAGAGGGTAACCGGTTACGACATTCCCATACCTCTGGCAAAGCTCGAGGACAGCTACATCCCGAACAAGGAAAGGATAGCAAAGGCTGCACTAGAGCTAATCAACTACTGAGTCCTTCCGAGAGACGCCGGGTCGGCGGACCCTTGGCGGTCGCTCCACGGACCATAGCACGCGGCAGGCCACCGGGATGTTCCCTGCAGACGACATCAAACACGAATGACGCTACATAGTTTTTAACCCCCGTCCGCTCCTTTGGCGTCGGATGGACTTCAAGCTACCCGATCTGGGCGAAGGAATCACCGAGGGGGAGGTTCTCAAGTGGATGGTGAAGGAGGGGGACCAGATTAAGGAGGACCAGCCCATCGTCGAGGTCATGACCGACAAAGTGAACGTCCAGATCCCTTCACCCAGGAGTGGGAGGGTGTCCAAGGTGCTTGTGAAGGAAGGAGATGTCGCGAAGGTCGGCCAGACGATACTAGTAATCGACGATGGGGCTGCGGGGGCTCCGACTGCTACTATGGCGACGCCTCCTAAACAAATTCCGGCCCAGGCGGCAGTCCAGGTCCAGCCCGCTCCTCCAACGGCTGCTCAGTCAGTCCTCGCTACCCCGGCCACCCGGAAGCTTGCCAGAGAGCTTGGGGTGGACATCACGAGGGTTCGCGGGTCAGGGCCTCAGGGCAGGGTGACCGACGACGACATAAGAAAGTCTGACCTGAAAGCAGCTCCGCAAGAGGCGACCGTCCAGGAGCCCCATCTCACCAGCGGGGGGCCAAAGGAAGAGTTGGTCCCTCTGAGGGGGCTGAGGAGGACCATATCTGACAGGATGGTGAAGTCCCTGAGGACTACCGCCCAGGTCACCCATGTCGACGAGGCAGACATGACAGAACTCGTGCTCCTGAGAGAGGCATTCAGGGGGAGCGCAGAGAAGAGAGGGGTCCGCCTCACCTACCTTCCATTCATCATCAAGGCGTTGGTCCCCGCGCTCAAGGAGTTCCCCTACGTCAACTCGTCTCTGGACGAGCATGCCGGGAACATCGCCCTGAAGAAGTACTACAACATCGGCATTGCCACCGACACTGCGCAAGGCTTGGTTGTTCCTGTGGTGAAGGACGTAGACAGGAAAGACATCTTCGAACTTGCTGGGGAGATAACGAATCTCTCAGAGAAGGCTAGGACCGGCCAGCTCGGCCTTGACGACGTCCGGGGGTCGACTTTCACCATCACCAACGTGGGAGCGATAGGGGGGCTCTTCGCCACTCCCATCATCAACCTTCCCGAAGCCGCCATCCTGGGTCTTCACAAGATCGCAAAGAGGCCGGTCGTCCGTGACGGCAAGATAGAGGTCCGAGACACCACCTACCTGTCTCTTTCATTCGACCATAGGGTGATGGACGGCGCCTACGCGGCGCGGTTCACCTCCAGGTTAATCGAGACGATACAAGACACGAAGAAGCTGCTGGCCGAAGTGCTGTAGGCTCCGCCTGCTCCAGCAACGTTTAAGCCCGCGGTCCGCCTCGACCCGTCTGCCTATGCTGGAAGCAGACGTCGCCATAATCGGGGGAGGGCCCGGCGGCTATGTCTGTGGAATCAGGTCCGCCCAGCTCGGCCTGAGGACCGTCGTCATAGAGGCCGACAGGCTCGGAGGAGAGTGCCTGAACTACGGGTGCATCCCATCGAAGTCTCTCATAACAGTCTCGAAGCTGGTCGACAAGATCAAGGAGGCCGAGAAGTTCGGCCTGAGGGCATCAGGGGTCTCTGTGGACTTCATCCAGTTGCAAAAGTGGAAGTCCGAGGTCGTTTCAAAGCTCGTCAGCGGGGTGGAGGGGTTGCTCCGAGGTTACCACACCACAGTCGTTTCTGGGGTGGCAGAGGTGGTGTCCAAAGACAGGTTGGTTGTAGCTACGTCGCAGGGGAATGAGGAAGTCTTGTTCAAGAACCTAGTGATCGCTACAGGGACCCGCACGTCGGCTCTGCCGGGACTTGAGTTTGACGGCGACCTGGTGATAAGCTCGAAGGAGGGGCTCGAACTGAAGGGTGCTCCCAGCCGGCTGGTGATAGTCGGCGGAGGCGCCATAGGCCTGGAGTTCGCTTCGATGTTTCAGAAACTCGGAAGCCAGGTCACGGTCGTAGAGATAATGGATCAGCTCCTGCCGGGGAGCGACCCCGAGGTCGTCAGAGTAGTCCAAAGAAAACTTGAAGCGAGAGGGGCGAAAGTCCATCTAAAGTCGAAAGTCGCTCGCATCGCGAAGAAGAGTTCCGAGGCTGAGGTCGAGGTGGAGACACCAGAGGGAAGAGTGGTCATCACGGCAGACAAGGTCCTTGTGAGCGTGGGGAGGAAGCCGAGGACGGAAAAGCTCAACCTTGCCGCCATAGGGGTTCAGACCGACCCGAGGGGGTACGTCATCACCAACGAAAGGATGCAGACGAACGTCTCTGGGGTCTACGCCATCGGGGACGTGAGAGGGCCCCCTCTCTTGGCTCACAAAGCGTCCAAGGAAGGGATAGTGGCAGCTGAGTGTATCGCCGGCCTCCCTTCCGCCGCAGACTGGAAAGTCGTCCCGGAGGCGGTCTTCTGCGACCCTGAGGTGGCGAGTGTCGGCCTGACCGAAGCCAAGGCCGTCGAAGCAGGATACAAGGTGAAACGCAGCCGGTTCCAGTTCGCCGCCCTCGGGAGGGCGCTCTCAGCAGGGGAACCCGAGGGTTTTGTCAAGGTCGTTTCGAGCGAAGAGAGCGGGCTCGTCCTGGGGGTTCAGATAGTCGGTCCCGAGGCCTCTAATCTGATAAGCGAGGCGGCGCTTGCAATCGAGATGGGGGCTACAGTGGATGACATCGCCTTGACAGTCCACCCACACCCCACGTTGCCGGAAGCCATCATGGAAGCGTCGGAGTCCGCGGCCGGGCATCCAATCCACCAGCTCAGGACATGAGCTGCTTCCTCTTTGACCTCGGCACCGTGGAATACGGCAAGGCTCTCAAGTTTCAGAAGGCGCTTGCCGTCAGAAGGGCCAAAGGCGAGATCCCTGATTCACTGATACTGGTCGAGCATCCACACGTGGTCACCTTGGGTCGGAAGACGACCCCTGACAACTTCAAGCCTCAGAGCATACCCGTCTTCCAGGTGGAGCGCGGCGGCGACGCTACCTACCACGGCCCAGGCCAGCTAGTCGGGTACCCCATCTTCCTCTTGAACGACCACGACGTCCGCCGCCACGTCCGAAGCATCGAAGAGGCGATTATCAGGTCTGCAGCCGCCTACGGCATTGAAGGGAGGTTGCTGGAAGGACACCCGGGTGTCTGGGTGAGCGGGAAGAAGCTCGCTTCCATAGGCGTGGCGGTCGCAGACTGGGTCTCCTACCACGGGTTCGCGCTCAACGTCAACACTGACCTGAGCTACTTCGAGCTCATCAGGCCATGCGGCCTCGATCCCTCCACAATGACTTCGATGCAGAAAATGCTTGGAAGGCGTCTCCCATTTGAGGAGGTGAAGGCGCGCTTCGTCATGGAATACTCGGCTGCCACAGGACTGGAGTTCTCGAGCCAGCGCCTGCCTCAGAGCCCTTAGGCGACAAGATTTTAGCACACAGCCAGGTGGCACGACCCATGCCCAAGAAACCTTCCTCTTCCAGACGCAAAACCACTCGCAAGGTCACCTATGTCACGCTCTTCGCCGACGAGAGTCTCAACCCGAAGTACGAGGCTGCCCTGAAGCGTCTCGAAAGGGGGCTCGGTCAGAGCCACCCGATGCACATCGGCGGAAAGGAGGCGTGGTCGGAGGCAGGGGAGTTCGAGGTCCGGAGCCCCATAGACACGTCCATAGTGGTCGGGAGGTTCCAGGTTGGGACCAGAGAGCACGCGAAGGCTTCGATTGCCGCAGCAAAGAAGGGGTTCGAGGCCTGGAGCGCGAGGCCCTGGCAGGACAGGGTGCGTGCTTTCGACAGGTACGCGAACCTTGTGGACGAGCGGAAGTTCGACATCGCAGCCGCGATAACCTACGAGGTGGGGAAGAACAGGCTCGAGGCGCTGGCTGAGTGCTGGGAAGCCATGGATGCTGTGAAGTACTACGCCGGGCTGATGAGGAAGGAGAAGGGGTACGCCATCGCCATGGGGCCAGGAGGGCCAGGCGAGCGCAACATGGATGTCCTGAAGCCCCACGGGGTGTGGCCTATCATATCCCCGTTCAACTTCCCGTTCATGCTCGCGAACGGGATGGCTATGGGCGCCCTAATGACCGGGAACTCGGTGATACTGAAGCCGACGAGCTCGGCGCCGCTTACCGGGCTCATGTTGTACCACCTCTATGCAGATTCTGGTGTCCCTCCAGGCGCGGTCAACTACGTGACAGGCCCGGGCGCGAACTTCGAGGACGAGTTCGTCTCCAGCCCAGACGTGGACGGGATAGCGTTCACCGGTTCGAGGGACGTCGGGATGAGGCTCTTCAGGCGCTTCCACACGGAGCAGTCCTACCCTAAGCCGATTCTTCTGGAGATGGGTAGCAAGAACCCGACCATCGTAACCGCGAAGGCAGACATCGCAAAGGCAGTGGAAGGCACAGTCCGAGCGGCCTTCGGCTACAGCGGCCAGAAGTGCAGCGCGACCTCACGGGTCTATGTGCAGAACGAGGTGAAAGGCAGGTTCCTCGCCGCGCTGAAGGAGAGGGTGGACAGGGTTGCTGTGGGCGATCCTAGAGAGAAACAGACCTTCATGGGGCCAGTAATCAACGCCAAGGCCGTGGATACTTTCAGGATGGCGGTCGACGACGCGAAGCAGTCTGGGGCGCATTTGGTCGCTGGCGGCAGCGTCCTCGAGGGGAAGAAGGAGGAACGCGGCTTCTATGTCTCCCCGACGGTGGTGGCGGACCTCCCCGAGAAGAGCAGGCTCGTCAAAGACGAGCTCTTCGTCCCATTCGTGGTCGTGAACGGGTTCTCCGAGTTGGACGAAGCGCTTGGTATGGCGAACTCGACTGATTATGGCCTCACAGCCGGGATATTCACCAAAGACAAGAAGGAAATCAAGAGGTTCTTCGATGGGATAAAGTTCGGCGTGACCTACGCGAACAGGAGCGGCGGCTCGACCACCGGAGCCTGGCCAGGCGCGCAGTCGTTCACCGGGTGGAAGGCGAGCGGGGTAACGGGGAAGGGCGTTGGGAGCCCCTACTACCTTCTGACTTTCCTCAGGGACCAGTCGCAGACCGACGTAGTATAGCTAGAGCGGCAGCACGAAGAGCGCTACGGCTGCGGCAATGTCGATGGGCCACCACACAGGGACTTCCATCTTTCCCACCCTGAAACTCCCCATCAGTGTGGTAGTCCAGTCGTTCTTGGAGACAACGCTCCCCCTCCAGACGAAGTAAACCATGTCTTCGAGAGCCGCCAGGAAGAACGTATTCCCTGCCCATGCAGTGACGGAGGATGAGAAAGATGCGATTACGAACAGGGGGAGCAGCAGATAGAAGTGATAGGGGGATATCTGCCAAAAGACTGGCTTCTCCACGAAGCCTTCGGCGGTCTTCGTCCAGTCCCGCTCGTGCCTATTGATGTACTTGTACTCTATCCCAGCGTAGACTATCCCGAAAGCTATGACCCTGATGAACGCCACAGGGTCGAACAATTCACTTTAGCGGCACGTAAAGGCTGGAGCGACTCGCGCCGATGCCTGGCGTACCATGGACGACCTTCTTGTTCGTAATCACATACTCTCCCAGGTACCTCCCGATCATCTCCGGCTTGACCTCGAGGGGGACGAACTCCCTCCCGTTGTGGACCGCTATGGTGAGCCCCACCATCGTCGGGAGGATGATCATGTCTCTGGCGTGGGTCTTGATCTGGTCCTGAAGTTTCCCTTCCTTGGTGGCCCTGGCATCCTCGAGAAGCTTCCGTTTATCCTCGGAGACCCCACGGTTGAGGGAGCGCCGCGCTCTCGAAGGCAGTAGCTCGAGAAGCGCTTCGGTCGACATAGAGTTGAGCTCCTCGATAGTCTTCCCTCTGTACCTGAACTCCTTCGGCATCTACTTCGAGACCTCGGCGTTGGTCCTGGCCAATCTCTTCCTTCCCGTCTTCCTAGGGGCTATTAATCCTACTTTCCTTCCAGGCGGAGCGTTTCTGGAAGTGCTGGTCGACTTGCCCGGATGCTGGTGCCTGCCGCCCCCGAACGGGTGGTACACCACCGCCATCGCTATGCCTCTCATCCGTGGGTAGACGCGCCCTGAGGCCCTCATGGCGTGATGCCTCGCGCCTGCGATAAGGAATGGCTTCTCCCTTCTCCCGCCCCCGGCCACCTCGCCGATTGTAGCCCTGCAAGTGTCTCTGATCAGTATGTTCTTTCCCGAGGGCAGCTTGACGATTGCCCTACCATTCGCCTTCGAGAAGAGGACAGCGGATGTCCCAGACGCCCTGACTAGCCTCCCTCCATCTCCGGGTCTGATTTCTACGTTACACACTCGGGTCCCTTCAGGGACCCGAGACAGCGGCATGATGTTTCCCCCGTTGACCTGCGAAGCCGGCCCAAGAGACACCTGCTGTCCCACCGACATGCCTGCAACTGCAGGGACGTAGGTGTACCGGTCTCCGTCGAGCTTGAGCTGAGCCAAGGGTGCACTTCTGCCGCGTTCGTCCAAGATCGCGGTCACGGTCGCCTGCCCTTCAGACCCATGTTTCGGGTACCGGACAGGAGCAATTTTCCCCTTGATGGGTGCCCTGAACTGTATCCCTGCCTTCCCACGCCTACGCTGAAGTATCCTCTTGCCCACTTTTACACCAGCCCCATCTTGGTGGCCAATTCGGCGGCCTTACCTGACTCGACCAGCCTGACGAACGCTTTCTTCCCCCTGGTCGTCCTTGAAGTGTTCACGGCGTCCACCTTGACCTCATAGAGGGCCTGGATTGCGTTCGCTATCTGGGTTTTGGTCACTCTGTCGTCAACTACGAAACATAGCTTGTTCTCGCGCTCAATCTGGTCGAAAGTACGCTCTGTCACATAGGGCCTCTTCAGAATCTTCTGGGCGTCTTCTAGCCGCATCTACGAAGCCACACCTCTGGTTCTAGAGCCCAGCGCGCTGAGCGCCGACTCAGTCCAAATCGTGAGCCTCCCAGGGACTCCCCCTGGCGCCAGATCCAAGACGCTCAGACTCTCGACCCTGGTGACCGCGACCCCGGGTATCCCTCCGGCGGCCTTCCCGACTCCCCTATCGTTCGTCACTACAATCAGCGGCCCCACGCCAGTTCGGTATGCCCTTCCCCTGAGGCGCCGCTTCCCGGAGTTACGCTTGATGTGAGAGTCGACCCTGTGGAGTTCGTCCTTCAGCTCGACCTTCTCCAGGAACGAGACGAGCTCGCCGGTCTTCTCTACAGTCTCTAGGTCGTCCGCGACCACCAGGGGAAGGGAGATCTTTGTGACTCTGTGCCCCCTGGCCCTGACTGCGTCTACGTCGGCGGTGAAAGCGATAGCAGAATTGGTGGCTAGCCTGTTCTCCTTCTTGTTAACGCCGAGGTGAATCACCTTCTCAGACCTTGGAGGATGAGGGAGACGCCCCTTCACTACGCTAGCTACCCCGGCAGCGAGGCCGCTCTTCGAATATCTTTCTCCCTTGACCCTAGGAATTCTCGATTGCCCTGTCCCCGTTGGCGGGCTGTGAGTCTCAGCCGTCGTCCTCTCGCCTGCCATAGGATCTCTCCCTTTCGGCTGGATGCGATGCGACCCCACCAGCCAGAACATACGTCTCACCAGGTCAGACCTAAGCGCGGTGGAAAACACAACAGGGATTTCAACCTCCCCCGCCGGCTTCCCGTTCAGGTCTAGGACTTCCGCTTTCATATGTTCTTCACCATCGTGCTCATTTCTATCACCTGGGGCGGATTCTGGCTCTTCGATAACCCTCTCGCCTTCATCCTGACCATGACAAACCTGCTCGCCGGTCCAGGAACTGACCCTCTCACTACTGCGTAGTCCCCCGCCACGTTGCCGAAGTGCCCAAACCCGCCGCTGGGCGTCACTGGGTTCGCCGAGGCATTTCCGACGAGTAGGATTCTCTTCCCGGTTTCTGTCCTCTGATGGAAGCCCATCTGCCCCGCCCTGGCGATGGTGTACATCACCGCTGCAGGGTGCCACGGTCCTATGACTCCGACGGCCCTGACGCTCTTTCTGGACTTGTGCTGCTTCCTCTTGACCCCGAACCTGGTGACTGGACCCTCGTACCCCTTGCCTTTGGTGATGCCGAGGACATCCACATACATCCCCGCCTTGAACATGTCAGTGAATTTCACTTTCTTGCCAATCAGCCCAAGCACGAATTCCGTCTGCCCTTTGAGGTCTCCCCCGGACACCCCCACCTCCATCACGATGGGCTTCTTCTGCGAGAGGCCGACGTCGCGAGGGGTCGAAGACACCAGCGCAGCCACCCTGCTGGCTTTGTCGACGGGCAGTTTATCAGACGTGGACTGGTTCCCCTGTTTGATATCTGCTATCGCTATATCCTGGCCGTTCTCGTGCTTGTACAGCCTCAAGCCGATTACTTGTGAGTCGGGGAGAGCGAGGACGCTGGAGAGGTTGAAGAGGGGCTTGCCGAAGTTAGGGGTCTTCGCTCTATCATCCACAGTAATCACGTGGGCGGTGCCGGCCTTGTAGCCCGGAAAACCCAGAAGCGTCGGCTTATCCGACTCTACCTTCGGCCAGGTCCTGACCCTGGGAACGAGGCTCTTGGCGCGTCCCCTCGGCCGGTACGCGAGACTGCCTCTACGAGGCGCAGAATGCTTCCTATGTCCCAATTCACGCTAAACCTGCCTTTTCCTAGGGCCCGTTTTACGGTTCGCACTTAAGCTTTCCCGGTTAGGACGGTCCCAACGAGTCCTAAGCCTGCGAATATCGCTTCTTCAGTCCGCACCGTCTCGGCGTGCTGCTCTGGGTAGAGGTTCAAGACGAAGTCTGCTTCGTCCGTCAGCCTCCGCCCGAAGATCTCGTAGAGCCCCTTCGACGGAGGGCCGAAGATCAGCTTAGCCCCATTCGCTCCCTGAATGGCCTCGCCGAGGGCCCTGAGAGCGCTCTTCAGCGGCTGCCCCAGGCGTGAGGTAGCGATCTTTACTCCGAACCTCCCATCCTGCAGTACGTCCGTGTACGCCTTCTCTTCGACTCTGTATCCCCAGTACGCTCCCGCGGCTTCCTTGGGTATCGCTACTGCAGTCGGAGGACTGACACGGACGATCCTTACTGTAATGCGTCTCCCGACAGGGGCTCTCCCCTCTAGTCTGAAGCTGGCATCTAATCCAACGTCGACAGTGCCGTCTTCGTCGGTCACCCCCTCTCTGACGTCTCCGACGGCCACCTGGTCGAGGCGGACCTTGACCTTATGGGATGGAATCCTGAGCGGCGGCAGGATGCCGGCGTACTTCAGAGATTCGTCGATGGGGTAGATCCTACGTCTCAGGTACTGCGGTGTTTCGAGATATTCGAGTATCTTCCTGACCCACGGCCCCTCTCCTCTCCCCCTCGGGTCGCGGAAAATCTCTATGGTGTCTACACCATAGATGGCGCACGCCCTGGCGATAGTCCCAACCTTCGCCGTCTTCTCTCTGAGTGACTCTTTCTCCTCAAGGACGGTGTCCGGAATCGAAACGGCTAGCTTCTTGCCTAGAAGTGTCAAGCACCGTCGGCCATGGCGCCCGATAATTCAGTCTTGCTCGCGTGCCATCTGTGCAAGACAGATGAACCGATTCGCCGTGGGGGTTGGATTCATGGCATCCGGCTCCGGTTCTGGGAAGGACAGGTGGCTCTACAGCACCTTCCCTGTCTCGGTGGCCACCGGCCCCCTGGGGACCATGGTTCTGCTCTACCTAATCACGCTGAACGGGCAGGCGCTGGGGACCATCTACGGCGGCCTGGCTTCCGCCGTCTACAACGGAATCAGCATACCCGCGGCCCTATTCTGGGGGGTCACCATCGACAGACTGCACAAGCGCAAGGGCCTGATAGCGTTGAGCTACGCCCTGACAGCAGTGGCGCTGGCTTCCTTCTTCTTTGGAGGGTCCGCCGCCGGCACGATCGTGCGATACGGGGTCATCTCCTTCGTCTCCTTCGCGTCGGCGACGCCCCTGAGCCTACTGATAATGGAGACGGAGCAGAAGAGCAGATGGGCCAGTGCATTCGCGAAGCTTTCAATGGTCTCGAGCGTCGGTAACGTCGCTGGCTTGGTGGTCAGCACCCTCTGGACTGACCTCCTACCGAGCCAGCTCGTCCTGCTCTTCGTCCCCATGGGCGCCCTGTCCTTGACTTCGTCCGTGATGGCTCTGCTTATGATCAAAGAGCCTCAATTCGTGCTCGAAAGGGAGACTGTAGTGGCGAGGAGGCCCAGTTTCTTCAGCCGGCTACTGGCCAACCCGGTCTTCTTCGTGGTTATCCCTACCCTCTCTGACTTCAAGCGCGCCTTCCGAGGGATACGCTCCACCCTGACCAGGAGCGTTCCGCTGTTCTACATATCCACCATCCTCTTCTATACGTCCAGCGGGCTGTTCAACACGTCGTTCGTACCGGCGATGCATCTCTTCTCGCTCCCAGACCAAGACGTCTTCGCAGTGATCTTGGTAGGGATGGTCGTCCAGACCATGGCTTTCAGAGTTGCCGGACGCTACGTGAGCTCGCGGAGCCTTGTGACCTCCCTCGTCCAAGGCATACTCCTCAGGGGGTGGATGTATCTTGCTCTGGGGGTCGCGGCTCTGCTGCTCACTGGCCCGTTGTTCCTGATACCTGCAATGGTCCTCTACCCCGTGGCCGGCGGCGTCGCTTTCGCAGTCTACTATACGTCAGCGAACACAATGATATTCACAACGGTGCAGAGCAGGTCGGCAGGGGCTGCTCTGGGCGTCTACTCTGCAGTGGTGGGGATAGCCTCGATGGTCGGCTCCTTCGCCTCCGGCTTCGTCTCGGTGTATGATGGTTACTACACGACGTTCATCCTGGCTGCACTGCTACTCTTCGCGGCAGTGGGTGTGATGGGGCGCTTCCCCACGCCATCGAGCCCCTACGAGGGCGCCCTCCAATAACTCAGAGTCGGCCCGGTGCCTGCTGGTAGAATCCTTAAGTTAGGTATTACCTAACACCATTAGGTGGAATCTAATACTGTCTCAGGAATCAGCAGGAGAGAGTTGGACTGTGTCGAGACAGTCTACTCGCTCTCTTCAAGCGGCTGGCCGGCTAGAGTGAAGGACATCGCAGGCAGGATGAAGGTAACTTCACCTACAGCCGTGCAGTTCTTGGACAAGCTGATTGAGCTAGGCCTCGTCACGAAAGGTCCCAGCGGGTACAGGCTCACGGAGAGTGGGTTGGAGCATCTCAATGGGGCGACCAGAGAACATAGGATTTTCGAAACTCTGCTAGTCAGGAACGGCTTCCCGCTGGAGGACGCGTGCAAGGTCTCCTCCTCCCTCACAGGCACCATAGACGAAACCGTCCTGGAGAAGCTTTGCGCCAACATGAGCCACCCAGACAAGTGCCCTCACGGAAGGCCGATACCCGGAGGAGCCTCGCATGTTTGACCTAAGCGCCATCTTGCATCCTACCTCAGGTCTCGCTATTCCAGTGGTCCTCGGGATCGCCCTCATCCTGGGGATGCTCCATGGATTGACCCCTGACGAGCACACTTGGCCGATCACCTTCAGTTACTCCATAGGGAGCTACAGCACTAGGGGGGGGATGCGCGCGGGATTCATGTTCTCAGGAGGATTCACCGTCCAGCGGACCATATTAGCGGCCCTCGGCTTCGCGGGCCTGGCAACAGTCTACGAGGCCTACAATCTTGATGGCTACGTCTACGTCCTGGTGGGGATAGGCATGCTCCTCGCAGGGTACTATCTGCTGAAGGGGACGGACGTGCACATCCCCCTCGACAGGCTCCTCGGCGGCAAAGAGCACCATACGACCAAAGCAGAGAGACTCCCCATGCACGAATCAGAGGACAGAGCCAAGCCAGTGCCATTGAAGATGGCCACGGCACACGGCTTCATCGCCGGGTGGGGGATAGGCGCCTACGCCAGCATAATCGTATTCATACTTGCGCCGCAGATGCCCAACATATTCTATGCGGCCCTGGTCGGTACCTCCTTCGGGATAGGGACCATGTTCATGCAAATCATCATCGGTTCCGTGTTCGCGAACATAATGAGAGTCAAGAAACTGACAATCGAGCAGATAAAGTATGTCGGCAGATCTGCAGCAGCACGAACTCTCTACCTCGGCGGGCTCGCATTCGCCGCCATCGGGGCCCTGATAGTGGCCTTCCCGTTCATCGACTCTCTGGCCATAAGCACCGGAAACCCTATCCCCAACCTGTCCTCCATCGGCGTCTCTTCCGTTCTGGTCCTCCTCACTGTGGGGATCATCGGGCTCGGGAACCTGTACATGGGGTACAGGGAGATTACAGGTCAGCATCAGGATAGCTAGGAACGAAGGTGGACCGGGGGGGATTTGGACCCCCGACCTCTCCCAGTCTGGATTTCTTTGCCAAGGGACTGGACGGAAACCCTGTATCCTACCAGACTAGACGACCGGCCCGCAATTCCGGGCCTGGGAGCGCGCCATTAAAAGAGTTGGAGGCGCTAGAAGGGTCGGCGCCCATCTTCAGCCACGGAGCTCTCTCAGGACCTGTCCGTACCTGTGCCAGGCACTCTTGGGACCTTTCTTCTCGTCGATGAGCCCGAAATGGTTTTCCTGAGGAGGGAACGATTTCCAGGAGGTGTCGAGATACCGCCATATGCTGATACCTGTCACCCCGTCCAGGGAGTAGGCCTCCTTCAACGCCTGGGCCACATAGGCTGCCTGGTTCTCCTGGCTGTAGCCTAGGATGGAAGGCCCGCTGGGGTACCCCGTCTCGGCTATCAGCACTGGCTTGCCGGTCACCTTGGAGAAGTCTGCCGACCTCCTCACCACCGAGGCATCGACGGGCTCTGGCGACTTGTAGTTGGGATAAAAGTCCAAGCCGAGCACGTCACAGAACTTCACATACTCGGCAGCGTCGAGCTTCCCTTCATCAGCCTCGAGGTTTATCATCGTGGTGGCGCCCTGGTCTTCCTCGTGGACGGCGTCGTTCAGGGTCCTTAGGAGCGCATCTCTGAACCCCTTCCCCTCCAACCAGGATGCGCCTGAGCGCCATCCCCCTGCTTCGTGCATCATCCACCAGTTCGGTTCGTTCTCCAACTGCCAGGACCCAACGTCCATCTTGTAGTGCCTCACCAACAGCCTGGCGTGGAGGTATGCTCTCTCCAGGTACTCGTCGACTCCTATGTCAGGGGTCAGTCCCGCTGGGAGCATCCTGTGGTAACCGCAGGCTAGGACAGGGAGGATAGAGATTCCCTGCGCCCTAAGGGCCTTCACCAGGCTGTCCATAGGCCACTTTTCGTACCCCTTGTCTAAGACTGAACTCAAATCCTCGACAGGGAGAGCATGTGGTTCGAAGTACCTCCAGGGGAACCAGCATCGGACGAAATCAACCCCAATCGACTTCAAGCTGTCTGCGAGTGAGAGAGAGGCTCTGTCAGCTTCGTCCTTGGGGATAGGCTGCTGACGCAGCGCGATGGTCGCCTCTTCCACCCTCTCAAAATTCCCCCTGTCTCTCAGGCTCAGGGTGAGCAGGTGCGGGAATATGATTGACTTCGGCTCCTGCGCACCGGCATACCTCCAGGGGTCGTCCAGGTTTATCCCGAAAGAGAACTTCTGATCAAGATTCATGGCGACGGGTGGGGGGCGCTTCACTTACGGATTTCCATTGTCGCGCTTTGCGAGACAATTCTTCGTTGTTACCATCCCTTTGCTAATCGGCATGCTGTGCTGCGCCAACTCAACCGACGAAATTTAGGTGATGATGCAGATATCTTACACAGCATGTTGTCGAAAAGGCGTATTACCCATGGGCCCAGTAGTACGACCATGGGTATTCCTATCAGAGCCGAGACGGCCATCGACCTCACCCATACGATCAAGAACGGGATGACTGTCTACGTGGGCGATGCCGTTCCACGGGTGGCTAAGTTCAAGACACTGGCGAAGGACGGTGTGAACCTCTCGGTCATCACGCTGGGGTCCCACACAGGGACACACGTGGACGCTCCAGCCCATTTCGTCAAGGGGGGGAGGCCGCTGGATGACCTCCCGGTGGAGACCTTCGTCGGGGAGGCTGCCGTGCTCGACCTCTCCCGGGTGAAGGCCGGATCGGCCATCCGCGCCTCGCACCTCGAAGCACACGAGGACGAGGTGAAGAAGGGGGACATAGTCCTCATCAACACCGGTTTCGGGAGGAGGTGGAGCGACCCGCGCGCGAGAAGAATGTACACTTACCTCGGCGGCGACGCCGCTGAGTGGTTCGTAAGGAAGAAAGTGAAGGCGGTGGGCATTGACTATCTCTCGGTCGAGGAGTTTGGCGCACGCACACCGGTCGCGCACGTCACCCTCCTCTCCCATGGCATACCGATCATCGAGTCTCTGAACGAGAATATAGCTTCCCTCGGACGGAGAGTCTTCTTCGTCTGTCTCCCGATAAAGGTGGGGGGATGCGACGGTGCACCCGCCAGGGCCATGGCCTACCCGATTGAGGGTGGGCATTGACACTGAGCCTCCGCGGCATAGTCTCCCCCATGCCTACACCGTTCGACGGGAGCGGGAACGTCGACGAGAAGAGGCTGGAGGAGCTCACAGACTTCCTCATCCAGGGGGGCATCGACGGGCTCTTCCCCCTGGGGACGACGGGGGAGTTCGCCTTCCTGGACAGGAGCGAGCGGAAACGCGTGCTCGAGGTCGTCGCCGACAGGGCGAACTCGAAGGTCCCGGTCCTGGCGGGTGTCTCTGATCCTTCCCCCAAGAACGTCATCTCTTTCGCGAAAGACGCAGAAGACGCCGGAGTGGACGCGGTCGTGGCCACGGCTCCATACTACTACCTCGTGAGCGAGGAAGGGCTGTATTTGCACTTCAAGGCGATTCACGAGGGAGTTAGCCTCCCACTCATCTTGTATAACATCCCGGAGTGGACCCATAACTACGTCCCGCCGCCCGTAGTCTCTCGCCTAGCCGAGGAGCGGGCGATCATCGGGGTGAAGTACACCGAATACAACATGCTCAACCTGACCGAGTTCATAGAATCGGTCGGGCACAAGATAGCCGTGTTAACCGGTTCCGATGCGATGGCCTTCTCATGCCTGGAGGCTGGAGGGGCCGGCGCGGTCATAAGCGTGTCCAACGTGGCGCCAAGGGCCGCAGCGAGCATCTTCGACCTGGTTGAGGCTTCGAAGTTCAAGGAGGCCCTGTCCGTCCAGAAGTCTCTGCTCCCTGCCATACAAGCGGTGGGGATGGGTTACTTCCCGGCAGGGCTCAAGGAGGCTATGAATGTCGCAGGCTTCCCAGTTGGCGACGTGAGGAAGCCGCAGACTCCTCTCTCCCCGGAAGAGAAAAAGGAGGTCGCCAGGCTGATGGGGATGGCGAGGTTGAAATAGGTGAGGCCGTTGAAGCGCGCCAGAAGGAGCGCCAGATGAAAATCTCAAGTTTCGAAGTATTTACCCTCGGCGAACCCGCGAAGGCCGGTGGTGCCACCTGGGCTGGGATATCCATCATCCTGAAGCTCACTACCTCGAACGGACTCGTCGGCTATGGGGAGGCCGTCCCGACCCTGAGGGTGAGGCCTGTTGTGGAGTCGCTGCGCGAGGTCGGGCGCCTGTACAAAGGCAAGGACCCGGCTGACCTCGAGCTCAACCAGCACGAGTGGCACAAGCACGACTTCTACCTCCCGGTTTCCTTCGAGTCGACCACGGCTCTCAGCGCCTTCGACATAGCCTGCTGGGACATCCTCGGGAAGCACCACGGGGTGCCTGTGTGTAAGCTCCTGGGTGGCACCTTCAGGGAATCTGTGAGGATGTACTCCAACGGCTGGTACTCTGACTGCGTGACTCCCGAGCAGTTCGCAAGCCGCGCAAAGAAGTACGCAGCCATGGGTTACACGGGACTAAAGTTCGACCCATTCGGGAGATATTATGACTGGATTGACTCGCCTGGCCTCGAACTCGCCTACGAAAGGGTGAAGGCTGTGAAAGACGCAACCCGGGGGAAGGTCGACCTCCTCATCGAGCATCATGGCAGGTTCAACCCCAACTCAGCAATCATGGCTGCAAGGAAACTAGAGCCACTCGACCCTCTCTTCGCCGAAGAGCCGATACATCCCGACAATGTGGAGGGGCTCAGGAAGTACAGGTCGTCTACCAAGATTCGCGTCGCCCTCGGAGAGAGGATACTCACCAAAGAGCACGCCGCCTACGTCTGCTCAAACCATCTGACCGACTTCCTGCAGGCGGACGTCACCAACATAGGAGGGATCACCCAGGCGAAGAAGGTGAGCGTCATCGCCGAGGCCTACGGCGTGGAAATGGCCTTCCACAACGCCTTCGGCCCCATCCAGAACGCGGCTACCCTTCAGGTCGATGCCACGATACCCAATTTCCTCATCCAAGAGTCGTTCTACGACGTCTTCCCAGAGTGGAAGAGGAAGCTCGTGAAAGGCGGGACTCCTGTATTGAACGGGTGCTCCAGGGTGCCGGCCAAGCCTGGTCTCGGGGTGGAAGTAGACGAACGCATACTGAAAGAGCACTCCTTCGACGGTCAAGAGACCTTCGATCCAGACGAGCCTGTCTGGATAGTGAAGGACACTTGGAAGAAGTCCTAGAGGCCGTTGCGCATCGCAATCATGATATCATTGACGTTGGTCCCGGTAGGACCGGTCATGATGAGGTCGCCCAGAGCCCGAAAGAAGGTGTTTGAGTCGTTGTCGTCAAGGTATCGTTGAGGGTCGAGCCCCATCGCCAGAGCTCTCTCGACTGTCATGGAATCTGCGTATGCTCCGGCCGCAGTCGTTGACCCGTCGACTCCATCTGTGCCGAAGGACACCACCGCAGTATCAGATGCGCGTCTAAGGCGGAGGGCCGCAGCAAGGGCCAGTTCCTGGTTCCTCCCTCCGGTCCCTCTTCCTCTGGCCGTGACCGTCGTCTCTCCTCCCCAGACCACTGCGATGCGCTTCCCTGGCATAGACTGAACCTGACGAACCAATCGCGCGCCAACCTCCCTCGCTTCGCCGGCGACCGCGCCAGCCGCCCGAACCTTGTACCCAAAGCGTTGCAGGGAGTCCTTGGCCGCCGAAGAGGCGGTGGCATTGGTGCCTATCAGGACATTTGTGACCCTCTTGAATACGGGGTCGCCCGGCTTTGGCGTTTCTCTGATGTGTCCCTCGGTGCCTGAAGTGATTAACTCCCTGACAGACGCCGGAATCCTTCCCCATACTTTCCTAGCCCTAAGGACCTTTGCCGCTTCAGCGAAGGTGGTCGGGTCCGCCGCAGTCGGACCAGACGCCACGGAACTCAAATCGTCCCCTACGACGTCCGAAATTATCAGGCCAAGGACCTGGGCCCCGCCTGCTTTCTCGACTAGGCGGCCTCCCGCTATCTGGGACAGATGCTTCCTCACGCAGTTCATCTCTCTTATCTCCGCGCCGGACTTCAAGAGGAGGCTGGTGGTCATGTCAAGCTCTTTCATGGTCAAACCTTCAAGCGGCGCCGGCATCAGCGCTGACCCTCCCCCGGACAGCAGGACAATCACTAAGTCATCTTCCGACGTTCCTTTCAGCGCACCGAGCATGCGCCGCACGCCTCTCAGCCCCCTCTCGGACGGGAGCGGGTGGGTCGACGCCACGAACCTTATCTTCTCCAGCTTCGGGAGGAACGTCTGATAGTCTGGGACAACCACGACGCCCCGATCTAGCTTCCGTCCCAGCAGGTGTTCCAACTCAGCGGCCATGAGCCCTGATGCCTTCCCTCCTCCTACCACCACGACCTTGTGAAAGTCCGCCAGTCGGTGACCAACGCCATTGACCTCTAGTTCTCCCCCATGAACCCGGACGGCTTTCCTCACGAGCAGGGCTGGATCAGCAGCCTCTAGGGCGGCTTTGACCGCGAAGAGGGCGTCCCTTCTGATTCCCCGCGCTGCATCGATGGCTTCTTCCAAATCCCCAGTGGTCACGAACTGACGGCATCGCACCCTAACATGTAAATACGATGCCCGGCCAATTGTTCTCTTAGTTTGTCGCATATCGCCGAGATGATGTACATCGACGGCGAGTGGGTACGCGGTTCGCGCGAAGAGACAATTAAAGTGGTCAACCCGGCGACAGAGCAGATCTTTGCCACGGTCCCCCGAGGTTCCAGGGAGGATGCCAAAAGTGCGTTGGATTCGGCCGCTGACGCGCAGAGGGGGTGGGAGAGACTAGCTCCCCTCGAGCGCGCATCTTACCTAAAGACCATGGCTGAACTCATCAGGGAAAATAGCGAGAGCCTTGCGGAGGTGCTCACATCGGAGCAGGGCAAGCCCCTCTTCGAGGCAAGGCAGGAGGTAGAAGGCTCGGCAGCACACTTCGAGTACTACGCGGAGTTCGCGCGCAGAATCGAGGGAGATATCCTCCCCAGCGACAACCCGAGGCAGACGGTCATGATACTCAGGCTCCCCATAGGCGTAGTGGCTGCGATTACGCCGTGGAACTTCCCATCGGCTATGGTGGCAAGGAAGCTGGCGCCTGCGCTTATCACAGGCAACACAGTCGTGATAAAGCCATCGAGTAACACCCCGCTCAGTGCCATCGAAATCGTCAAGATTGCGCAACGAGCCGGGATACCAAAGGGGGTCGTAAACCTCGTGACCGGGGACGGGTCAGAGGCAGGAGATGAGCTCTGCGGGAATAAGAAGACGGGTCTAGTGACTATGACCGGGAGCACGGAGGCGGGGAGGAAGATAATGCAGCGGGCATCGGCCCAGATTGGGAAGCTCATCCTCGAGCTTGGCGGGAAAGCCCCCCTGATCGTGTGGCGGGACGCCGACCTGGAGTGGGCGTTGAAATGCGCACTATGGGCAAGGTATTGGAACTGCGGCCAGACCTGCATAAGTGCAGAAAGGATGTATCTTGACAAGGAGGTTAAGGAGAAATTCATGTCGAAGTTCGTGGAGATGTCGAAGAGGCTCAGGATAGGCAACCCTGCATCCCCCGGGACGGACCTCGGCCCGATGGTGAGCGCCCGTGAGCGGGAGACCAGCGAGAAGTTCATCGACCTTGCCCGAGGCGCAGGATCGACTCTCGTACTGGGCGGCGTGCGCCCTCCTTCGATGCCCAAGGGATGGTACCTCGAGCCAACCATAATCGACGGTGTCGACCAGAGTTCGCCGCTCGTGCAGAAGGAGATTTTCGGGCCGGTCGTACCGGTGCTGGAGGTGGAGTCATTCGACCGTGCCGTCGAAATGGCCAACGACTCCGATTACGGACTGGCCTCCTACGTCTTCACCAGGGACAACCGCAACGTGATGAAGGCGATGCACGAGATCAAGTTTGGTGAGACGTACATCAACCAGGTGGGGCCCGAGCAGCTCCAGGGGGCTCACACAGGCTTCAGGATGTCCGGACTCGGAGCCGAAGGCTCCAGGCACGGCCTCGGCCTCTACACCCAACTGAAAACATGCTATGTGGATTGGAGCGACAAGCCTTCCCTCTCATACTTGTTCCCCTACAGCTGAGCTACTATGAAAGCGATAACTGTTACGCCAGGGACTGCGGGTTCGGTTTCGCTGAAAGAAGTCCCGGAGCCTACCCCGAAACCTCGACAGCTTCTCCTCAAGGTCCTGAAAGTTGGAATCTGCGGCACCGACATGGATATCGTAAACGGGTTCTATGGGGAGGCCCCACCGGGGTCCCCATACCTGATCCTTGGCCACGAGTCACTGTCCAGAGTAGAAAGCATTGGCCCAGGCTGCAAGGGTTTCAAGAAAGGGGACTTGGTGGTTCCCACGGTACGGAGAGGCTGTCTGGAGAACTGTCTCAACTGCAGAAACGGGGAGTCCGACATGTGTCTCACAGGGCACTACAAAGAGCATGGAATCAAGGGCCTCCATGGGTTCGCAAGCGAGTTGACAGTCAGCGATTCACGATTCGTCGTCAAGCTCCCTGAGTCCCTATCGGAGGTGGGTGTTCTCCTCGAACCGCTTACAATAGTGGAGAAGGGAATCGAGCAGGCCTTCCGCATTCAGAATGCGCGGATGAAGTGGAAGCCGAGTACAGCGCTAGTACTGGGGTCCGGGCCAGTCGGACTCCTGGCTACTGCGCTCTTACGGCAGATGGGGCTGGCTGTGACCACCGTTGCCAGGAAGCCCGCAGACACCCCCAAGGCAAGGTTGGCCTCTTCCACTGGTGCGACCTACGTCGATGTCCAGGCCAGGCCATTGTCGTCCATGGAGGACAAGTTCGACCTAGTCTTTGAAGCGACTGGTTCTACGTCGGTGGCCCTGGAGGCTCAGAATCTCTGCGGTACCAATGGCGTGGTCTCATTCATAGGGATTTACAAATCGCAGGCCGAGACAGAAGATGCGGGGAAGGTGTTCACTAATCTAGTACTGGGGAACCGCGTCTACTTCGGTTCTGTCAACGCCAACATCTCATACTTCCGGCAGGGAGCATCTGACTTGGTTAAAATCAGGAGGAAATGGAATGGTTTCCTCGAAGGGATATTGACCAACCATATACCTCTGGCGGAGGCGGAGTCAGCCTACGTCCCCAAGGGAGAAGACGATGTCAAAACCGTCTTGGAAATGGAATGACTCCCAAAATCCGCGTTTCTGACACCAGTGGCCGCGCACGCGCGAGTCCTGAAACGTGAGTCGTGAAACGTAAATACCGGTCGGCGGCGCGACTTCGGGAACGTTCGTACTTGCATCAACATATCTCCCAAAAGCGCAATCAGCCATCCAGAAGTAGGGCAGGAGGTAGTCGATTCACCAATATGATTATCATCTGCTGGGCCGCCGGGCTACGCCAAGGTGTCTCAACACACGACTGACGGTGGAGAGATACAGGGGGGAGTCAGTCCGAAGCCCTTCTCTTTGCCCCCGCCAGACAGCTACAAACCGATTTCCGGGTACGGAATCATCGGGAACACCAGAACAGCCGCCTTGGTCGGATACGACGGTTCCATAGACTGGTGTTGCATGCCTAAGTTCAGCTCTCCAAGCATCTTCGCCGCCATTCTTGATCGCGGCAAGGGAGGACGATGGGTGATACAGCCGTCTGCCACCGCGATTTCGACTCAGTCCTACCTGGAGGACACGAACATACTTAGGACCGAGTTTCGTAACGTGACCTCCCGCGTCGTCCTGACCGACTTCATGCCCTGTTCCCTCACCCAAGAAGCCTGGTCTGCGCCGCCAGAGATCCACAGGGTGGTACAGTGCTTGAGCGGCACGATGCAACTCAAACTAGAATTCAATCCAGTCTTCAACTACGGCTACGTGATGCCCAAGTTCGCCGCGACTGATTTCGGGGTCAAGGTGAAGAGCAGGAAGGAGGAGATCGCCCTCTCGAGTTCCATCCCATTCCAAGTATCCGGGTCCGGAGCGTCAGCAGAGTTCACCCTGGCCCAAGGGGAAAAGAGGGCATTCGTGCTGAGCTACGGCGAGGACGAGCCGCGAAAGGTGAACGAGTACCACACCGAGAGGCAGCGGGCCAAGACCGAGGTGTTCTGGATGGACTGGGTGTCGCTGCTGAGGTACAGGGGAAGGTGGAGAGATGCAGTAGTGAGGTCTGCCCTCACGCTGAAACTTCTCATCTATTCGCCGACGGGAGCGATGGTCGCCGCACCGACCACCTCACTTCCAGAGTCGATAGGCAACGGGCGGAACTGGGACTACAGATATTCTTGGCTCCGGGATTCGGCTAGCGCCCTCTGGGCGTTTCACAACATAGGCTACAGGAGCGAAAGTGAAGCGTACCTTCGCTGGTTGATTGACAACAACCCATCTCTGGATATGGACCTCAGATTGATGTATGACATTGACGGGAGCAGCAGGATAAAGGAAAAGGTCCTCGACCAACTCGAGGGATACAGAAAGTCGCACCCCGTCAGGATAGGGAACCAGGCAGTCAGACAGGTGCAGTATGACGCCTATGGATACATGCTGGACGCCCTCTACTTCTCAACTAGGCATGGCCGCCAGGTTGACAACGAAATGTACTACAGGTTCGTAAAACCCCTTGCCAACTTCATCGTCGAACACTGGTCCGAACCGGGGAACGGAATCTGGGAATTCAGAGGCGTACAGAAGCACTACGTCTACACGAAGGTGTGGTGCCATGCAGGCCTGAAGAGGGCCGTCAAGATAGCCGAGACAGCAGGGCACGAGGACGACATACCATCATGGAAGGCTACCATGAGGCAGATCAAGGGCGAAGTACTCCGCGATGGCTGGAACGCTAAGAGAGGTTCCTTCGTCATGCACTATGGGTCGGAATTTCTGGATGCGGCGACGCTGATGTTCCCGCTCATCGGTTTCCTACCTGCGAACGACGAGAAGATGAGAGCGACTATTGAAGCCGTCAGAAGAGAGCTTTCAGAGGGGGCCCTCGTCTACAGGTACAAGACTGATGATGGCCTTGAGGGGGAGGAAGGCGCGTTCGCGCTATGCGGTTTCTGGTTGGTCGCCTGTCTTGCTAGGCTTGGCAGGGTCGAGGAGGCCACAAAGAACTTCGAGGAACTCCTGGGCCATGCGAACCACCTGGGCCTCTATTCTGAGGAGGTCGACCCCAAGACCGGAGAGGCCCTCGGCAACTTCCCACAGGCCTTCAGCCACATGGGGCTCATACTCGCGGCCAAAGAGATCGAAGACGCCATGATGAGGACCGAATAGTCTATCGAGTAGCCCGGCTCAGCGGTACCCAGACGCGGCCTCTTCAAGAACCGCTTTCACTTCCTTTGCCGCGTCGCCAACCAGGCACCTCTTCACAGTCACGGCTCCGTTGTCCCCAAGATGCTCGCCGCCGGGGCCAATGGCCTTGAGTGCTCCTTCGGCAAGCCCCGCGTCATCGTCTGGTTCAAAGGTATACCCGTTCGACCCTTCGATTACCAGCTCCGACACCCCCGCCCCCTTGCTGACCACTGCCGGCTTCTTGTTTAGCCACCCTTCAAGTACCGTGATGCCGAACCCCTCGATTCTTGACGGCAGCAAGACTGCTGAAGCCAGGGCATAGGCCGCCCTGACATCTTCTACAGGCGCATAGCCTAGGAAGACTGTCCTGTCGCTCACCTTGAGCCGCTTCGCCGTCTCGATGAGGTGTTCCTTCCAGACCATCCCCTTGTCCCTCCCCAGGCCGCCCGTCCTGCTCGAAGAGAAGCTCCCGTTACCCACCAGCAACAGCCTGACCTTTGCCTTGTTCTTCATCTTCGCAGTGGCTCGAATCGCGACATCCTGGGACTTCACAGGGTCCATCCGTGCGACCGTGAGCAGGAGCTTTTCGTCTGCCTTGAGGCCGATCTTCTCCCTTAGCGCCTCCTTCGCAGCCGAGGATGGAGCCTTCCATTCCTTCTCGTCTATGTATGGGTAGAGCTGGTGGGCATGCCCCCTGTATCCAGTCTTGGCCAGGCCCTCAAGATCCTTCTTCGTGCTGACCACGACCGAGTCGAAACCTTCGAGCGCCCTCCGCACGAAGCCTCCAAGGCGGCCGAGGTTCTCGGGCCTGAATGGGACGTGCCACCGAAGCACGGCGGGCGCGGATATCCCGATAAGCTGCCCGGTCTGTATCAGTTGAAAGTCATGGATATAGAAGATATCGACGTCTCCGACGTAGTGGAAGAGCTTCTCGGTGTTCGCCCAGTTATAGTGCACGTACGCTAGATACTCCTTCCTGTTGAACGGGCGGGCCCCCAACCCATGTATGATGGACCAGAATTCTTCTTTGAACGATCCATAGTCTTTGAGGTGCCGCTCTCCGAGCTCCACATGCGAGACCACAACGTCATCAAGCTTGACCCGCGGCGGGTATTTGATTCCCAGGCTAATCCAGACAGAATCTTTGGCAAATCCTGACTTCGTAAGGTGCGATATCAGGGGGAGGACCATCGCCGTGACACCTCCGGGGGCAAACACATAGTCGACTCCCTGCTGCAGGGACTTCAGGTCGACTGGGTCATCCAACTCACCGTACTTCTTCTGTAACTCGGCATAATCGACCTTGAACCTCACTGGGGGGGTCTGGGTGTTGATACAGATTCTCACGGTGTCGAATCAGCGCTCCCGCGAAACAGATCCCTAATGGCTTCCATGGTGCCCTCTCCATCGCTGCTGCCTGCGATGTAGTCAGCCCTCTGTTTGAGTGCATCTACTGAGTTGGCAAGCGCGACTTTGAATCCCGATACGTCGAACATGGGTACATCGTTCTCCCCGTCCCCTACGCAGACAGTCCGGTCGGGGGAAAGATTAAGCATCTTCAGGACGGAAGCGAGTCCAGAGCCCTTCTCCACTCCCATGGGTACAATCATCAGCCTGTCCTTGTTGACTTGGACACTGGACAATCCAGAGACCAGACTCCGTGCGAGAGCCAGGTTTTCGATTGAGGAAGAGATTATCACCTCTTCGCACCCCTTCTCGAACCGAGGCAGCAGTCGGGCCCTCTCCTCAGCCCATCCATCGGGCGCTTGCGGCTCTCTTGCTGACCCTACGGTGAGCATCGCCCCGTTCTCAGAGACGATGGCGTCAAACAGTCCATCTCCGGTGATCTTCATCGCTTCCCCGGAGCACCGGCCGGTCACCAGGATCAGTTTGACGCCACGCTCCCTCATCCTCTTCATCGCATCCACCAGCTCAGGCTTCAGTGGTTGCCCCCCTGAGGTGAGTGTGCCGTCCAAATCCATCGCGAAAGCGTCAATCTGTAAACCGGAGGCCCGCCTTTCCATGTGCCTGCAGTCAGGCGCTGGCCTGCACTTATATCTTTTGTATATCAAATCATTATGATATGTCGAACTTTTAAATACGCGCTCTAAGATGACTTTCGTCATGCTTCTGACGATAGACGAAGTCAGATCCAAGGGAAGGCTCGTTGCAGACAACGAGCGATACCGAGTCCGTGACTACGACCTCGATGATTTGACCGTGTCGCTGACTGAGCTGAAGAAGGGCCAGGGGACCCGCGGCCACGCCCACGATTCAAACGCCGAGGCCTATTTCTTCCCAGGCGGGAAGGCGGAGATGGAGATAGGCGACGAGAAGGTCGGCATCGACGAGGGCGTAGTCCTCATACCCAAGGGTGAATTCCACAGGGTGCTGAACCTGTCCGATGACTCGGAACTCGAGTTCGTTTCTGTCTTCCCGGGAAAGAGGGAGAGTTCGAACGCACGATACTCCAGGGGCGCGAAGGCAAGCGAGGCACGCAGGCATAGTTCCCTCGGCGACAGTGAACCATCCGACGCCACCTAGGTGCAAAGAGAGCTGAGTTGTCTCCTGTCTTGGTCAGGTCCGCCTCAGGATGCTCTCCCTCGGCGCCGACCTGGGAACAACCATAGGGGGCACATGCTGTGACTAGCACTCTGAGGAAGGGTACGAGACCAAGCAGTCATCAACCGCAGACCAAAATCAAGCTGGTCGAGATAATCCGAGACAGCGAAGCAGCAAAGCTGATTTCAGACCCCATGCGGCGAGCCATTCTGAACCTCCTTCGGCGCGGGGCTATGTCCCAGTCCGGGTTGGCACAGAGCCTGGGACTCACCGACGGGACGGTGAACTATCACCTGGGGCTCCTTCGGAAGGCAGGCTTTCTGAAAGTCGCCAGGGTAGAGATGGAGGAGCATGGCATATTGCAGAAATTCTACGCCCCCACTGCGTACCTCTATCTCCCCGATGTCGCGTCGCTGCCCCTGGAGGTTGCGAGATATTACTATCCTGTGAACATCGAGCGGGTCAGAGGAGTTCTCAGCGCCGCCAAGAGTCAGTTGCCTATGCTTCTAAGGCGTGACGTCGACACGTTGGCGGAAGACCTGGCCAAGGAAATCGTGGAAGTTGCAGAAGAATATGTCGGGAAAGAGGTCTTCCAGGGGAAAGGCGAAGAACAGACGAACGAGATCTACTCCAGAGCGCTCTCTAAACTTGTTCGTCGGCTTGATTCAGGGTGAAGAGGCAGGCAAGGGACGGCCGCCCGCCGCGTCCACCTCGGGCACCTAAATCTCAGTCGGGAGGTTGCTCCACTTCTCTGCCACTCAACATGTCTTGGTAGGAATCCTCGGTGGCGCGTTTGGTGTAGTACTGCTCGTAAAGCGATACGTGTCTGTCTTCGAGTCCTACCAAGTATTCGTGAATCATTTGCGCCGCCTCTCTCCCGTGTCCCATGGCTTTCACCACCAACGTCTCTCCAGTAGTCGCGTCGCCCGTAGCAAAGACCTTGGCCATCGAGGTCATATAACGAGCGTCGATTGCGATAGCCCCTCTTGGCCCTGACCTGAGCCCTTCTTTCTTCTCCAGAAAAGAATCAGGGCCCCTACCCACCGCAAGGAGTACGCTGTCGCATTTCACGATGGCTGTCTCCCCGGGGACGGGCTCAGGACGCTTCCTCCCCGTCGAGTCGGGGGCGCCTAGCCGCATAGACTGCACCATCGCTCCGACGAGCTTCCCTTCCAGGCCCTGGTATTCAGAGGGATCTGACAGAAACTTGAACTCGACTCCCTCCTCCTGAGCCTCTTTCACCATTATCGGGTCCGCGGGCATCTCTTTCTCATCTCTCCGATAAAGAATCGAAACGTGTCCCCGGGTGAGTCTGAGGGCGGTCCGAGCACAATCAAGAGCGGTGTCTCCCCCTCCTACTACCAGGATTTCCTTCCCCAGGTTTCGGTGCTTTTCACGGATGTAGGATTCGAGTCCACCCCCGTATACCTCGCGAAGGAACTCGTAACCATCCAGCACGCCGTCAAGGTCGGAGCCTGGCGTATCGAGCTTCTTCACATCCCTCGAGCCTGTGGCGACCAAGATGGCGTCAGACTCCGACAGAAGCGAGGTGATGGATATGTCTCGGCCGACCTTGACTCCCTTCACGACCTTCGCGCCTTGAGCTACTATCCGCTCAGCCTCGTAGGTCAGGACATCCTTGGGTAAGTGGTAGTCAGGTATGCCATACCATGCAGTTCCTCCGAGATTTTGCGCCTCCTCGTAAATCGTCACGCTGTGACCATAGCGGAGGAGCAGCTCTGCCGCAGCGAGTCCAGCCGGCCCTGCACCGACGATTGCGACCCTCTTCCCGGTGAGAGGTTCCGACCCAGGGTCCGGTTGTCTCGACCCTGTCTGTTCCCAGTCTGCGACGAACCTCTGGACCATGCCGATGGATAGAGGCTGGCCCCCCCATCTGACTACGCAGGCGTCTTCACAGAGGCCCTGAAGTTGAGGGCAGCATCTGGCAGTAACTCCAAGCAGAGGATTGGTCTCCCTGATGCGGTGGTACGCCCTTCGGAAGTCTCCGTTCGCGACCGCGTCCATCATCCCCCTTACGTCCAATTGCACAGGGCACGCGTCGATGCAGACGGGGGTCCCACATCTAAGGCAACGGTCCGCCTCCAGCATCACTTCCTCTTTGGTGTACGGCTGCTCGACTTCCGAGAAGTCGTTCTTCCTCTCCTCGGGGTCAGATTTCGGAAAAGGGAACGGGCCGACCCGGTTAGGCTTGATTACTACCAATCACGTGCGCCCTGAGCCGAGTTGTAGAGCAGATATAGCGTCGCCGAAAGCGGGAGTCCAATCTCAAGAAGCTCGCCGGAGAGCGTAACCCTGAACTCCTGTGGGCTTGTCCCATCGATCTCCCCTACCGATGTGCCTCTATGCAACCTGAGGCGCCCCCAGGTTTCCAGGTCCACCGTGTCTAGTCTCGAGAAAGGAAACGAGTCAAGCCGGCTGACATGGCGTTTTCCAAGGACATGGTCTGCTGGCCTGACCCCTTCGGGTATGCCAGTCAGAAGGTAGGCGGCCTCCTTGTAGAAGAACAGGTGGTTCTTGATTTTGACCGCCACCCCGTTCGTGTCTGCGCTGGTGATCTCTGCTGAGAATGGCCTGATCTGCCCATCGTCACGGAGCTCGACCTTCCAGTCTCCAAGAGACGCCGAACGGATGCTGAATATCGCCTTCCCGCTAGGACCTATCGTCGCAACCTCTTTCCCGTCGACGAGTATCCTCGCGGACTGTCTTTCTGTCGCCTTAATGACGAACTCCATCATCGAGTTCGATTTTGCTGTTTGTCCGAGCCTAAATGACTTTCGGGTTCGTCGATTACGAAAGGTTGGCGGGTCCATCGCCGTGGATGGCTGTGAAAGGTACTCACTTCGCTTTGTAGGCGGTGTCGAGTCCTTCCATGAACTCCTTGAAACTGCTCTTCTGGTTCCTTATCCTCCACACGGCCCCGATGGCCGCAATCATGTTCGTTAGGATAATCACATACGTGACCGCGTTCAGGAACGAGTTTGCGTGGGGGAGACCGTCGTTGACGGCGATGATGGCAAGGGTCGCCGGCACAAGTCCTTGAGCGCACATCATTATGATGTCCCGCCTGTTTTGAGCCAGGGGAGAACCCACAGTGGATGCGGTTGTAGCCAGCACCCTGAACAGCATCAGAACGGCGACCACGATTGCTCCCACAGCCAGAAATTCGACCACACTCGACGGGTTTATCTCGAACGTCAGCCCTAGGAACACGAAGAACAACGTCTCCATGAGGAATGTAATCTCTTCTTGGAACAGGCCGAGTCTTTGCTGGAGGAAATCCATGCTCAAATGCCAGTTGGTCACCCTGCTTATCAGCGCATAGTTGCCCAGCACGATGCCGAATATCAGGACAGAGAGCTCCCCGCTACCGCCTAGCTTGTAGCTGATCACATAAGTGATGAAGACAAGACCTAGGGTGAGAACGTAGGTGTACTTCCGCTGTTGGAACTTGTTGAGGATGAACACCCAGGCGATGGACAAGATACCGCCGAGGACGATGCCGACGGAGAAGTTGGCCGATATCGTGGTCAGGGTGGACGCTAAGTTCGTGACACCTGTCCGGTATATGCCGACGAAAGCGAAGAACAGGACGATTGATAGGATTGAGTTCATCGCGGACTCCAGTGCAAGGAATGCGACCGTCGCTTCGGGCAGCTTGAGCGACCTCGAGAGCGGGATCACGACGGCGGCGGCGGTCTCTCCCCCCACCATGGACGCGAAAATGAACGAAGAGATGAGGTTCCAGCCAAGGAAGGCGTTCACGGTGAACGCGATGGCGGCGGTACTTCCGAGTACGTACACTAGCACTTGGAGGAATGCTCTTCCTCCGCCCTTGATGACAGACTCGAGGCCGGTGTCAATCCCGCCATAGAAGAGCACCATCAGGAGCGTCAGCTCTGCGAAGACGCCAAGGGAGGGGAGGAGGGACGTCCGGGGTAGGAACTTCAGCACAGGGCCAATCATTATACCCATGAGAATCAAGAAAACGAGCATCGGGACCCCTGTCTTCTTGAAGAGGAGTTCGCCGAGAAAACCGGTTACTATGATAGCCGCTACGAACGTGAAAATCGACGCCGTATCGATCAATGCCTCTCTCGCGCTGACCTCCTTGATATGTGCTCTCCGTTAGCTCATAGGACGCACGGCGATGATGCGTCCTTGGCTAACGCTTAACTCACCAACGCGAGGCTCGAAGGGCAGTTGCCCATCCCAATCGCAGACTTCGCAAAGGTGGAGATGAAGGTCGGGAAGATCGTTTCGGTCGAGGACATCCCAGGGGCCCGCAAGCCGATGTACAAGCTGCAAGTGGAGTTCGATGAGGGAGTGACCCGGCAGTGCGCGGCAGGAATCAAAGGCAACTACTCCAAAGATGACCTACTGGGGAAGTTGGTGGTGGCGGTCGTCAACCTAGAGCCCAAGTCTGTGGTGGGTGTAGTGTCAGAGTGCATGTTGTTGGCCGCATCCAACGGGGACGAGCTGTCTCTCCTGGCGCCGGAACGGCCAGTCAAAGTCGGCTCGAAGGTCAGTTGAGTTCGCCCCGCAACTTTTTAACCTCCATGATCATGCGACCTGAAACGAGCGGTGGTCGTCTAGCCTGGTCCAGGACAGTAGCCTGCCACGCTACTAACTCGGGAAGTCAT
>JAFMAI010000004.1 GCA_029785085.1 Nitrososphaerota archaeon | reverse complement strand
TGATTCGGAGCTTCGGAAACACGTATAGGCCTCCGGCCGCTCACGACCGTCCCTTGCCAATCTGCCCGAAGTGCCAAAAGCTGATCAGCGAGAGTCACTACGAGAGGCACATCCAGCGCTGCGGCACCACCCACAGGCACGAGCCCCAATCCCTCCACGTCCCCTCGGCCACGGCGCAGATAGAGGGCCCGGACCGGGGGGTTACCTACGGCCCTGCCAGTACGCCTCACGGCAAGACTGTCTGGAAGAAGCTAATCGTCGCTGGCTTCCTCATATCGCTGCTGATCGGCTCCGTGGTGGTCTTCCTCCTCCTCTACGCTCTTTCGCTGCTGTGACGCGTCGCCTCACCTGCCCCGGCTGCTGATCAGGCTTCGGAACAGAAACCGTTGGGGTGTTGATTGTGTTGGCAATCCTGGTCGTCCTGGCGTTCCCGTACTTCTTGTTTCGTTGACAAAGAATGGGGAGCCGCCCATGCTCAATAAGCGCAAGGATTCAGGTGAAGCTGAGACCGAGGTCAGCCTCTGGGTGTGCGTTGCCATCGGCACGGAGATGGCCAAAGCGTCCCTGCCGCGTCGAGGCGCTGCCCGAGATGCAGGACCTTTGCAGGGAACTGACGGCAACGTTAGATGCCCGTATAGACCATGAAGATGGTCCAAAGAACACAAAGGAGGAGGGGTAGGTGCGCAGGCTCGGCGACGTCAGGAGCACGCTGACGATGATCGTGGTCTGAAGCCAGCCGCCGATTTCGCTGGAACCAGTCAGGGTCAGAACCTGGTCGATCGGAGGGAATCCCGAACCGGAGCACACACTTGAGGATACACGCCTCGAGTTGGAATGCTTATCGAAACGGCGGTGCCGAGCGGCGGGGTCCCCTGACCCAGGCGGTCTTTAGTGAGGGACTCGCCCCTTCCCAAAGGAGCTCGTGGGGCCCTCGACCCCTCCGCCTACGACCACGCCCAGAAGACGGCGATGGCCTACTGGTGGGCCGTGCTTGCCAACTTCGAGAACAACGCGGCCGCCTCTTTCTCGAAGGCGCTGGTCTATCTCACGGAGAACCACTACCCAAACTTCACCCAGAAGATGACGGAGACGATAGTGACGGACGAGTGCTGGCACGACGAGTGCTGCATGTGGGCGTGCAACAGGCTCTGCCCGTACTTCCTGAAGGGCTGGAAGCCGGAGGACGACCAAGATGCGAAAGCCCTGAACAACCTGAAGTGGGTGTACTACAACGGGGGGAGGTACTGGAAGGGGTACACAGCCTCCTTCTCGAAGTACAGGTTCCCGCTCATCTTCACGTCCTTCATGATGGGGGAGGCGTGCGCCTCCGTCGCGAAGCAGCCCCAAACACGGTGCGAAGGGCTCGGACGTCCGCTGCGCCTGGCTGAACACCTGCCCCGCAGAGTGGGACCTGAGAGCGAAGTAGCGGCCAGGCCTGCCAGCAGCGCGGGGAGTTCGTAGCCCACACGCCGTTATCGCGATTAGAACGCATATCACAACAAAACCGAAAACGCCTAGCAAAGTATCACATAAGAAATGGAGCTAGGCCATGTGCCTAACTCGACATACGCTTGTGCACCCAACAGTTACTGTCCCTGACCTAAGGAAAAGCCGGGCAGACCATCGAAAGTGAACAAGCCTTCGGTCTTGATTGGCGGTAAGCCTGCAGCAATGAGTCGAGACAGCAAAGCAATCACTTGTTCATGGGCAACTGGTTCGCCATTGTGCAGAGCTTGGAAACGGCAACGCCAATGATCCACACAGAATGTCTCCGCTACTCCGCCCGGGTACACCTTGGTTCCTCGGTTAGTAATCATCACTAGCTGGAAGTCTGGCCCGGCATGCTCCTCAAGTCGCTTGCCCAACAACTCCACCGCTTCACGCCATTCAACAAAGATGTCGATGCCCACCAGCTCCTTGACGGGCAACGGGCGCTCTTTCAATTTGATAGTTATAGGCGAGCCATGAACTGGGTACTCAACCGCCTTTAGTGCTTGTGGTTTCTTCCCAAGGCGAGCTATCACGGCGGCCGCAAACTCTCGCGTACCCACCTTCTCCTTAGATACAGCGGGATCATAAATATCATATGTGTGGATCCCGTCTTCGATCGTTTTCAACCAAGCGTTGTGCACTCTGGCAGCTACGTCGCCTTGACCAATGTGTACTAGCATCTGTACGGCTGCAAGCAGTAGCCCCGATGGATTGGCTACGTTCTGTCCGGCTCGTCTCGGGGCTGAGCCGTGGACCGCCTCGAACATGGCCACCTCGCTACCGATATTCGCACTTCCCGCCAAACCGACCGAACCGGCTATCTGCGCAGCTACATCAGAAAGGATATCTCCGTAGAGGTTCGGCATTACAATCACGTCAAATTGCTCAGGAGAATCGGCCAGCTTGGCTGCTCCAATGTCGACAATCCAGTGCTCGCTCGTTATGTCTTGATACTCGGAGGCCACCTCGTCAAACACTTTGTGAAAGGTGCCATCAGTAAGTTTCATTATGTTGTCTTTCGTAAAACATGTCACCTTGTGACGACCGTAGCGCCTGGCGTACTCGAAGGCGTATCGGATTATCCGCTCCGATCCAGGTCGAGTGATGAGCTTGAGACATTGCACCACCTCATCAGTCTGCCGATGCTCGATACCGCCATAGACATCTTCCTCATTTTCTCGGATAATCACTACATCCATATCGGGGTGTCTTGTAGCTACGAACGGAGCATAGGCTGGACAAGGGCGAACATTGGCAAATAGCCCGAGCGTCTTGCGGACCGTAACGTTGAGACTCTTGAACCCCCCGCCCTCCGGTGTGGTGATCGGGGCTTTCAAGAACACCTTCGTTCGGCGCAACGAGTCCCATGCTGAAGATTCGATGCCGGCAGTGATTCCCTTATGGTACACAGATTCGCCTATCTGAATGGTCTCTATTGCCAGGCTAGCCCCACCTGCGTTGATAATACCAAGTGTTGCTTCCATGATCTCCGGGCCGATTCCATCACCATAGGCTACAGTGATTGGTATGGCGTGATATCCGGGTGCTTCATTCATATTTGCCATCATCTTGCCTCGTGTACTGATTCGGAGGGGGAACATGTCTGGGAGAATCTATCGAACTCTTCCAGCTTGTTCATTCGCGCCAGCAAACATTGTCTCTTTACGATTATAAGCGTTCATACCAATGACACAACGCAACAGTCACGGCGACGGATTGCACGTGTTGAAGGACTACTTCAGGATCTCGACCCCAGGCCGTGCCCTCTAGGTCCCGACCGTGTGCACCCGACGCCAAGCCACGCGCGGCGCTTGTCTCGCTACAGACGTAACCTGCTGGCGGGGGTTAGAATTGCTAAAGGCGAAAGTCAGCGTGTGGACTACATCGTCCTTACCATAAGGTATGATAAGGAGACTGGTGCTCTCTCGGCAAATCTCAAGGATCCCGTCAACAGATTCACACAGCTTCTTCGACGAATGGGCTTTTCATTCGAGTATTTCCGGGTTGTCGAGCCCACTGCCGCGGGAGTTGTGAATCATGCTAATCTAGTCATATGACGGGCGGAGTCTCCCGCCCAGGTATCTCCTCATGCCCTAGTGAGGATTAGATAGTCGACTCGTTTTCTCACCTAGGCTGGTCTCGATAGAGGAGCTCTACGGCTACATCAGGTCGCTAAGGCGCTACAGGAGCATGGCGGACTCGGTGCTGCAGGCCACAACGAGCGACAACGTTAGGATAGTGCTGAAGATGTTCGCCGTCACGAAGGGCAGGACGACGCACATGAAACTTATCGGCCTTAGGAAGGAGATGAACGAGATCGCCGCCGGCTTCGCCGGGGAGCACACGGCAAACGAGGTCATCGCAGCGGTAATAGACGGCAAGCTACAGGCTAGCATGCAGGCTCGGCTGCGCCACATAACCCAAATAAACGAGGTCGAGGTAAGGAAACTGGAGATTGCTGGCTAGCCGCCCAGAAGCATGGCTAGCTCCTTAGCGTTTTTTACGGTGAGGCCACCGGTGGCCTTGTAGATCCTGTTCATTATGGCCAGGCCGAGGCCACGCTCCTCGAATCTCTCGACTATGCCGAGCTCCGCGCTGCTCCTGTCGAGGGCCCTGAAGGCATTGAAGAGGTTCTTCGCCGCGTCGTAGAGGTCGCTACTGCTGCCCAGCTGTATTATCGTTGCGCTCTGCGCGTCGTGCGCACCCAATCTGGCCGCGGTCTCCATGCTGCACAGAATGGCGACCCTCTTGCGGGCGGCACGGGCCACCTCAGGCGCATGCAGCATGACCGAGGTGCGGTCCGCAAGCGCAAGGCGCTTTGACGGCGCGTAGTGCCTGTACTTCATGCCGGGAGCAAGCGGCTGACCAACGGCCACGCCGTTGTGCAGGCTCTTGGGCACTGAGATTCTGCCGACGTACTTCTCGAGGTCGTCAACCGTGAACGCGCCGGGCCTCAGCAGGGTCGGCGGCTCCGAGGTCATGTCTATTATCGTTGACTCCACGCCGAAGGTTGTGTCGCCGCCGTCTATTATCACATCGACTTTCCCGTCGAGGTCTTGGAGGACGTGCTCGAACTTCGTGGGGCTGGGCCGGGTAGAGATGTTGGCGCTAGGGGCCGCTATGGGGACGCCGCTCTCCCCTATAAGGCGCAGGGCTATCCTGTGGGCTGGGCACCTGACGGCGACAGTGTCCTGGCCTGCGGTGACCACAGATGGAATCAGGGGATTCTTCCTGAGCACCATAGTCAGCGGTCCGGGCCAGACCGCCCTCGATAGCCTGGCGGCCTTGGTGCCGGCGTCCATGGCAACCTCGCCGAGGCGGCTAGCGCTGCGGATGTGGAGTATGAGCGGGTTGTCCGCGGGCCTGCCCTTTATGGAGAATATCTTCCTGCAGGCAGTGGCATCGAGGCCGCTTGCGCCGAGGCCGTAAACAGTCTCTGTCGGGAAGGCTACCGTGCCCGAGCGCCTTATGACTGAAGCCGCCTCCCTTATCTTCTCCGGCTCCGGATTTACAGGGTCTATCCTTATTATCGTGGTCATGTGAATCCTGTCGATATCTGCACGGAAATTTCGCACCACGAATTTTAACTCTTTCCGCGCGGCAACTGCGATGCACGGTCGGTGCGGCCTGTTCTTCCCTTGGGCTCTCGCTTCTTACGACCGCAAAGCACACTAACGAACCCGTGGACCAGAGAGTTCTTTCTGAACCTGCCGGCGTCGAAGTCGCTCAGCTCGAACGCGGCGAGGGCCAGCCTGTTCCCCAACCCGCTCCTTGTCATGTGTGCCGTCGAGGACATGTAACCGTAGACCGCGCGTGGGACTAACCCGCATGTTGGGAAACGCAGAGAGCCGCAAAAAGGAAGGCCGCACCCTCCATGAATTCGTTCAGCCTGTGCTTATCCGCGATTGCGGTATTGCTGGTATTCGGACCCCAGAAAAATCTGTCCTGGACGTGATGGAAGAACTCGTAGGCAATCAGCTCCAGCTCAGTGAGCCTCTCCGCGTTGCGCCCCCGGGACCGGAGGGTGTCGTGGTGGAAAGGCGAGACGCCGCTCAGCCGTAGGCCGGGTACCTGCTCTTAAGGAGCCTGCGCATCTCCGAGGCGAGCCTGGCATCGACCTCCTTCTGATTCTGTGACAGGCTCACCGTCCCGGGCATGGTCAGGACGATGGGCCCCTCCGCGTAGCTGCTCCCAGCCTCAGGCACCGTGGGCTCTGATTCGAGCACCGACGCGAGGCTGGCCGGCATCTTTTCTTCCGGCGACGGCCCTTCGCCTCCCAGCAGCCGGAGGACCAGCCCGGGCGGGAGCCTCCTGTAGCCGTAGGGAAACGCGCTCCCAGGCTGCGGTCTCCCGCCCCCCTCGGCCAGAGAACCGAGCACCGTCGGAAAGGGCTTGAACATCGAGTCTATCTTGAGCATCCAGGTGCCGTCCGGCCCTGAGACGACTGCGTCGTAGAACCCGGAACCGAGCGAGGGCGACACTGTGAAGCTCCACCCCTTCGGGTTCCTGGAGTAGCCATCCAGCATGCGCCTCCTCAGACCCTCTCCTTCCAGAAGCTCCATGGGCCCTCTCCGGCGTGCCGGGACGTAATAAGGCGTCGACCGGGGCGATGAGAGCCCCATGGGCGCACGCCCACGCCTGTTCGCCGTGGACGCCCGAGCGGGCACGATTGGATACTGGTGGATGGTCGGGGGCGGGATGATGAGGCTGGCCTTGTGGCACGGGAAGAGACGCCATGGCCGGGCCTTGTCGGTCTAGGTAGGCGCCGGTGTTGTACGACCCCCTGAGGACGTTGCGGTACCAGGCGTTGAACCCCCTGTCCTCCTCGAGCAGGTGGGCGTATTTCGACTCCCCCCTCGTCCTCCGTCCATGGGTGGGGGTCAATTCTCCGACGGGTTCTTCCACGTCTTTGTGGTCTTCGTGCGGACTTAACTGCCGGAACCGAATGCAGGGGGATGCGGGCCCGACGGGAATCGAACCCGTTTAGGGGCGTCGGCTGACCCTCGGGTTAAAAGCCCGATGCTCTACCTGAGTTCTCTCTGGTTATGGAACTAAGCTACGGGCCCGCGCCACCCTTCGCGATATGTCCCGTATTTTACTGTGAGCAGCCCTAAGGCAGCAGGCCAAGGACCGTCCTCATGGTCTTTCTCTCGGCCGCCTCGTCCTCGTAGGGCGTCTCCATTATGATTGGCCTCTCCGTAATCCCCGGATAGTGCAGAAATTCTTTGATCCCCCTGCGCCCTATCTTTCCTTCGCCTATGTTCTCGTGTCGGTCGAGCCTGCTCCCGAGCGCCCCCTTCGAGTCGTTGAGATGGACGGCTTTCAGCCTGTCTAGCCCCACGACCTCGTCGAAGAGCCCCAGCGAACGCTCCACTGCGTCCCTGGTTGCGAGGTCGAAGCCGGACGCGTACATGTGGCAGGTGTCGAGGCAGACCCCCACCCTCCCATCAGCCTTGACCTTGGCGAGTATCATCTCGAGCTCTTCGAACCTTGCCCCGACACTGTTCTTCTGCCCTGCCATGTTCTCCAGAAGTATGGTTGTCTCACCCCTGCTCACGGCTATGGCCTCGTTGCACGCTTCCGCGATGTTGGCGACCCCTACCGCCGTCCCCTTCCCCAGGTGGCTCCCGAGGTGGATGACAAGGTAGTCTATCCCCAGGGCGTCGCAGCGCTTGACCTCTTCCTCGATGGAGTAGCGGCTAATCTTCATGGTCGACGTCTCGGGGGAGGCCAGGTTCGGGAGATAGGGCATGTGGTCCACGACTTTCCTGAACCCCGACTCCTTCCTCTTCTCCCGGAAGGCGGCGACCGTCTCGTCTGCGATAGGCTTGAACTTCCATTGGTTCGGGTTCCTGGTGAAGATCTGGAAGGTGCTGGCCCCTATCTCCTTTGCCCGGTTGAAGGCGAGGTCGATGGAACCCGCGATGGAGACGTGTAGCCCGACCATGGGCTCTGAAGTCAATGTGTGTCAAAAGAGGGAGAGTGTGGGTTTATGAACCCACGCTCACGCTTTGCGTCTACAGTCTAGCGCTTCTTGGGCTTGGCGAGTGTCTTCTTGACACCGGTGGCACCCCTCACGGGGGCCGTCCTGCGCCTGTAGGTTCGGGTCGGCTTCTTCGCGATAGAAGGCGCCGCGAACGAAGTCGATGAAGGCGCCGAGTAGGTTACTGGCGCTGGCGCTGGCTGGACCGTCTCGTAGCGTGCTTGTGATGGGGCCGGAGATGGTGCTGGAGAGGTGACAGGCTCTGCCGCGGCTGGGGCCTCGGCCTGACTCGTCGACGCTGTGAAAGTGCTCGCTGTTGTGGCTGGTGACGGCGCTGCCCTAGTCTTCCGGTGTCCGAGATAGCCCTTCGACCCCGCGTAGACAACGGCTACCGCTCCCACGCAGGTACCAAGCAAGATGGCGGCTATTTCTGGGACCATGTTGTTGATACGCCCCATCGTGGCTCTTCACCGCCTGAGTCAAACAGTATCAACAAGTCCGTAATGTTGATTCGACCAAGTATGCCGTCGGCGGACGGTTAAGGTATCCCCAGCAGTGCG
Organism: Nitrososphaerota archaeon; assembly: GCA_029785085.1. Classification (GTDB taxonomy): domain Archaea; phylum Thermoproteota; class Nitrososphaeria; order Nitrososphaerales; family Gagatemarchaeaceae; genus UBA183. Next base: position 93,511 of record JAFMAI010000004.1, on the reverse strand, counting down.
TCCAGGGACAGCGCCCCGGACCCTAGCAGGAGGATGGCGACAGAGAGGACCAGGTAGACGAAGTCGAGTTCGAACCCTGGATTCCCTCCGGCTCCCATGAAGCCCGCCTTCATCTTGGTGGTCTTCATGACGATGATCGCTGCGAACTGTATTGCCAGAAACGCCGCGACCAGCGGGACCAGGAACCCCACGATTAGGAACATCCCACCGAAGAACTCGAGCAGGGTAACGAGCCTCGCAGCCGCAGGCGGGACTCCCATGGTAGCTATCCAGGCCCCCGACTGCTTCCCCCAACCCCCCTTCACCTTGGGCATCCCGTGGGCGATCATCGCAGCCCCCACGGCGACCCTGATGACAAGCGACACGTAACCAGGACTGATTAGTGCAGACATGTTGATTTGGTCAGCGTCAGAGAGCTAGTTAAAAAAATTAACTGAAGCTGCTTCCCCGCAGACCAGACTCGGTCCTGCACGACAGCCCTGTGATGCGAACTGCTAAAGCGGCGGTGACCGAGAGCGCCAGCGTGAGCATCCTGACTATCGACAGGGCGAAGACGGCCCTAGTCGTCATCGACCTGCAGAAGGGTATAGTCTCAATGGAGACGCAGCCCAACCCCGCCAAGAATGTAATCGCCAACGCTGTACTGTTGGCAAGAGCGTTCAGAGAGCATGACATGCCGGTGTATCTGGTCCACGTGACACGGCCTAAAGGGACGTCCCTGACGACGCAGTCGGACTCGTCATTCCCGTCCGGAGGGGAGATGCCACCCGACTGGGCAGACATCGTCCCTGAGCTCGGCCCCGCCCCGTCTGACGTGGTGGTAACAAAGCACCAGTGGGGGGCGTTCTACGGCACCGACCTCGAACTGAGGCTTAGGAGAGGCGGGTCTGACACCATAGTCCTCTGCGGCATCGCGACCTCCTATGGTGTCGAGAGCACAGCCAGGTTCGCCTACGAGTACGGCTTCCAGCAGGTGTTCGCCGAGGACGCCATGTCCGACCGGTCGGCCGAGGCCCACAAGAACGCGGTGGAGTTCGTACTCAAGAGGATAGGCAGGGTGAGGCATACCCAGGAAATACTTGACGCCCTCCTCCGAACCTGACTGCAGGGGTTTCGCTTATATCTCAGCGCGTGCTGTGTGTAGCGTAATGCTTCAGATTCAGTGGGACAAGATCATAACAGAGATCTTCAAGTTTGACCGCAGGATAAGGTCCGCCCAGATCCTCGACCAGAGCGGCAGGCAGGTCGCCGGAGGGATGAGGAAGGGGATACCATCTTTGGAGCCGCAGAGCGAGGACATAAGGCTCATCGCTGGAATCACCATCCAAATCAACACCGACCGGACCTGGGACCGCTACTTCGGGAAGAGCCAGTACACGTTCAACAAGAGGGAGAGGCTGAACATCATGACATTCTACCTCGGGGACAAGCTGATCCTAGTCTCTGCCGAACCTGACTTCACCCTGCAACAGGCGCAGGACCTGCGGAACCAGATAATAACGAACCACGCGGAGTTGGCTAGGTAAAATAGTGCGACCCGGGTTTCAGTTGAGACCTAGGTCAGGGAACTTCGCCTTGACGAGCCCGAGTTCGCCTTGGAGAGTCCTGATGCGCTCTGCGTACTTCTTCATGTCCTCGGCATTGTTCTGAACTTTGGCGACCTTGTAACCACGCCATGCCTTCTTCAGGGCGCCCCAGCTCTGACCCTTAGTATACTGAGACATGTAAGAGCACCCCTGCTTGAGACGATATAAGGCTTAACGTCTCTTGTAGCGTGTCCTGGCCTCCGTCTGTTGCTGCGCCTTTCGCCCAGGGCCGTTACTTCACTTCGAATGGAATCCTGTTCCCGTTGTGGTCGTAGACGCCTAGATTGTCGACTGTGGCGTATGGATACCCCATTATCACCATGAGCTTGCCGCTGGCGTGCAGCAGGTCCTGGTGGGAGGGGTTGTGGTTCCCAGAGGGGTGGGAGTGGGCGACCCCCAGGTAGGAGAAGTCGACGGGGAGCATCCACCAGTTGAAGGAAGAGAACGAGGCCCCGTGGCTGGCGAGGGGAGGGATCACTACGCCCGTCACCTCCACCACCCCCTTCTTCGACTTGCCCCTGAGGAGCAGGATGCCTTCGTTGGGGTAGGCCATGGCAGAGTAACTGAAGAGGCTGTCCACTACCTGCTTGTGGAAGACGACCTTCTCGACGACCATGCCGCTACCCTACTTCAGGAGGCCTATGAAGTTGGCCACCACCTTGTCTCCGTCCGGGTTGTCGGCCGTGAACCGCTCCGGATGGAACTGCACCCCGTAGAGGGCGCGCCTTCTGTGCTTCATGGCAGCGACGGCGCTGGTGTCGCTCCTGGCCAGCAGTGTGAACCCTTCCGGGACCGACTTCACCACCTCGTACCTCGACTCGAAGAGCACGAGCGAGCGGGAGAGGCCTTCGAAGAGCGGGTCGTCGCCCAGGACGGTGGTGTTCACCATCTCGAGGACGTGTCTCTTGTCCTTGACGACCTCGGCGCCGAAGGCGTGGGCCATGAGCTGGTGCCCGAAGCAGATGCCGAGTATGGGTGCGCGGGAGTCAAGTATGGCCTGAGCCTCGACGCGAAACTTGGCTCTAGTTTCGGGGTCGGTCATCATCTCCGGAGAGCCGCTAAGGGCGACCCCGTCGAACGAGTCGAACTTGGCGGCAGATGATTCGTGCCACTCGATGGCGGTCACAGTCGCGCCGTTCCCCTCGAAGCATTCTTCCAGCTTCCCGGCGCGCTCCTTGGCCGGGTAGTTGTTCACCACCAGGACCCTGGTCAACCCAGGTCAGGGCCCCGCTTCACGATAAGAACTTTCACGGAAAAAGCAAGAACCGCAGAACAGTTTAAATGGCCAAGGAATTAGTTGGGCAAAAAGGAGCAAGGCAAGAAAATGTTTGCACCTTCGGCAGGATATGACAGGGCGATCACGATTTTTTCGCCCGACGGCAGGCTGTACCAAGTAGAGTACGCCCTTGAGACGGTCAGGAGAGGCAACCTGGCAGTGGGGGTCCAGGCGAAGCAGGGAGTGGTGCTGGCCGTAGAAGAGAAGCAGAGGAAGCTCCAGAGTGCGGAGTCGGTCATCAAAATGTTCCAGATCGACGACCACGTCGGAGCGGTCGGAGCGGGTTACATCCCAGACGCTCGTATACAGGTGGACAACGCGCGGGTCCTGGCCCAGAGCAACAGGCTAATCTACGACGAGCCGGTCGACATCGAAGCCATAGCCAAGCGCATCGCCGACATGAACCAACAGTACACGCAGTATGCCGGCGTGAGGCCCTTCGGGGTCTCCCTCATCATAGCGGGCGTCGACGGAGCCGGACCGGTGGTCTACCTCGCTGACCCTACGGGGACGTATTCCGGGTTCCATGCCATAGCGATAGGGCAGGGGAGCGACCAGGTCAACGACTACCTGGAGAAGAGCTACTCCCCGGACCTGACCCTGGACGAAGCCGTCACCCTGGCCATAGAATGCATCTACCTGGTGAGCGAGGACAAGAGCGGGACTTCGCACATCAAGGTCGCTGTGGTGGATGCTGAGACCAAGAAGTGGAGGCGCCTCGCCGAAGCTGAGGTAGGCAAGAGCGCGGCTGGGGCCAAGACCAAGTCAGACAAGCCGCCGGCCAAGAGCTCCTGAGAAGCGTAGGCTCAGATGAGCGGGAACTTCGGTCGGGGCGGCGGAAGCTTCAAGCCGAGAACCCACGAGTCGTCGAAGTTCACCACGGTCAGGCTCACCATCGGAGGGGAGCAGTATGAGATACTGGTCAACCCAGACCCGGCCCTGTCTTACAAACAGGGGAGGAACGTCGAGCCATCCGCAGTCGTCGCCGTAGACGAGGTCTACTCGGACTCTCGGAAAGGCCTGAGGTCAAGCGGCGAGAAGCTGAAGCTCCACTTCGGGACGGATGACCCCGCCAAAGCAGCCCTCGAGGTACTGAAGCGAGGGGAACTGAACCTCACCCAGGAACAGAGGAAGAGGCTGACGGAAGAGAAGAGACGTGCGATAATAGCGGCGATTTCAAAGAACTTCGTCGACCCGAGGACCCTGCTCCCCCACCCGCCGATGAGGATAGACCAGGCCATGCTGGAGGCCAGGGTCTCTGTGGACCCGTTCCAGGACCCGAATGAGCAGATGAAGGCCGTGGTCGACGCCCTTAGGACGATACTCCCTCTGAAGTCGGAGAAGATCAGGCTCCAGGTGAAGGTGAGCGCACAGTACACCGGCCAGGCGATTGGCATCCTGAAGACCTTCGGCGAGATAGTCAAAGAGGACTGGTTAGCCGACGGGACGCTCTCCGCAATAGTAGAAATACCCGCTGGCGGACAGCCCGGCCTGCTGGACCGCCTCGGCTCGACCACGAAGGGAGCCGCACAGGTCACAGTGGTGAAATAGAGATGCCAATGATACAGAGAAAACAGGTAATCCCGGGAGACGTCGTAGCAAAGGGGAACTACCGCTACGGGAGTTACATCGAGAAGCGCGGAGACGAGTATGTGGCCCTCAGGGTGGGGGTCGCCGAGGTGGGGAGTGACGGGATAAAGCTCAACCCATTCACCGGGCCGTACCTCCCTCGCGCCGATGACGAGGTGATCGGCAAGGTGATAGACATCAACGGCTTCGGCTGGGTAATAGACATCAACTCGTGCTTCGATGGCTTCCTACCAGCCTCGTTCGTCTTCGGGAGGGACTTCTCCCCCGCGACCCACGACCTTTCAAGCAAGTTCGGGGTGGGGGACATCCTGGGGACAAGGATAGAGGCCTTCGAGAGGTCCAGGGACCCGCAGCTGAGCATCAGGGGCGAAGGCTACGGGAAGATCTCGTCGGGGGAAATCGTTAAGATATCACCAACGAAGGTCCCCCGAGTAATCGGGAAAAGAGGTTCGATGATCAACCTAATCAGCGAAAAGACAGGATGCGACATCAGGGTAGGCCAGAACGGCGTGATAGTCGTGGACGGGAGCCCTGAGGGAATTACGAAGGCTGTCAAGGCCATCAGGCTCGTGGAAGAGGAGACTCACGCGCCGGACTTGATGTCCAAGGTAGAGGCGGCTCTAGGAGGGAGCGTCGTTGGCGGGAACTAAGAAGGAACTCATAGACAAGAACGGCGTCAGGCTCGACGGCAGGAAGTGGAACGAGCTCCGGCCGATAAAGCTGCAGGTGGGCATCATGAAGAACGCCGACGGGTCGGCCTACATCGAGTGGGGCAAGAACAAGATCATGGCCGCGGTGTACGGGCCGAAGGAGGTGCACCCCAAGCACCAGGTCCTGCCTGACAGGGCCTTGCTCAGGTGCAGGTACCACATGGCGCCCTTCTCGGTCGACGAGAGGAAGAACCCCGCGCCGTCTAGGAGAGAGATAGAGATCTCGAAGGTGATCAGAGAGGCGCTTGTGCCCGCGGTGATCGTGGAAGACTATCCGAGGACGGCCATAGAGGTCTGGGTCGAAGTGCTGCAGTCCGACGGAGGGTCGAGGGTCGCCGGAATCACGGCGGCTTCGCTGGCCCTGGCGGACGCCGGGATCAACATGAGAGACCTCGTGGTCGGCTGCTCCTGTGGCCTCATCGGGGAGCAGGTGGTATCTGACCTGGACGACACCGAGGACAAGGAGGGGAACGGGGACATGCCCGTGGCGATCATGCCGAACCTCGGACTGGTGTCGCTCCTCCAGGTGGACGGAGTATACACCCGGGAGAACTTCCAGAAGGCCTTTGAGCTTGCCATCGAGAAGGGGAAGCAGATCTACCAGATGCAGCGGGAGGCCCTGACGACGAGGTTCTTCGGGGGCGAAGCCAAGACGACTGAGGTTGAGGAGGTGGCCGAGTAGATGTCGATGATGAAGAAGAACTACGTGGTAGAGGCCATCAGGAAGGCACAGCTGCTACAGCTGCTAGCAAGCGGCAAGCGCCTCGACGAGAGAGCCCTCGACCAGCCCAGGAACCTGAAGATTGAGACCGGAGTCATCCCGAAGGCCAACGGCTCAGCCAGGGTGACCCTAGGGAACACCCAGGTGCTGGCAGGGGTGAAGATAGCCACCGGGATACCATTCCCTGACACGCCAGACAAAGGGATACTGATGGTGAACGCCGAGATACTCCCGATGTCGTCCCCCTACGCCGAAGCGGGGCCGCCAAGCGAGGATGCGATAGAGCTGGCAAGGGTGACGGACAGGGGCATACGGGAGTCTGAGATGGTCGACCTGACCAAGCTCGGTCTCATCCCCGGGAAATCGGTCATCGCGGTGTTCGTGGACTGCAACATCATGAACGTCGACGGTAACCTGTTCGACGCCACCAGCTACGCCGTGGTGTCCGCGCTCAGGACCGCCAAGATGAAGAAGTACGTGATAAAGGACGACAAGGTTGAAGCCACCGACGAGCTGATCCCGGTCCCGGTCGAGAAAACACCGGTGTCAGTCACCATAGCCAGGTTGGGCGACAGGCTGGTGGTCGACCCCAGCGCGGAAGAGGAAGCGTCCATGGACATGAGGATTACCATAACCACGGACGACGATGGGAACATCTGTGCGAGCCAGAAGGGCGAAGCGAGCACCATCAGCCCGGAGCAGGTGCTGCGGGCGGCGGACACATCCATAAGCGTCGGCAAGGCGATCAGGGCCAAGATACTCGAGGCGACCAGGTAGTGCCGAAGGCGAAGGAGAGCTTCAGAGGCCTCGGCGCGAAGTACGGCGGCACCCTCAGGAAGAGGTACGCCAGGGTCTTCAGGACGCTGAAGCAGGCCAGGTCGTGTCCGGCTTGCGCGAGCAAGAGGCTCGCCCGGACCTCCTCGGGGATCTGGAAGTGCAAGTCCTGCGGCTACACCGTGGCCGGAGGGGCATTTGACCTCACCCAGGCGAAGGCAAGATAGGCCCATAGAGTCAGTCGAACTGAAGATCACGTTCCACGCTGACAGGCAGACCGCCGCGAAGATAGCCGAGAAGTTCCCCTCGGCCATAGTAAGAGGAGGCAAGTGCGTCGTGAGCATCGAAGGGAGCAGCCCGGGCGAGGTCGCCGAGAGGGCCAAGGCCCTGCTAGAGCAGGTGAGATCCGTCGAGTCCAGCTCGAAAGGATTTAAGTAGAGACCGGAGCCGCTGTTCCAAAAGTTGAGCCAGCCAGAACTTCCTCCTCTCCTCAGAGAGCAGCTCGCGAGGTACGACCAGGCGCAGCAGAACCTTCAGGCTGTGCTTGCCCAGAAGCAACAGGTGGAGCTCGAGCTCAACGAGACGGAAAAGGCGCTGGAGGAGCTCGGGAAGGCCACCGACTCTGAAGCCGTGTACAAGTTCGCCGGGAACCTGCTGATCAAGACAAAGAAGGAAGAGGTGACTAAGGAGCTCGGAGAGAAGAAGGAGCTAGCCAACACCAGAAAGATGGTCCTCGCGAAGCAAGAGTCGAGGTTCAGGGAGAGCCTCAAGGACCTCCAGACTAAGATAGACGAGGCAGTGAAGGCGAGGCCACCGCAGACTCAGCAGCCGCCCGGGGACGCGTAGACCGTGGCGACCCTTGACCCCTGAAACGAAGCCGGAAGACTTTCCTTTCCTGGAGCCATCAGCCCTCAAGAGGGCCGTGGTGGTATGTCACAGGAACGCTGACGCTGACGCCTACCTCTCGGCCTACGCCGTCTCTAAGCTCATCGGGTCAGTCGCTCCCAGGTGCCACGTCTCCATAGCCACCCCGGGAGGGATGACGATGCTCACCCAGAAGCTGAGCGCGCGGTTCCCGCATGACATCGCCGACGGGAGCGGGGGGGACTATGACCTGTATGTCGCGGTGGACGTGGGTGACGAGGAGCTCCTCAGTGAGTGGAAGGAGAAGTTCAGGGAGAGCCCCGGAATGAAGGTCCTGGTGGACCACCATCCGCGCAGAGAAGGGGGACTGTATGACCGTTCTGTGGTAGACGAGGGCGCGACCTCGGCTGCCGAGGTGGTCTACGGGCTTTTCGAGAGCCGGGGGGTGACCCCGGACCCACAGACGGCTCAGGCGCTCCTCGAGGCGATCCTCTTCGACTCCTCACATCTTGCAATCGCGGGCCGCTCCGGGCTCGGGGCGGCGGTCAAGCTGATGGACGCAGGGGCGGACATCTCCCAGGCGCGGCGGGAGCTTCGCAGCGAGCCTGACTACGGAGAGGTCATCGCTAAGCTGAAGGGAGCTCAGAGGATATCGATATTCAAGGCAGGGACGTGGGTGGTGGCGACCAGCCACATCGGCTCGTTCCAGGCCCACGTCGCCAGGTCCATGGTCTACCTCGGGGCAGACTTGGCGCTGGTCAGCGGTGAGTCGGACGGCGAGACCAGGGTCAGCCTCAGGGCGACCCCGAGGTTCCAAGAGTCTGCGAAAGTAAAGCTGGGATCCGAGGTCGCCGAGGAGATGGCGAGGAGGCTCGGAGGGCATGGCGGGGGGCACGCCACCGCCGCTTCCTTCTCCGCCCCCGTGGGTGAGGAGGAGACGGTTGCGGCGACCATGAAGCTGTTCGGGGAGCTCATCGGCGAGCTGAAGAAGCTGGACTAGGCGTACCTGGAGGAGGCCCTGCTCTTCAGGAAGCCCTCGAAGGAGAGCTTGAACCACGGCGTGTATGAGTCAGGGTGCGCCGTGAGGTCTGCGACCACGTCGGTAACGCTGGCCCACCTTACAGACGACATCTCGTCCCCGTTGGGGACGATCGCGCCGTCGAAGTCCCCCACCAGTACCCTGCAGAACTCGTTCTCTGCGTTCGCCCCCTGGGGGGCGAAGTAGACGAAGGAGTGGACGTCCTCCAGCTCCCCCACCGTGGCGCTCAGCTCTTCCTTCGCCCTGCGCGAGGCTGCCTGCTGGTAGGTCTCCCCTGGATAGACGTGGCTCGTGAAGGAGACGTCCCAGGCGCCGGGCCAGAGCAGCTTCTTCTGGCTTCGTTGCTGGAGCAGCAGCTTGCCGCCGTGGAAGATGAGGGCGGTGTATGCCCTGTGGCGCTTCCCCTTCCCCGCGTGGCAGCTCTCGCGCGTGTCCGTCCCTATCTCCCTGTCGTGTTCGTCAACGAGTATGAGTATCTCCTCCTTGGCCAACCCCCCCGTGGGCGGGCGGTTTCTAGATAAGCCAATCGGGCTTTTTATTTCGGCAGCCTCGGGGGCATCCATGCGCCTCTCGGTGACGGGGACGTTGTTCAGCGGCATGGGGAAGGGGAAGTACTATGTGGGCCACCCCGAGTACCAGAGGCGGTTCAGGGAGCGGCTGGGTTACATGCCATACCCCGGCACCCTCAACGTGAAGCTAGACGACAGGGAAGTGATACGCAGGCTCGGGGAGATCAGGTCGGCGGACGGGTCGAAGATAGAGAGTTTCGCCCTGGGCGGCGAGACGTTCAGCTCCCTCACTTGCTTCGAAGGGGAGCTGAAGGGGGAGAAGGTCACCCTCCTCTTCATCGACGTGACATACTACAACGAGACTGTCGCCGAGCTGATCTCCCCGACCTACCTCAGGGGGAAGCTCGGCCTGAAGGACGGCGACCCCGTGACCTTCAGCGTCGACGTGCCCACCCCTCACCAAGGTAGGTCATGACCGCGCACTCGTCCCCGTCCTCTAGGCCCAGTGACTTCCTGAGATCGACCGGAGAGATCACCTCGAGGACCGAGCTGTCGTGGTGAGTCCTCTCTATGGCTAGGACCGCCCCGGGGTGTTTCCCGGCTATCTTCGCGCGGAAACATTTCACGCCGCCGTAGGACCTCCTGCCGTCGCTGAAGCCTGGGATTTCAATCCCCTTCAGCAGCTCGAGGCGCCGCCGCTGCCCAATCATCGCCTCGGTGGTGAGGCGCAGGTTGAGGGTCCCCGGGAAGGGCTCGAAGTGGAGCGCCCTGGCGAAACCCTCGGCGTAGCCCTTCAGCGAGACATAGTAGGCGCCCTCTTTCAGCCCGGCGGACACCGTCCCTCGGAACTGCATGGTGTCCTTGCCCCTCTCCAGGTTTGCGCCCACATCAGCCAGGAAGGTCTCCACGGCGTCGAGGCCCGCCTCCGTCAGCCTGACGGCGAGCCCCCGTCCAGAGTGGGCTCTCTCGGCCAGGCCCACCCTCTGGAGGTCTGAGAGCCTCAGTGAGGCCGCCTGCTGGCTGAGTCCCAGGGATTCGCCCAGCATCCCCGTGGTGACGTTGACGAAGGAGTTGACTGCCCCCAGCCTCACCAGGTGGAGGAGAGTGGTGAGCTGCTCCGCACTCGCGCTGGCGCTCTTTTCTGACATCTACAAGGATGCTGGTAGCTACTAAACTGTTATAAGAATATCCGGCTCGGCGCGGAACATGGGCACAGTCTCAAGGGGCCGCCTGGACACGGCCTCCATCGCAGGTAGCGCCATATTCAGCGCCCTGGCGATCATCCTCGCGGCCGGCTCCCAGGCCATGGGCCTGAACTTCCCTCTGGTCCCGTACCTGCAGTTCGACCTTGGCGAGGTCGCAATCATACTAGCGTTCTTCATCTTCGGGCCCGCCCCTGCGCTGGTAGCCTCCTTCGTGGAGTTCGGCGGGCTGATGGCCTTCGGCCAGCAGATACCCATAGGCCCTCTTCTGAAGCTGGCGGCGCTGGTGTCCACGGTCGTCGGTCTCTGGGCCGGCACGAAAATCGCGGCACGCGGCGGGAGGACCAGCTTCCTCAGGCTCGCAGGGTGGACCACTGCCATGGGCAGCGCGTTCCGGGCCGCGGTGATGACGGTAGCCAACTTCTACCTCGTCGTCTACATCTATGGCCTCGCAGCCACCGAGGGTTTCGTCAGCGCACCCTTCGCCGCGGTGGGGATCGGGCTGACCTCCTCCAACGCCCTGCTGGTGATCCTCGCTTTCACGGCCGTGTTCAACGTCACTCAGCTGGCCATGGTCATGGGCATCGCATCCCTGGTCTTGAGGGTCCCGTCGGTCCCCAGGCTGAGGGTGGCAGGGAGGACCCCGTGGTTCTCCGACGTGATGCAGCCGCCCGCCGCGACAGCCCCTAGGGAAAGACTCTAACCCCGCCAGATGGCGGCAGCCACATGGGCGACATACTCGGGATAGAGAGGCTGAACTTCAGGTATCCGGAGTCGCCCAAAAACGCGGTCTCCGACTTCGAACTGTCGATACCTGAAGGCGAGATAGCGGTGCTGGCCGGGCCGTCGGGGTGCGGCAAGTCCACCCTCCTCAGGACAGTGAACGGGCTGATTCCCCACATGTACGGCGGTGAGTACTCGGGGGACGTGATCGTGGCAGGATCGAGCGTCAAGGGTTCGAGCATGCGCGACCTCGCCCAGACGGTCGGGTTCCTCTTCCAGAACCCGGAGAACCAGATATTCATGTTCACCGTTGAAAGGGACATCGCTTTCGGGCTGGAGAACCTCGGGGTCCCCCGGGAAGAGATGAGGGCCAGGGTGGACGAGGCCCTCCGTCTCCTTAGGATCGGCGACCTGGCCCAGCGGGCCCCCCACGAGCTCTCCGACGGGCAGAAGCAGAGGGTGGCCCTTGCCGGGGTCCTCGCGATGCGGCCAAAGCTGGTGATACTCGACGAGCCGACATCACTGCTCGACCCCAAGACGGCTTCTGAGCTGGTCGCCCTGGTGGCCAGGCTCAGGGAAGAGCTGGGGACCACCTTCGTCGTAGTGGAGCACCGCCTGGACCTCCTTGTGGGGGTCGCAGACAGGCTGGTCGTGATGGACGGAGGGAGGAAGGTTCTCGAAGGGGCCCCCAGGGACGTGCTCTTCGGCGATGATGCCGAGGCACACGGCGTGGCCATCCCTGCTGTCACCAGGGTGCAGAAGGCGCTCACAGAGAGCAAAGGCGGGAGGGCTGTCGCAGGACGGCTGCTGACCCCGTCCGAGTTGGCCTCCGCCGTGGAGGGGAGGCAGGGATGATAGAGTTCAGGGATGTCACGTTCGTCCACCAGAACGGCGTCAAGGCCCTGGATGGGGTCAGCCTCAGGGTGGAGGCAGGCGAGTTCGTCGCCCTGGTCGGTGAGAACGGGGCGGGGAAGACGACCCTCGTCAAGCATGTGACTGGCCTGCTGAAGCCGGCGTCAGGCAGCGTCCTCGTCGACGGCGTCGACACGAGGGAGGCGAGCACGGCCCAGCTGTCGCGGAAGGTCGGAGTCGCATTCCAGAACCCCGACCACCAGCTCTTCTCAGAGACCGTGGAGGAGGAGATGTCGTTCGCCCTCCGGAACTTCGGGTTCTCCCCGGAGCTGGTGCGGAACCGCGTCGCCTGGGGGCTGGAACTCTTCGGTCTGGAAGAGTACAGGAGGTCGTCTCCGCTGGTCCTCAGCGGCGGGGAGAAGAAGAGGCTGACCTTGGCGTGCATCCTGGCCTGGGACCCGCAGGTGGTGATACTCGACGAGCCCACGGTGGGGCAGGACGCCATCCAGAAGGAGAGGCTGGCGGGGACGATACAGATGCTGAAGTCTGCCGGGAAGACCGTGCTGGTGGTGTCCCACGACATCGAGTTCCTCTGGCCGATACAACCGAGGGTGGTGGTGATGAAGGGCGGGAGGGTCGTGGGAGACGGCCCCTCGGCAGACCTCATGCAGGATAGGGATCTGCTGGGATCGGCGAGGATCGCCCAGCCGCAGCTAGTGGAGTTCTACCAAGCGCTTCACCGCAGGCCTGTGGCACCCTTCGTCCACGCCCTGGACGCCGCGCGCTGGGCCGGGGAGACCCTGCAGCCATGATGTGGCTCAGCGGAGGCTTCATCTTCAGGAAAGGCTACTCGTTCTATCACAGGCTGGACCCCAGGGCCAAGCTCCTGAACTCGGTGCTGATGTTCGTGACGACGCTCCTCGCGAGGTCCGTCTTCGAGATGGTACTGGTAGTCGCGTTCATGGTTGGGCTTTCGGCAGCCGCCACGGTCCTGAAGAGGGTGGCCAGGACCATGGCGTTCACGGCGCTGTTCTCGGGGTTCATCTTCGTGGTGAACGTGCTGTTCACCAGGGACCTGGAGACGTCGGTCCTCTACGCCACGAGGTTCATAGCAATAGTGGTGTCGACCAGCATCTTCTTCATCACCACGTCGCCTGACGAGCTCGAGCAGGTCATGAAGATGTTCAGGCTCCCCAGGGACGTCGTTTTTGCCTTCGTCACCGCAGTCAGGTTCATACCGGTCATGATGCTCGACACCATACAAATCATGGACGCCCAGAAGTCCAGAGGGCTGGAGCTGGAAAAGGGGAACCTCGTCCGCAGGGTCAGGAACATGATACCCATATTGATCCCTCTGGTGGTCAACTCGGTGGTGAGGAGCGGAGAGCTGGCCGAAGCCATGGAGGCAAGGGCGTACGGCGCGGCCCCCAGGCCCACGTCCCTCCTGGCATACAGGGCGAGGCGGGTGGACATCGGGGTAGCGTGCGCGTCCGTCGCGTTGTTCGCGCTCGCCGCCTATTCCTTTTATTTCGTCATTCCAGTGCAGTTCCCGTGATTCCCGCCCGGGTGGTGGTCGACGAGAGGGAGAGGGCGAGCGGGGTCCCTGACGAGCTGGCCAAGCTCAACGTCAGGGTGTACTTCAGCAGGCTCCCGGTGGCGGATTATGTCCTCAACCCCGAGATTGCCGTAGAGAGGAAGTCTGTCAGGGACCTGGTCGCGTCAGTCTACGACTCGCGCATATTCGACCAGGCGGCGAAGATCTCTGCGGCCTACGCAAAGCCGTTCCTGGTGGTCGAAGGGGACTCCAAGGAGGTCGCCATCCTGGCAAGGAACATGAAGTCGTTCTTCGGGGCCATCGCCAACGTGTCCATCGCCTACGGGCTGAGGGTGCTTTACACGGCGAACCAGAGGGAGACCGCCCTCGCCATCTCAGAGTTACTCGTCCAGGCCAGGGCTAAGCCCCTCGCCAGGATGCCGTCGGAGGTCCCCCGCAAGGCGAAGAGCACCCCCCTGCAGCAGGTCTACCTGCTTTCGTCCCTCCCTGGGGTCGGGAGAAGGCTGGCGGAGAAGCTCCTGTCGAAATACGGCACCCCCAGACGGGTGATGGCCCTCACCGCGGGGGAGCTGGCCATGACCGGAGGCATAGGCTGGAAGAGGGCCGAGAAGATCAAGGAGGTGCTGGACTCGAAATATGCGAGGTACGTCGAAGCTGCCCCGCAGTCGAGGCTGGAAGGATGAAGGTCGCGGTTCTCGGAGGGACAGGCCGCATGGGAAGGGCCATCGCCAGGCAGCTTTCCCGGCACAACGAAGTGGTGATCGGTTCCCGGGACCCGTCGAGGGCCTCGGAGGCGGCCAGGCTGATTCACGGGGCGACCGGGTCAGACTACCTCGGCGCCTCGGAGGCCGCGGATGTCGTGGTCTTCACAGTCCCCTATGAGGCCCTGGGCGCTGCGGCGGGGCTCGCCGCTGCGCTCTCGGGGAAGGTGGTGGTCTCAGCGGTCAACCCGCTGAGGGTCGAGGCTGGGCTTCTACGGTACGGGCTGGAAGAGGGGTCCGCGGCGGAGGAGCTTGCCGGCCTCCTCCGGGAGAGCAGAGTGGCCACGGCGTTCAACCATGTCTCTTCTCTGTTCTTCGAGAGGGACGAGCCGGTCGCCATGGACATACTTGTGGCTGCGGAGACCAGGGAGACGTTCGAGGTGGTCTCAGGGTTGGTGAAGTCCATCCCGAACCTCAGGCCGCTCTACGCCGGGCCCCTCTCCCAGGCCCGGGTCATCGAAAGGATGACCCCCCTGGTCCTCAACCTCGCCAAGCTCAACAAGACAGGAAGCTTGACCACGAGGTTCGTCTCCGTAAGGGGATAGAGGAGGCCGGAGCGGTCATGCCCCGCGCCTAGGATCCGGGATACTGGCTCAGCCCGTCCTGCCATCCGGCATAGAGGACCGGCCTGTACCTACGGTAGTCCCAGAAGCCGCTGAAGGCGCCCGCAGCGCGGGCGTCCTCTACGCGCGCGACCAGGAGCAGGTGGTCGCCGAGGCGGCGGGTCGCCTGCAGCCTGCATTCCAGGGTCGCCACCGCTGCGTCGAGGACCGGGACCTTCAGCTTCACCCCCTCCGAGTATTTCAGCCCGGCCTCTGCGAGCTTGTCCTTCACCGCGGCACCGCTGGCGGTGGCCAGCTTCGACAGGGCTGACGATCTCTCTCTGCCGACGATTGAGAGGGAGAAGCAGCGCGCCTTCCTGGCTAGCCTGCATGTGTAGCCCCGAGGAGCGCACGCCACGGCGACCATCGGCGGGCGCTCGGAGACAGACAGGTAGGACACCACGGGCATGGCCGAGACCCTGGCCCCTGCCTTCGCGGCCATCACCAGAGGGACCTGAGGATAGAAGAGGCGGTGGACTAGCGACGGGTCGATGCCCATGGGGCAAGCGGTGGGACTCCGGTTAGTTAAGTGGAGGCGCAGGCGCGGGCGACTCTGCGGAACCCGCGCGCCCCTATCTTCGCGGGCTCTTCAGGAGGCGCTTGCGGACGCCGGAGTTGATCTCTAGCCGCTCGAGGGCCCTGACGAGGCTGGACCCGCCCAGCTTCATCCTCCTGCCTGAGAGGAACCTCTTCACCTTAGCTTCCCTGGCCACCCCGCAGACAGGGAGGATGCGCATCATGTAGAGGTAGAACTGCTGCGACCCTCCGTACATGTCGTAGATGGCGTCGTAGTGCTCGGAGAGCCACGCCCAGTAGACGTCCCGGGCACTGGTGTTGAGGGCGCCGAAGGCCATCGGGTAGGCTGAGTCCGAGCGGCTGACATCCTTGCTAATCCCTAGGTCTAGGGCCTTTTCGACCAGCGCCGGGTCCTTGAAGGAGTAGAGGGCCTCGTAGATCTTCGCCCTGTCCACCTCACCCTGCAGCGTCTTCACCATCTCTACGAGAGGCCCCATGGCCTTCTCCCCGTAGGTTATGGCATAGGCTGAAGCGACTGCCCCCTTCAGGTTCGGGTCGAGGTCTTGGTAGTGATCGAACCTCTTGGCGAGCTTGGCAGCGTAGGCGTAGTCGACGCCGACGTACTGCGAAACAAGAGCCTCCCTGGCCGCGCCCAGATATTCAGGCTCGCCGGGCTTCGGGTCCTCCCCTATGCTGGCGATGAGAGGCGGATAGAACTTCGGGTAGACGGAGTGGAGCCCTGGCGAGTCCCAGGCGATGGCGTTGAGAAGATGCAGCTGCTCGGCGGCCACCTGGATCGTGAGGTTGTCGGGGGTCCCGCCGCACAGAGCGATGAACCTGAAGTACTCCGCCGGGTCGATCTCCCCCGCCTGCAGGAAGAGGAAGAGGTCGTTGATTAGGCCTGCCCTGTCGTAGGAGTTGAGGTCGGCGAACCCCGCCGCCAGCCTCTCGTACCCTTTACTGTCGTAGCGGGTGACGTGGAAGCCCCCTCTCCCAGGGTTGACTAGCACGTCCTGGCCCCCTACGTCGAGCGTCATTGACCTCTTGTCGAAGAAGACCTTTGTCTCCTTCCCCCCGGCGCTGACTGCGGTCGTAATCGGCCATGGAGGAGCAGAGACGCTCCCGGTGATCATGAACCTCTTCTGGGTGAGCCTGACCTTCTTCCCTTCGGAGCGGACCTCGACCACGGGGAAACCCGGCCTGGTGAGCCACCCCTTGGCCACCTTGCTCACTGGGAGGCTGGAGGCCCTGCCTAGGGAGTCCCAGAGGTCCTTCCCTGAAGCGTTGGAGAAGCTGAACTTCTTGAGATAGTCAGACACCCCCCTCCTGAAGGCATCCTCCCCCACGTAAGACTCGAGCATCCTCAATATGCTCCCTCCCTTGTTGTAGCTGATCTGATCGAACATGTGCATTGCGTCTTCTACCCGCCGGACATGGGCCTGGACAGGGTGCGTGTTCTTGACCGCGTCGAGGTTGAGCGCCATGAGGGTCTCGTCCATTAGGAAGATGCTCATGGTGTCCCACTCCGGCCTGAGCCGGTCCGTCATCTTGTACCCCATGAAGGTGGCGAAGCTCTCGTTCAGCCAGAGGTCGTCCCACCACTTCATCGTCACGAGGTCGCCGAACCACTGGTGCGCCACTTCGTGGACCATCGACATGGCCCCCCTGTTCTTCTGTCGGAAGGCGGCGCCCTCGGTGACAAGGGCGTAGCTCTCCCTAGAGGAGATCGCCCCCCAGTTCTCCATGGCGCCTGTGTGGTATTCGGGGAGGGCTACGATGTGGAGCTTCTTCAACGGGTATGGGACACCAAAGTAGTCTGCAAAGTCATGTACAGAGCCGGACGCCATCCTGAGGGCCAGCTCGGAGTTCTTGGCCTGGCCAGGCCGGGTGGCGGTGATGACCTCGACGTCTCCGGAGCGGGTCCTGGTCTCCTCCATGTTGCCGATGGCGAAGAAGAGGAGGTATGTCGACATCCGGGGGGTCTCTTCGAACACATGCCTCGTCCTCCCCCCTCCAAGGTCCTCGGCGCGGGCCTCCTGGGTGTTGGCGATGACCTTGAGCCCGGACTCGGCGGTGATCTCGAGCCTGAACGCGGCCTTGTACGATGGTTCGTCGACGCATGGGAATACGGTCCTGGCTTCGGCTGGCTCCAGGTCAGTGGCGAGGATGTAGTCCTTCCCGTACTTCGACTTGTAGAGCCCGAAGATGACGTCGTCGGTCACCTGCTTGGCGTAGGATATGTCCACCTTCGACAGCTTCCGTGGGACCCCCGAGATGAGCAGCTTGGACCTTTTCTTGTCGTGCCGGAACCTCGCCGCCTTCCCGTCGACCTTGACCGACCCCACATCCAGTGCCGAGCAGTCCAGCGACAGCGAGGCGGGGGACCCCTTGACCGCCACGGTCTCCTCGCCTTTCAGGCGGGCCTTTCGAAAGTCGACGTCGAGCCTGAGGTCATAGGACACAATCTCCGTTCCTGACCACCGGCCTCTGGGCCGCCGAGAGCCCCCTTAAAGGATGCTTGACGGCCTATTCCTTGTCGATGAATTCCTCGGCCTTCGGCGGGTCCGGCGGGAGTCCCTTGCGCTTCCTGATGTCCGTGACCAGCCCCCACAGCATGTTCTGAGGGACCGCCTGCCACGTCTTGAAGTGGGTGTTCCAGACAGCCTTGCCCGCCGTGGCTCCTCTCATCTTCTCGCTCAGGTCGAACGTCTCGGCCGCGGGGATCTCTCCCTCCACCACTGTCATGACCTCCTTCTGGTCTATCCTGACCAGCTTCCCCCTCTTCGCGCTGATGACCCCGGTCACCGCGCCTATGAGGTCTGACGGCCCCTTCACCTCTATCCCCAGTATGGGCTCCAGGAGAGTGGGGTTGGCTGACAGCATGGCCCCGAGTATGGCCCTCCGTGAAGCGGGCATGAGCTGGGCGTAGGTCCGGTGGGCTGGGTCCTCGTGGGGGACGAAGTTGGTGAGTGCCACCTTGACCCCTCGGGTGAACTCGTAGGCGAGCGGCCCGTTCTTCATGATGTCGTCGAAGCCTGCCCTGATGGAGTCCATCGACTCCTGCAGGAACTGGACCCCCTTGGTGACCTCGGTCAGGATGTTGCCCCTCTCGTCGACGGCCTGGAAGTTGCGGGCCTGGTCGGGGTCCCATCCGTGGTCGCGGAGGGTCTTGATCACCCCCTTCGTCTCCACGTTCTCGCTTATGGTCCCGTTGCGGATTAGCTCGACGACGTCGGGCTCAAGGGGCTCGACCTCGATGAAGATCTTGTTGTGCCTGTTAGGAGACCTGGCCATGATGGGGCCGGCGCGCGCGCGGATGGTCTCCCTGTAGTTGATGATTGGCGGCGAGGTGATGATCTCCAGCCCCGCCTGCTGAATCTGCGTGGTGGCTATCTCGAGGTGGAGCACCCCCATCCCTGCCATGAGGGTCTCCCCGGACTCCTGGTTGATCGTTATGACGAGGTTCGGGTCCTCGATGTTGAGCCTCCGCATCACCTCGACGAGCTTGGGGAGATCCCTCGGGTGCTTCGCCTCCACCGCCACAGTGACGACGGGCTCGCTGACATAGTGGATGGACTCGAACGTGGCGACCCCCTTCTGGTTCGAGATGGTCTCCCCCGACCTGATGTCCAGGCCGAGGAGCGCCGGGATGTTACCCGCAGGGAGCGAATCGACTATCTCCCGCTGAAAGCCCATGAATATCTGGACCGACTGTATCTTCCCCTCTCTCTTCGAGTTGAGAAGGTAGACCGTGTCGCCGTTGCTGACGCTGCCGGAGAAGAGCCTCCCGGTGGCCACGAGCCCCGCGGCGGGGTCGACGACCACGTTGGTGACCATCATGACCGTGGGTCCGTTCTCGTCGCAGGCGAGGAGGGCCTTCCCTACGTCGCTGTTGAGGTCCCCCTGTGGCCAGATCTTCGGGATGCGGTAGGTCTGGGCGACGTGAGGAGGCGGATGGTGCCTGACGACCATGCCCAGCAGAGCCTCGTGGAGAGGGAGCTTCTTGCCGAGCTCCTCCGGAGTCGAACTCTGATACGCGTTGATGATGTCCTTGAACGACATCCCCGCGGCCTTCGCCATGTCGAAGTTGAATCCCCACTTGTCCTTCGATGACCCGAACGCGACCTGGGCGTCCTGGACCGAGACCTTCCACTTCTGCTTGTACTCCGGTTCGGCGTATGTCTCGACGAGACGGTTGAAGTCCCTCACGATGCCGAAGAGCCACTCCTGCATCTTCTCAGGGGAGAGGCGGAGCTCCTTGATCAGCCGGTCGATTTTGTTGATGTAGACGACGGGGCGGACGCGCTCTTCAAGGGCCGAACGGGTCACAGTTTCGGTCTGGGTCATAATGGATTCGACGGCGTCGACTACGACAATTGCGCCGTCAACCGCCCGTAAGCTTCGAACTACCTTGCCGGAAAAATCAATGTGTCCGGGAGTATCAATCAGGTTGATGACATAGGGCTTCCCCGCGGACTCGTAGTACAGCGTCACGTTGGCGGCTTTGATGGTCATCTGTCTTTGCTGCTCGAGTTCCATGTAGTCGAGAGCTAACGCTTGCCCTGCCACCGAAGGCGACAACATGCCAGTCGCAGCTAGGAGACTATCGCTTGTGGTTGTCTCTATGGCAACGCCGAATGACTATCGGCGTTGATACCATGGTCCACGTGAGCGATGATTCCAAGGTTGCGTATCTGGTCCTTGTTGTGGACTATCTTCAGGGCTTCTGCTGTCGTCTTGAACTTCGGCATAGTCCTTTCACTAAGTCTGCCCTTATGAAGTGGTTATGAACGTTTCCTTATCAGATAGATTGTAGCATAATGTTCTCTGCCGCTCCAGTATCTCTAGCTCGACCCGTCGTCCGCCACCTCTCGGCTCAGAAGGACATGAACCTGTTGTAGAGCACCACCTTCAGGGTGGCCTCTGCCTTCTGGCTCAGGAACCTCCTCGCCATGAGGGTGTCCCCGAGGACCCTCTTGAACGCAGAGAAGACTATCTCTGCCATCCACCTCTTGCCGTAGCCCTTCAGCTCCTTCCACTTCTCGTACCCGACCCTGCGCACGAGGATCGCCTCGTCCTTCCTGAGGGGGGACCACTTGGCCTTCTCCGACGCGTTCTTCCTGAGCTTGATGGCAGGGTCGATGCCACGCTCGTGCATAGGGAAGTTCCTCCTGGAGTCGTAGGCAGAGTCCGCGTACGCCCTCGCCACCCTCCTCTTCCTTGCGACCTCCCTGACCATCGGGACGAACTTCTTCGTGTCCCCGGTCTTCTCGGACGTCACCCTGAACCCGACGATCTTCCCCGTCTTCCCATCCGCGACGACGTGGAGCTTGATGAACTTCCTCTTCTCCTTCCTCCAGATCGCCTCGATGTAGGAGCCCTTGTTCGTGGTGGAGAGGCCCGTCGAGTCGACGACCACGGTGATGGCGTCGTCGTCTTTCCCCTCCGCCATCTTTTCCACGTATTCTGGCTTCTTCCTCTTGACCATCGCCAGTATCCTCCTCCTGACCTGTGTGAAGTGCATCTCTTTAACGAAAGCGAGGTACTCGGAGAGTGACCCGGTCATGCCCTCTATCACCCTGTACGGCGCGTTGAACCCTACCCTGAAGAAGGACAGGAACTCGATGTAGGACTCTGGGAACTCGTACGGCCTCCCCGTCTTGTCGCCGTTCATCCCCTCAAGTTCGTCGTTCCAGCGACTGGCGAAGCCGAGGTCGAACAGGACCCTCCCTCTCTCCACCAGGGATTCGTTGTAGTCGTGCCATGACATTCCACGAGGCATGCCTCAACCGAGGCCGTGAGCGGATTACGGAGGCAGGACAAGGGCGATAGACACAGAACTCAAGTTATGCTACAATCTACTTATCAGAGCGTTGTTGAATAACTCCGAATCAGACCAGATTTATGTTAAGTCGCACAGGAGTGGCTCGCCAGACAACCAGGTAGAATTATCATAGACACAGTAGTTATTCAACAAGCCTCTTATCAGGGGTCTCCTGTTAAGTTATCTGCGCTGTCACTGAAAGGGATTTGGGAAGGGCATTTCCGGCCATTTCTTCTCGAGTAGTTGCTTCACGGTGACAATCTGAATCTTCGGGTATTTCCTACCCCAAGTTGGCGATTCGTAGTATTCAGCGTCCCTCGCTTCCGTCTTCATGGGTTCAGTTGGCTCATCTAGGGTTATCAGAATCCCCATTGCGGCTTTCCAGTTGTTGACAGTCCCAATCAAATCCCGTACGTCGCTCGCGCCTACGTTCTCGCCACCCTTGGCTTGGATGATAATCCTTCGGAAGTTGGGGTCGTTACCCTCCTTGAAGGTGAGATAACCGTCCCTTCCTCTGTCGGCCCCCTTCTTGCCGACCTTGCTCCCTTCTGGCGCTCCGATTGGTCGGGCGTCGAGCAAAGAAAGTGACCACCACTGGAATTGGTATTTGTCGGCCTTGGCGAGGCCCTGTGCCTCATTGAATGTGGTTGGCTCCCCTATAATCTGGTAATTGCGGGGCGTGTAGACCTTCATTTCCCTTAACGCGGATTTCATAATGGAGATTGCCAGATGTGTGATGTCGATTCCTATCCAATTCCGCTTCAATTCATTGGCCTCGAAGATTGCTGTCCCGCAACCACAGAAGGGGTCGAGAACCCAGTCGCCTTCGTCAGAACTGGCCTCTATGATTCTGTCGAGCAATGCAGCCGGCTTCTGAGTGGGATAACCAAGCCGCTTAGGAGATTGCGGTGGGATTGGGCCAATGTCAGTCCAGAGGTCTTGCACATCGACGCCACCAAGATCGTCCTTATACTGCATGAACATCGGCGTCCCTCCCTCTTTCTTCGGCCAAGAAATGCGGCCAATCTCGTCCAGTTTGTCAAGCGCCGTTTGAACATCTGGGAACGGTCCCTTCCCCAACAAAGGTCGGACATAGCCAGGTATCGCCCAATGCCTGCCGATCTTCGTCGGGTCAATCCCACGCCAAGGCTTTCCGGACGAGCCGTTGCGCGTTCCAGAACCAGTTAGAAGCGTAAGTCGATATTGCCCCCTTGAATCTTCGAACTTGAAGAAATTGTCGAGGTATTCCTGCGAGTATTCGAGGGGTTTCGGATGCCAGACATACTCATCCGATTTGGTATAGAAGAAAATGGTATCATGAATCGGGCCATATCGATTCGCGCCGCTAGGCGTAAGTTCTCTTCCACGAAATCTCGTTCCTGAAACGAGTGGGGCCGAAAATGGTATCGAGGATGACTTTCAGGTAATGGCTCGCTGTCGGGTCACAATGGAGGTAGAGAGAGCCGTTGTCCTTCAGGACGCGATGAAGTTCTACTAGGCGAATCGCCATCATCACAAGGTAAGCGGTAAGGTCATTCCTTCCCAAGAAGGCGACGAAAGCCTTGACGGCCTCGCCTACCTCTGGGGAGCGCTCGTGTAACTCAACATAAGCAGCTTCTGCCGCATCGTCCCAATGCCAGAAATCATCGAATGCTTGAATCTGGGCCGCTGACTGTTTACCGCCCTTCTCCTTGAAGAGGACGTTGTATGTCTCCTTATTGTTGAACGGAGGGTCGAGATAAATCAGCGCGATGCTTTCAGATCGTAAGTAGTCTCTGAGGATCTTGAGATTGTCGCCATAGAATAGGGTGTTGACCTTCGGATTGGAAGGTGAAGTCAAGCCCGCCGAATCGGCTCAACATATTGTATAAAGTGATTGCCTCCTTAGCGGATAATATCCTTCAGGGCAGTTTAAGGGAGCTTTCACTACGTTGTTTCAGGTGGTCAAGCATAGAAAAAGGGGGATGGGAAGACTGTCTGTTGAGCCGATAGAATAACAACTGTTGCTTTGTTTCACTATCGAACCCGACGAGTTTTGAGAACTTGGAGATTTCCCCGGCGCTGGTAATCTCACTGGTCCAGAGAACAGTCAACTCTTTGCGAAAGTCCGAGTATGCGACTGAAGGCTTCAAAGTTGTCTCCATCCCGAACGATCTCTGAAGAAGTGCTGCCGAGGCCAGAAGCAGTGAAGGATGCTGGTTGACAATTTCTTTGGCATCGGGGGGCAGATTGTTGTATGGTGTGACGCGCGGTTTTCGCGAGATTAGATTCCTGTAAGGTTCAAGCTGGGGAACGGCTACAGTTTGAACGAGTCGCATGAACCGAGCCATCCCTTCAGCGGTCCACAAGGCTCTGAGATATGCAGATGCGACGTTACTAGGAGATGAAAACAGCCACAGTGGAGTTGCGTTGTTGGCAACTTTCTGTCGAAGTTTCGTGTTAATCCCTGCCAAGTTCAGAAGAGTTGGCATGAGGAGACTCCAGTTTGTTTCGCTTATGTCTGGATAGATGCCTGTATTGACCCGCATGCGTCCGATGACGTGTTCGACAGCCCGCTTCATTAGATCATGGAGCTGTTGGTCTTTGTTCGTGAAGGTACAGTTTCCGTGCTTGGAGTCAGTGTAGTATCCCAGAATTGCAGCTCCTTCCGCATTGAAGAAGTTGAATGGGAGTTTGGGTTCGATCTCCTTAGGCCAATTGTTTTTGTGGCACTTCACGCGGAGCACGCAGGGTTCAAGTTGGTCGATGTCGAAGCTAACATGCTCCCTAGCTCGGAATAGGCTTTCGATGGTGATGTAGCCGTAGTATTTTGCTACAGCACACGAGTAGATGTTCTCGAGGCCAAGACTTTTGGCTTCTTTGGCGCTGTATCTCTGCCTGATTGTTTTCCAGAGGTCTGCCAGAATCGAGAGGCCACGTTCAGAGAGATGAATTGCGGTCTTGCCAGGGAGGTCACTGAGATGAATCAGAGGCTTCCCAGGATTGATACGATAGTGTGCTTCGAGTTGGTCCAGCCACTCTGGCCTGTATTGGTGCAGCCGACGACTTTGTGTAGTTATTTGCGCAGCACCTAGGTTCCTGACTCTGGAAATTGCATACTCGATTTCGAAGGTCTTGGAATCTGTTCCCTTCTTTTCCCCTTTGTTCGATTCGTCGTTCGGTCTCGTGTTGTCCATAGTCTGCATTTCCTCTTAACGGCCAGGCTGTGCCAGTCCTGAACAACGACCGAATCTGTTGCGAAAGTTTGGATGTGTTGGTGGTCTGTTAGAACTGGTCCATTGCTTCGCTGTACTGATGACCAGTCACAACCGTTTCCTTGTCTTCCCTTTCCTCCTTCCGCATGGTCAGTCGGTCGCCTCCCCACCTTCAGCGTGCTTTGCTCGCGGGCCGTTCCTATGCGGACCTGTCTCGCGCCTGACCTCTCGATCGGGCGTTCATCTTGCACTCCGATGGGGCACGGAAACCTCTGGGATGTTACCCAGATTTCTATACTGCTTCACAAAGCGTTACCAAACCACAGCCTTTCATTCACACGTCGTGACCGTGGGCACGGTTTCGTGCGGGGACGGCACCACAAGGTAACGTTTCGTGACTCTGAACCCGCGGCACTGTCACGATCTGTGAGCCACCCTTCAAAGGAGAGTCACGCCCGACGACGGGCATGGCCCCGAAAGGCTCCATAGTCGTCGGGGAGCAGCTGCGCACCCTCGACCCCACCCCGAGGGGGGTCGTCACCCTGGACCTGGAGGCGCTCAGCAGGCATGTCGCGATACTTGGGACCACTGGGTCGGGGAAGTCGACCTGCGCCGCGATGATCGCCCGGGAGCTGGGCGCGCTTGGCAAGGCGGTCGTCGTCCTGGACAGGACGGGGGAGTACGTGGAACTCCTCAGGTCGGCCGCGCCGGCGGTGCTCACCCCCGGGAGCGACTTCGCCATTTCTCCCTTCGACCCGCGCGGGAAGTTCGACCACGAGCGCACGGACGAATGGATCTCGCTCCTGGAGCACTACAGCAGGGTGAGCTTCGGGGTTGGCCTCTCCCCGCTGCAGAACCGGGTGCTCAGAGACGCCCTGGAGTCATACTTCCACGGGACCCAGAGGCCCCTGCCTGTCCGCGAGCTGGTCCGGAGGCTCCAAGAGGCCGAGGACGAGCTCTTCAAGCTCAGGGGGTGGGTAGAGTCGATAGAAGCGCTGGTCTCAAAGCTCTGGCCCCTGACCCACGGCGCCATAGGAAGGACCCTCGACGCCCAGGGCGGAGGGTTCGAGACAACCAGCCTCTTCGGGGCCGGGGTGAAGGTAGTGGACCTCTCGGGGCTCCCGGACGACAGGGCGAAGAACATGCTGAGCCAGCTGTTGCTCAAGGAGGTATACGAAGAGACCAGGAAGCGGGGGAGGACGGAGGCGCTGCGTCTGGTGATGGTCATCGATGAGGCCCAGAACCTGGCTCCGGTCTTGAAGGACTACACGAGCATCCCGGAGAGGTGCGCCATGGAGCTCCGAAAGTATGGATTCTCCCTGGTGGTCTGCGCGAGCAGGCCCTCGCTGCTGAGCCAGAACGTCATCGCGAACAGCAACACCCTCATCTGCCACATGCTGAACAACGAGACGGACCTGGAAGCCGCGGCGGGGTTCTTCGTAGGTTCGAATGTGAAAGACTCGCTGAGGCGGCTCCCTGTGGGGGTGGGGATGCTTCAGGTGAACCACCCGGAGCCAAAGGACGCGGTCAGGGTCAGGATTGGCACCGACGGACAACGGAAGAATGTCCTAGGCGACCTGGTAGTGGGAGCGTTCAGGGACCAGCGTCACCGAGCGGCCGAAGCCTTTCGCCCCGGATGAGCAAAGCAAGCATCTTCGCCCCGTCGTCCAGGGTGTTCATCTGGTATCGCGGCCTCTCGCGGGACCCAACGTTGGTCACGACCCCGTATCGCTCCAGCCTTTCCAGGGCCAGCCTGAACCGCCCTTCCCTCAGAACCGACCGCCTCCCCGCCGCGCACCTCGAACCAATCTCCCGGAGGGGGAGCGCCTCCTGGGCGTTGGTCAGGACGCAGACCAGCCTGTACTCCGGAGAGCCCCCGAAGGCGACGTGCACCGCCTTCCTCGCTTCGTTGAGGAGGTCAGCCTGCACAAGGACCTCGACCATCCGGAAGGCCCTGCCGAGGCCCCTGGAGGTGTCCCCGGGGCTAGGCATAGATCCGCGCCACAGCCCTCAACTGCGCCCTGGTGAGCTTCACTTCGGCGCCCCCCGGGGTCTCGACGGACACCTTTCCTTCCGCTTCGCCCCTGGCCATGACCCTGTCGGAGAACGGCTCCGTCCTGGAGGCGTCCAGCGCGGCGAGGAAAGGGGAGAACGCGTCGGGCCCGGGCCAGCCGTGCCTTTCCTGGATCTTCTCGACGACTTCGGCGAAGAGAGGCTGCCTGGCGGGGGTGAGATCGGAAGGGGGTATGGAGGGGGTACCCGCAGGCTCGGAGAGCCTGAACGCCCTGTGGGAGACGACCAACCCCTCCTTGGTCCTTACGGCGAAGACGTCGAATGGGAGGGACGACACGGCCTCCAGGTCTTCGGTCCCGATGTCGAGGCGGTCGAGCGTCAGTGAGAGCCTCTTGCCGGCGTCGCGGCTGTCCAGGGGGAGAAGGTGGGCCCCCCTCTGCGATAGCATCCGCGCCTTGCACCGCAGGGTCCTGAGGACCTTCTCCTCGGCTCCCCTGTAACCAAGTGCGTAGACGCTCACGACCTGGAACGCCGAGGGGGACCTGCCCGCGAAGACCAGGAGCCGGCCGTCCAGGGCGGCGACCCCCCTCGTCTGATCCTGCGCTTCGAGCTTGACCTCGGCGAGTGCGTGCCAGCGCAGCGGGAAGAGCCTGCTCCTGAGGAGTATCGAGTCAGTCATGGGGACCACCCCGCCCCCCACCCCGTGCCTGCGCGCGAGGGGCCAGAAGACTACGGCGAGCCCGCCCGTGAAGAAGGCTATCGGCGAGAGCGTCCCACCGGCTTCCACCGCGGCTAGCGCCAGCAGGAAAAGCACGCCCCCCGCCGTATACCTGCCCCAGGGACGCCGGGGCCTCGCCAGGACCTGCTGCTTGAGCATGACCGCACGCTGGGCCCTCGGCTTACGGAAGGAGTAGACGAGGTAGACCAGGGCCAGCAGGAAGATGGGCCACGCGCCGAGACCCAGGGCGATTAGCCCCGCTAAGACCGCGAGCATTCGCGCTCCCCACCCCATCAGTGGAACCCCTCCCCGTCCTGCCGGGCGTAGGCGAACCTGGTGTACTCCTCGAGGGCTGGGTGCCTGGCGGCCCAGAAGGCCTTGGTGCACTCCTCCTTCTCGTCCGGGTTGAGCGCCTCCGGATTCCTGTCTTTGTTCCTCGACGCCGTGGACTTCGTGAGCTCGAGGGAGAACTTCGCGTCGTGGCCCAGGATGACACCGCCGTAGGGTATCCGGTCCCAGGGGTTGATGGGGTCGATGGAGACGTGGCTTGTGACCAGGACGGCGATCTTGAACTCGGCGCAGAGGCGCTGGGCGTGGGCCAGCAGCATTGCGAGGCCCGCGCTCCGGGCAGGGAGGTCCTGGGTGCTCGGGAAGGAGGCCTTGAACGGCGCGGATATCGAGTCATAGACGAGGAGCTTGGCGCCGGTGTCCCGGATGATCTGATGCAGCGCTGACTGATAGGTTGGCGTCTGCCTCATCTTCAGCTCGACCCTCCCCCCGCTCGAGACCTCCTTGGCCGCGTCGATGCCGTGGAGGTTAAGCAGGTCCACCACCTCAGGGGTCTGGAACACGAGGACCGAGGGCCCCTTCGGAGGGAGCTCGACTGTGAAGTCAGGCGAGAAGATGTCAGCCACGGCGCTGAGGTGGGAGTCGGAGTAGGAGACTCCGAGATGGCTCAGGGCTCCGTCGATCGCGTTGATGAGCTGTCCCCTCGTCACCGGTTTCCTCTTCGGAGAGACCTTTGGCGCCCTCTCGAGCTTTATCTCCGCGACGTTGAGTTCCTTCCCTAGTCTCTTGGCCATCCTGTCACGCCAGTATGGGACGAGATAGCTCGCGTAGGACTGCTCGGTGTCGAGTATGACGGCGCTCCCGCCGCACGCGGCCGCGTGGCAGGCGGCCTGGAAGGAGATTATGCTCTTCCCCAGGGCCTTCTCCCCGAAGATCTGAGTGACCGTCCCCGTGGCCAGGCCGCCGTCCGTCAGGGAGTCCACGGCGGAGCATCCGGTGGTGAGGTGCTCCATCACCCGCTCAGCCCCTGGAGGAGGCGCCTGCCTGTCTCCGTCACGGTGTAAGAGAGGATCTTCGGGCCGCCGCCGGCCTCCTTCGGCTCAAGGACCAGGTACCCCTCTGAATGGAGCCTGTCTATCTCGGCCGCGACGTCCGCCGGGAGGAACTGCACGGAGAGGTAGGAGACCACGGACTGCCTGTTGGCCGATTCATACCTGGAGACCTCGTCGAGGATCGTCTTCGTGAGCTCCGCGCTGGGTCTCTTGGGCAGGACCAGCCTGGGGGCACCGGGCAAAGACATGGGCCTGATGATGCGTGGGACGAACCCCTGCGTCTCATCTGAGCGGTCGTCACAGACGGTGTAGGAGCAAGCGAGGGCCGCGGCCTGCCTCCGGGCATTCCTGCCGTTCCATGCTTCGCTTGAGTAGACTCTTACCTGCATCGAGTCTGTCAGCTCGCCGCTGAGGAGGGCAGGGAGGGAGGTGGCGAGGACGAGCGGGGTTTTCGATTCGAGGAGGCGCGCCAGGAGCTTCGCTGGGTTCTGGTAGCGGGTGAGGCGCCTGAAGAGACGGTGAGCGCCGGTGATGAGGAGGGCGTCTGGGGAGGAGACCGGACCGGAAAGGAGATGCACGAGCTTGGCGACGTAGAGCCCCGCGGCGAGCTCTGCGGCCTGGGGGTAGGGGGCGCTGGCGAAGGTCACCAGGGCTCGTCCCGCCGTCAGCTCGTCGAATGCGTCCGCCCTGGTGGCGTCGAGGTGCCTGAGGGACCCGATCCTCCCCTTCAGCTTGTCGACATAGTACCCCCTGAAGCCTTCGACCGCTCCCAGGACGTCGTACAGCGCGGCGGGGGTCGCCAGGTCGTTCTGCTCCGAGAGCCTCTGCAGGGAGGCCGAGAGTATCGCCTCGTCCTCTGAGGTGAGGTCGAGGGCGGCGGCGTAGGCAGAGGCGACGAGCTGGCCGTGCATCGCATCATCCCCCTCGAGGTGGAACGCCTCGTACAGCATCGAGCGGTAGTCGAACGTCCTGTAATAGCCTTGGACGTCGGTGGAGATCGAGCCGTCGATGTCAAGAATCGTGAGCCCCGACCCTGCCTCCGCCCCGGCGTAGGCGAACAGGCTCGCCATGGCACCGGCCTGCCTGCCCAGGATGAGGACGCGGTCGCCCAGCCCACGGACCCCGACGCGCCCCCCTGGCCTGTCGAGGGAGTAGCCGAGCCATCCGTCTCCTTTCGCGCTCAACGGGTCAGCGGGTGCATGGTTTACTTAAGGCACTGACGCACAAGTTGAGAGCACAACTTGTTCATATCAGGCTGGGTCCGTCCGGGGGCCGGTTGAGGAACCGGGACACGACGGTGATCTACTGGGAGCTTCTCAGGACCATGGCATCGGGCCCCCAACTCCCGACCAGGCTGGCCCGGACCACCAACATCCCGTACAACAGGCTCGGGGAGTACCTGGAGTTCCTGACCACGAATGGGTTCGTGAAAGCTGATGCCTCCGATGGTCATGAGAGGTACTCGGTGACGCCGAAGGGGATGGAGGTCCTCGGCAGGCTGGACAGCGGCCTGAAGATGCTCTTCTCCGCCCTGGAGTGAACAAGTTGTGAGCTTGCGTTATAAGCAGCGGTGGGCCTGAGACAGATGATGCCCGAGGACAAGGACCCCGGCGTGTCCATGATCGAGCTCCAGGAGGAGTTCATCAGGCACATGGAACGAGGAGGAAAGAAGATCAGGATGCTCGCCCTCGTCGCCACTGTCACGGGCGCCTACTTCGCTGTCAGCTACTTCGTCCAACTGGTTGTCGTCCCCTACGGGCTTGGGGTCACGAGCCAGACTGTGGACCTGGTGGCCCCGGGCCTGGTGGCTGTGGGGATCCTGAGCCTCGCAGTCTCGATCCTCTGGTGCTATGCAGGGGCGAGGAACCTTCTGTTCGAAAGGAGGCTGGCTGAGAGGATCAGGGAGGTGAGGAAGCTTCAGTCGGAGACCGCCAAGAAGTATGGGCTAGGGGGACAGAGGCAGGGGACATCTTCGGTTCCGCCAGATTAGTCACGCGACCGCTGGAGGTGTGCTTGCGCGGCTAAGGCGAAGGAGAGCACAGGGGGGAAGGGCGCCATTGGCGGCGTGAAGGGATCTGCCCGGCTAGCGCTGAGGCTGCTTCCTGAAGACGTAGTTCTTGGAGGCCAGAGAGAAGAGGATGGCCACGAACATGGCTACTATGCCCAGATAGAACACGTAATCGAACGCGGTGGCGTTCGGGAAGGACGCCGGGACCAGGACCCCGCCATGCGGGATGGAGACTGTGGCGGTGTAGGTGCTCATGATGGACGTAGCGACCACCGGCCCGATGGCCCCTCCGATGTTCCTGAGCATCGTGTTGAGTCCCAGCCCCGTGGCCACCGTCTCTCTCGGAAGCGAGACGCTGATCATGTTGACTATGGGGATGATGACGGCCACGGCCCCGACCATCGATATCGAAGTCGCGATGACCATGTCGGTGGCCGTCGCCCTGTTGAGGACGAAAAGCGAGAAGCCGACTATGGCCACGGCCCCCCCGACCACCAGTGCTGGTTTGGGCCCTGCTTTGGTGACGAGCCTGCCTATGAGCGGGCCCGCGATGAGCATGAGGACGGCGGCGGGCCCTATGGTGAGCCCTGCCGAGATGGGGTCGAGGCCCAGCCCAAGCGGCTTGGGGTCCTCGGCGTAGAAGGTGACGGCGAAGAAGAGCATGAAGAGGCCGATCCCGGAGATTACGCCGATGCCGTTGGCCACCAGGACGTTCCTTATGCGGAGCAAGCTGAGCTGAATCAGAGGGCTGGACTTCCTGCTTTCTGCGACGAAGAAGCCGGCGGTCAGGGCGATTCCCGTAGCCAGTGCCGCCAGCCCGTAGGCGGAGTACCATCCATCATAGGGCCCTTCGGTCAGGTAGAGGAGCACGAGCGACACCCCCGTCATGAGCAGGACCACGGTCCCATAGCCCACCTTGAGGCCTGTCCCAGGGCTCCCCCGCGGGAGGAACTTGGCGACTACGGCAAAGAGGACGAGGCTGAGGATGAAGGCTGAGTGGAAAGCCCACTGCCAGCCGAAGTCCTGTATGATGTACGACCCTCCTATGAGCCCGGCCGCAGCCCCGATGGCGAACGTCGCGCTGACAACCCCCTGGGCGGTGGCGATGCGCTCGTTGGGGAAGGTCTCCGCTATGATAGCGAGCGCCAGCGGGACTATGGCGAACCCGATACCCTGGACTGCCCTGGCAGCTATGAGGAAGTAGATTGAAGGCGAGAAGCCCGCCATCCCCACCCCGGCGGTGTAGAAGACCAGGGCGATCAGGAACATCTTCTTCTTGCCGTAGCTGTCCCCCCACTTCCCGAACAGAGGCGATACGGCCGAACCCACGATCAGGAAGGCCGACGTGACCCAGGCCACGGTCCCTTCGGTGGTCGAAAAGAAGGTCTGGATGGTGAGGATTCCAGGGATGATCATCGTCTCGACGTAGTTCAGGAGCAGCGCCACCCCGACCATGCCAAGGAGCGCCCTGAGCTGATGGGAAGTCGCCTCTGGAGAGGCCCCAGGCTGTGGCGCGCCGGTCGGTTGCGACTGCATCTTTCGCAGCCCCCATTTTGGGTTCGTTATAAAATGCCCTGACGCCCGAGGGCCCGGCGGAGGCCAGCGGGGAGGGCTATCCGATTATCCTCTTGCCAAAGAGGGAGAGAGCGAGCTCGACAGCGAGCTCGGCAGTCTGGTTGGCAACGTCGAGGATGGGGTTCACCTCTACGAATTCGGCTGAGGTCACTTGCCCTGACTCGAACAGCATCTCCATCGCCAGCTGCGCCTCGCGATAGGTGAGGCCTCCCCTCACCTGGGTCCCGGTCCCCGGCGCTTCTCTCGGGTCCACCGCGTCCACGTCGAAGCTGAGGTGGACCTGATCCAGGCCTGTCCCGGCTATCCGGATGGCCTCCCGCATGACCGACGTCATGCCGAGTTCGTCGATCTCCTTCATGGTGAAGACCGTCATCTTCGAGCGGGCTATCGCCTTGGCCTCTTCCCGGTCGAAGTCACGGCACCCGACCAGGACGGTGTTCTTCTCCGTCGCCTTCGGGGAGACGCCGCCTAGCCTCGCCAGCTTGGGGTCCCCGTATCCCAGGATGGCTGCGAGCGCCATCCCATGGATGTTCCCCGACGGCGTCGACTTCGGCGTGTTGAAGTCGCCGTGGGCGTCCAGCCAGACTATCCCCCGCTCACTCCCTGTCCGGGCCAGCCCTGCGAGGGTGCCGACGGACACGCTCTGGTCGCCACCGAGCACCAGAGGAAAGGACCCCTGCCTCAGGCAGGTCGAAACCTTGTCGGCCAGGAGACCGCACTGCCTCACGACGTCGACGAGGTATCTGGCCTTCCTGTCTCCCATGTGCGCCGTGGCCATGTCTGCCACGGGGACGTTGCCGTAGTCTTTCACCTTGTGCCCTAGGGCTTCGAGTCGCGCCTCCAAGTTGGCTATCCTGATCGCGCTCGGACCCATGTCCACCCCCCGCCGCTGCTGCCCCAGATCGACTGGGGCGCCGATGATGCCGATGTTCAAGCCGCCCGCTTCCGGCTCGACCCGGTTAATAATCGGTCTGGCGGGCCATGCTCCACAGGATAAATAGCACCGGCCGGGTATCATCCCATGCACAGGTCCCAGGTAGCTGGGCTGCTGATGATCATCCTCGGGGCGGCCATACTCGTCCTTCTGGCCGGCTTCGTGTTGAGCATCATCATGTTCATTCTGCAGCTCCTCGCGGTGGTGGTGGGCGTGATCCTCGTGCTCGGAGGAGTCGCCCTGCTCCTGTTCGGGAAACGCTTCTGGCGCCGCGGTACGTGGGGCTGGACGCGCCTGGTAGACTACTGAAGGACGGACTCCATTTATACCCAAAACCGAGCCGTGGCCCAAGTGCCCGCCATCGAAGTGAGCGGTCTGAAGAAGAAGTACGGGGACATCCAGGCCGTCGATGGGACTTCGTTCTCAGTGGATGAAGGCGAGGTCTTCTCCCTTCTGGGGCCGAACGGGGCGGGCAAGACAACCACCATCGAGATTCTCGAGGGGCTGAGGAACAAAGACTCGGGGACCGCCAAGGTCCTGGGGCTCGACCCATGGGAATCAGGGTACGAGCTGCACAAGAGAATAGGGGTGATCCCCCAGGGGTTCAAGTTCCTAGACTATCCCACGCCCAGGGAAGCCCTCTCCTATTACGGCGCGCTCTTTGGGAGAAAGGTGGACCCAGATGAGCTGCTGAGGAGGGTGATCCTTGACGACGCGTCCAACGTCTGGTTCCAGAACCTCTCCGGGGGTCAGAAGCAGAAGCTTGGCATGGCGCTTTCGCTGGTCAACGACCCCCAGGTCGTGTTCCTGGACGAGCCGACGACGGGCCTCGACCCCCAGGCGCGAAGGGCGGTCTGGGAGGTGGTCAGGAAGCTCAAGGACGAAGGGAGGACAGTGATGCTGACCACCCACTACCTCGAAGAGGCCGAAGAGCTCGCCGACAGGGTGGCGATAATGAAGCATGGGAAGATTGTGGCGATGGGGACCACCGCGGAGATAGAGTCCAAGTTCGGGTCAGGGCAGCGGATGGTGGTGAAGGGAGGCGACGACCTGCTGAAGTATCTCAGAGAGAGCACCAGGCTGCATGCTGAAGGGGGCGCGGGGAGCATCACCATCTTCCTAAGGGACAAGTCGGACGCGATGGTGGCGCTCGGCGCCATTGAGGAGTCCGGCGCGGCCTGGGAAGACCTCACGGTCAGGAGGGACAGCCTGGAAGACGTCTTCCTCAAGCTGGTCGGAGAGGGCGGGAGCATCGAGAAGGGGGTCGAGTGATGGGGTTCAGCCTGAGCAGGATGGTCTCTGACCTGAAAATCTACGGCAAGTCGAGCCTCAGGAGCAGGGAGGGCTTCTTCTTCACACTGGTATTCCCAATCATACTCATCCTGCTCTTTGGGGCCATCTTCTCCGGGGGAGGGGCCAGCCAGTCCACGGTCTACGTGCAGAACCATGACACAGGCCCGGTGGGGGCGACCTTCATCTCTGCCCTGAACAGCACGTCCAACTACTGCAGCACCAGCAGCGGCGCCGGCCTGTGCATGAGGCCCGTCCCGGCAGACCTGAACTTCTCCCAGTATCTCTCTTCGAAGTCGGCCTCGGATGGGATAATCATCCCTGCCAACTTCAGCCTCGCCTTCGAGTCAGGTCAGAAGGTGAATGTGACCGTCTTTGGAAACCCCTCGTCGACCGCCAGCGCCGTGGTTTCAGGGATAGTCGCAGAGGTGGTCAACGGATTCAACCTGCACGGCGCCACCGGCGTGCACCAGGTGGGGATAACGCCGCGCACCGCCGTGTCATCGAACTACAAGTACATCGACTTCCTGGTCCCCGGCCTCGTAGGCTTCGCAGCCCTCACCAGCCCCATGTTCGCCATGG
Source organism: Nitrososphaerota archaeon (assembly GCA_029785085.1). Taxonomy (GTDB): domain Archaea; phylum Thermoproteota; class Nitrososphaeria; order Nitrososphaerales; family Gagatemarchaeaceae; genus UBA183. The sequence goes on along the minus strand of JAFMAI010000004.1, from coordinate 58,753 downwards.
TCAACATCAGTTCCACCTATCGGCGCGACAAGGTGTTCAAGCTCCTTTCACTTACGCCGCTCACCAAGACAGAGTGGCTGCTGTCGAAGATAATCTGGTACGTCGGCACCACCGCGGTCTCATTCATGCTGATGGCCGCCGTCGGCGTCTATGCGTTCGGCGCCCACATAGCGCTGAACTGGGGGATAGGCATATTCTTGGTGCTGGGGCCGTTCTTCTTCGTCTCCCTGGGGATGCTGGTGGGGAGCGTCTCCAACACCCCCGAGGCCGCCTCGGTCGTAGGCAACCTTGTCACGTTCCCCATGATGTTCCTCTCGGGGACGTTCTTCCCAGTGAGCTCTATGCCCAAGTATCTCCAAGGGATCGCCCATGTCCTGCCTCTCTACTACATGATCGACGGGTTGAACGAGGTGATGATCTATGGTAACTTCGGCGCCGCCTACTTCGACATGGCGGTCCTCCTGGGCATCTCGGTGGTGGTCTTCGCCCTGGCTGTGAGGTTCTTCCGCTGGCGCGAAGACTGACCTGGTCCTCGCGTCAGACGACGTAGTTGAGGGGGTGCCTGGCGAGTTCCTCGTCGAGCTTCATGAAGGTCGAGACAGTGCCGACGTCGAACCACTCCTTCTCGGTGTAGAAAGCGCTCACCCTCCCGCCCCTGTGGATCATCTCAGGGACGAAGTCGGTCATCAGGTCTGGCCTCTTGCGGCCGGCCAACTTGCCCATCAGGGTCATGCCTTTCGGGCCGACGACCATGGGGCCGGTGGTCACGGTCAGGTCGAGCCTCGGCTTCTCCCTAAAGGACGTCACCAGCCCGTCGTCCACGTCTGCCACCCCCACCGGGAGGGAGTAACCCCTGTCAAGGACTAGCGTGAGGTCTGCCTTGGTCCTGCGATGGGTCTCTAGAAGCTGGGTCACCTCCAGGTCTGCCAGGATGTCTCCGTAGTAGATCAGGAGCTCGCCGCAGGCTATGGCGCCGTCTCGCAATGCGTGGGCTACTGCGTTCAGGCTCCCCTTGAGCCCCCTCTGGTCCTCGGAGTAGGACAGCTTCACGCCGTGTTGCGACCCGTCGCCGAAGTACCGTCTGATGTCCTCGGACCTATATCCGGTGAGCAGGGCGATGTTCGTGACTCCATGGCGCTTCATGATCGCTATGGTGTAGGCGAGGAGCGGCAGCTTCTTCGGCCCGATTGGTATCATGACCTTCTGAAAGTAGTCTGTGAGAGGCTTCAGCCGTTCCCCCCTTCCGCCGCATAGGATGGCGGCCTGAGTGACTCGGTGCATGGTAGTCCCCGCGGGGCATTCGGTATAAACCGTTGGTGGCGCGGTCAGCGCCACCTAGGCAGGTGACGTGCCGGGCTTGGCTGCCTGGGACGGCCGCATGGAGAAGCCGTGACCGCGGAGCCGCTTCTGCTTCGGAGCTGTCGGCCCGCCCTACCTCTCCCGGACCTGTTGGAAAGACGGCGCGTCGGTCGGGGTGACGTCAAGCGGCCCGGTCCGTCCGAGCCTGTTGACATCGAGCCTCACGAGGCCACCTGCGGGGGACTTGGAGACCGCCAGAAGGAGGTCTTTGGTCTGTTTGACCGCAGCACCGTCGGCGCCTACTATGACGTCCCCGCTCCTGAGCCCTGCGTAGTGGGCCGGACTGCGGGGGACGACCTCGGCGACCAGGAGCCCCCGGTCGGCCTGCAGGTTGTACCTGCGAGCCAATTGGGGGGTCACGTCGACACCCGAGATGCCGATCCAGCGCCGGCTGACCCTGCCGTTTTCGAGTATCTCCTGGGCGATCTTCTTGACAGTGTTGATCGGGATGGCGAACCCCATCCCCTGGGCATAAGGGATCATCATGGTGGTCATCCCGATGACATTCCCCCCAAGATCTGCCAGGGGCCCTCCGCTGTTGCCTGGGTTGACAGCCGCGTCTGTCTGCAGGAGCCCTTCGAAGATGAAGTCAGTCCCCGGGAGCGGCCTCCCTTTCGCGCTCAGCACGCCCATCGAGACGGTGGGTCCGCCGGGGAGCGCAAGCGCGTTGCCGATGGCGAGGACAAACTGCCCCACCTGGACCGACTCAGAGTCACCCAGGTCTGCCGCCGGGAGCTCCGACGCGTCTACCCTGATGACGGCGACATCGGTGGCGTCGTCTGAGCCGACCACTTTCCCTGTGAAGGTCCGGCCGTCCTTGAGGCTTACATGGACCTGGCTGGCCCCGTCGATGACGTGGTTGTTCGTGACGATGAGCCCGCCCCTGTCCAGGACGATCCCTGACCCCTGGCCTTCGAGGGGGACCAACCCGAAGAACCGCCGCTCCAGCCTCATGCTGGATACGCTGACGATGCTTTCGCTGACCTTCTCCACCGCTCCGACCACCTGGCTCTCGAATCCTGAAAGTGCCATGGCCAGCCCCGGCTTCCGCCCCCTATTGTTGAGTGGCTTCGCGCGCATGTCGCTCACACCCTGGCATGTGATAAGGCGTCTGCCGCGCCCATCGCCTTGGCGCGCCGTCTGGAGAGCGCCCAGCTACACTTTAAAGCAAGCGCCCCCGGTCACGGGCAGCCATGGCTAGCCTAGCCAAGTCGGAACAGCTCGACCGGAAGGTTCTGGACTCGTGCGCGGTCGTGCACCAGACGTGGAACGAGATCACCAGGACCTGGACCCTACCGACCATCCACATGCTGGGGCAGATAGAGCCCACCAGGTTCAACGAGCTGAAACGGCACATAGTCGGGATAAGCGCCACATCCCTGGCCGAGCGCCTCGCCCAGCTGGAGAAGTTCGGCGTGGTGCAGAGGAAGGTCTATGCCGAGGAGAAGCCGAAGATAGAGTACTCGCTCACCGTGAAGGGGCACGAGATCTACAAGATACTCCTCGAACTGGCTTCGTGGTCGAAGCGCTGGGCCGGCAAAGAGCCGAACAGCAGAGAGTTCCTGGTTCCGAAGTGACGGAAGGGCTCGCGGTCGCCCCTGGGCGAGGCCAGACCCCGACAGTCGTATTAAGTGGCTGAGGAGTGCGGTCATTATGGAGAAGTTCACAGTCAATCCAGTCGAAGTGATGAGGCAGTACCGGACGATAGCGGTGGTCGGCGCCTCGAAGAACCCGGAGAAGGAGGCGTTCACCGTCCCTGCGTACCTCCAGGCGCAGGGATACACCATCATCCCCGTCAACCCTACCGCAGACGTGGTGAACGGGAGCAAGGCGTACCCGACCCTCGCCGGTATCCCCAAGGAGGTGGCGGAGAAGGTGGAGGTGGTCGACGTGTTCAGGCCCTCGGAAGAGTTCCCCGAGGTCGCCAGGCAAGTGGCTGAGATGAAGAAGAACACCGGACGGCCCTTCGTCTTCTGGGGGCAGCTAGGGCTGGAGAACGAGGAGGCGAAGAAGATTCTGTCCGAGGCGAAGATAGACTATGTGATGGACAAGTGCATGAGGGTGGAACACCGGGTCATGGTCGGGTGGAAGTGAGAGACCGGCGCGCCGCTTTCCCTGACTGCGGGCAGACAGCCGCTTCGGCGTCGTCCTGGAGCCTCGCCGATACTGCCTAGCTTGTTACAGCTCCGTGGAGTAGCCAGGGGCGCCCTTCAAGGGGCGACTCGCCACGTCGTGCCGTCCAACAGGGCCTTCGGCCGAGACGCTTCTGACGCAATCCATTCGTGGCCTTTCCGCGGTGTCGAATCCTGAGCATCAGGGCATCTGATCCAGTCAGGGCGTAGATTATCCTGTAGTCGCCGACCCTGAGCTTGAACAGCCCTGCGAACTCGCCATGTAGCGATTCCCCGTATCTCTGGTCCCCCCGGACCTCGGCGTTGCCACCTCTGCCTAGGGTCCCAAAGGCGCATCCAGTACGAGAAGTGCAGGCTCGTACGGGTAGACCTACTCGTGCAAGCTGGCAGGAGGTGAGCTGTGGCAGAACGACTCGTTCCCCTTCCAGGAATACGCGATGAACTCGACCATACTGCACCTGCCGGCCGTGAGTTCGCGGTTGGCTTCCAACGGCTACTCGGTCTCCGAACTGAGGCCCTATGGAGGGCTTTACTCCACGTGCGGAAACCCGTATGACTTCTCCGATGGCACTGTAAGCTTCGGCAACAACGGAACGACCTATCTCGTCTGCGAGTGCATCGTGACCAGTTCGCGTGACGGACTGGTCATTGGCGCCTGGGTGGCTCCGGGTTCGATAACCATCGGGAAGATCTTCGCATACGACACAGCCGGTCCAGGAGGTCTGAATTATGGCGGTCCGGGCCTTGCACCCAGCTGACGCTTGAGGGAGCAGGACATACATCCTTCTAGCATGGGACCCGTTCTCGGTTCCCATTCGACGCCACGCTCATGCTGTCCGACCCAGATCTCTTGAGTCCGTCATTGCGGTGGCTGCCGGCGCACAGCGTGAGACAGACTTATCCGAACCCCCTATAGGACGCGCAAAAGTTGCCACTCGCATACAAGTACGTCGTCCTCATCAATACCACCATCGGCGCCTTCATGGCGGTCCTCGACTCCAACATCGTGCTCATAGCCCTCCCGACCATAACCAAGGACCTCCACGCGACCCCCTTCGAGGCAGTCTGGATCATAATGGGGTATATCCTGGTGACCGCCTCCCTTCTGATGACCTTTGGGAGGCTCTCTGACATCTTCGGGCGGGTGAAGCTCTACAACCTCGGTTTTGCCCTGTTCACCGTCGGCTCCGCCCTGTGCAGCATCGCGCCGAACGGGTTGGCCCTGGTGGGGTTCAGGCTCGTGCAAGGGTCTGGCGGAGCGTTGATCTTCTCCAACGCCGCCGCGCTCCTCACCGACGCGTTCCCTGCCACTGAACGGGGGAGGGCTCTGGGGCTCAACCAGGTCGCCGGGACCGTCGGGTCGGTCATTGGCTTGGCGCTGGGGGGGATACTGGCGGGCTCGTTCCTCGGCTGGAGGTCGATATTTTGGATCAACGTCCCCTTTGGGTCTTTCGCCACCATCTGGGCTTACTTCAAGCTCAGGGAGCTCTCTGAGCCGCGCCGGACCGAGAAGCTGGACCTTCTGGGGAACGTGCTGTTTTCGGGGGGGCTGACGGTCTTCCTCGTCGGCCTGATGCTCGGCGCCCTGATCGGCTGGGCCCCTGCCTACCTGGGGGTGATGACGGTCGGGATAGCCATGGTAGCAGGCTTCGTGATCACCGAGGCGAGGGTGCGGTATCCCCTGATGGACCTGTCCCTGTTCAGGATCAAGGCGTTCGCCACTGGGATGGCGAGCAACCTTCTCGCCTCCGTCGCCAGGGGAGGGGTGTCGCTTGTCCTGGTCTTCTACTTCCAGGGGGTGCTCCTGCTTGACGCCTTCACAGCGGGGCTCTGGCTCATCCCGTTTTCGGTCGCCTTCGTGACACTCGGCCCCCTGAGCGGGTACCTCTCGGACAAGGTCGGATCCAGAGGGTTGTCGACGGCAGGGCTGCTCGTCACCTCGGTGGCGCTGTTCTGGTTCGGTCTGTTCCCCTTCGGGAACTCGTCTGACTACATCGAGCTGCTCGTGCCCATGGTGCTGGCGGGGGCGGGCGGTGGCATGTTCGTGGCGCCGAACGTGGCGTCGGTGATGAATGCGACCCCGGCGGCGCGGAGGGGAATAGCGTCAGGGATGAACTCGACCCTGGTGAACACGGGGTTCCTGCTCAGCCTCGGACTCGCGTTCGCAGTGATGGCGGCCAGCGTCCCTACCACGGTCCTCCAGGGCATCTTCGCCGGGACCGCCTCATCCATCTGCCCCCCGGCCGGGGCCTGCGCGGTCTTGGAGCGGTTCGTGGGGTCGTTGCACAGCGTGTTTCTGATAATGGGATTCATCAGCTTGTTCGGCGCCGTGCCGGCGTACATGACGAAGAAGCAGAAGGCTGACTACCACCCTGGACCGGCCGCCCCCTCTGAGTGACCACCGGCGAGACGACGGGACATTACTTCAGGTACTTGTCCAGGATCTCTTCGTTGTTCTCCGCGTGAAAGAAAACAGGGATGTTCTGAGTGGCCGTGGCCTTGAAACTGGTCAGGAGCCAGTCTCCGTTCTGGAAGGCCAGCGTCCTTTCCATGAAGGCGTCGTCTATGGCGAAGGTGTCCGAGATGAGCTGTCGGTCATAGGGTCTCGGCATCGTCGACACGAAGTAGGTGTGAAGCTGCTGAAGGGCGTTGGTGTTCAGGTGGGCGACCCTCTGGGTGCCGACCCAGCAGTTGAGATGGTATTTCCTGCCGTGCCTGAGGAGCCGCTCCAGAGCCCTGCTCGACTGGTCCGTGCCGTCCTCCTTCCTGGTGTTCTGGGGGATGAACTCCTGCGCTTCGTCGATTACGAACAGCACGCGGGGAGAGAGGGTGAAGCTCCGCTTGCGCCTCCTGAAGACCTCGTTGATGACGTTGGCGGTCTCGAGTCTGGCGTCCTCGGCCTCCGGGAGGTTGACGACGAACACCCTAGGCGAGCCCTTGTCTGTAGAGAGTATCTCCTCCGAGAGCCTACTCCAGCTGTAACCTTCTTCCTCCTCTTCGATTTCCGGGATGGACTCCACTATCCGGGCGAGGCTGTCGAATGCCTTCTTCAGCGCGCTGTTCGCCGGGAGGTCTGCTAGCAGCGGCTGTATCTTTCGGATGAGGTCCATGGTCTTGGCGTCAAACCTGGCCTCGATGTCGAGCTTGTTCTCGCGGAGGAACCCCTTGATGAGTTCTATCACCTGGGGGACGAGTATCTTCTGTTGGACGGGCCCATACTTCTCGTTGAGGGTGTTGGACAGTACCTCGACGATTCCCTCATAGGTGCTGAACCTCGCTGCATCCTCCTCCCCGGCCATCCTGGTCTGGAGGAACTCGACCTTCCCTGCCGCGAACAGCTGGGCTATCTTGGGGTAGAAGTCCTTCTCTCTTCCGGTAAGCGCTTCGGGAGTGGCGTGGCGCTTGAAGTATTCGGCCTCGGGGCTCTTGCTGTCCTTGAACGAATCAGTGAAAAGCACGCGGCTCGGAAGGCGGTTGAGGACGTCGAGTATGTGTATCCCGTACTCTGCCGAGACGTCGAAGATGACCACCTTGAGGTCAGGTATGGCGTGGAGCGCCTTGCGTATGACGGTTGCAGTGAGGTTGGACTTGCCGCTGCCTGTGAAGGCGAACGTCCCGCTCATGTAATGTATCAGCTGCTCCAGGTTGACCGAGAACGCTATGGAGCCGTCGGTGAAGCCTAGGAGCTTCCCCAGCGAGTAGTCGTCCGCGTCGCGCCCCTGCGGCTTGAAGCAGATGAGCTCTTCTATCGCCTCTTTGCTGAGTAGCTTCACCTGGCTGCCTGTGAGCGGGGCCATCGCCCTCCTCTCATAAGAGACGCCGTCAGCCGCCGTCTTCATCACGTGACCTATGGGCGCGGCGACTATCTCTATCCAGGTGCTCTTCGATCCCTTCTCCCATTCTTTCTGGATGAGATCCATGAACTCAGTCCTGATGGCCGCAGGCTGAGAGCGGTCGAGAGTGAGCATCGAGTAGTGCATTGGATAGACGTCTGCTATCTCGTAGAGCGAGTACGAGCTGTTGGCCCCCAGCGCCTGGACGTTGGGGATGGCGATCAGCTGCCCCATTGCCAGCCGCTTGATCACGTTGGGGGTGTATTCGCAGTCGACCCTTGCGGTACGGAAGGTGACAGTCGAGTTGTCCACCGTGGAGCGTGTGGTGGTCGCAATCTCACGGAGCCGGGCTTTGAACTCGCCATCGAGGTCGTCGAAGGGCTGCATCGTCAGCCCCCCCTCCGTCGTCCCTCTATTTGGCTGCGGTAGTCTCTGAACCTGCGGGAGAAGAGCACCTGCTGGTCGAGGTCCGACTTTGCCATCTCTATGGCCACCGCGCTCAGGTAGGCTTGTCTCGTCTCTTCTAAGACCGACTTTGCCTTCTTATCGGCGAGGAAGAGCGGGTAGTTATGACCCAGGGCTTCGGGGATTACCTCCTTCCCCATCTCAGTCAGCATGGCCATCACCATGTTGGTCAGATCGGAGCCTCTCCTGAAGTGGAGCACCGGGTGTATTCTGACGTCGGCGGGGCCGTCCTTGTTGAGCAGGGTGACCTCGTCCCAGTGGTCGTAGCCCGGGTACACGGGTCGGTCGTAGGTGAAGACGTGGCTCCTCACGCTGGGAGTCGACTCGCTGCTCCACAGCTGGACATAGGACTTCAGGTAGACCCTCTCGGGATAGATGACGTTCTCAAAGGCGCCGTTCACGCGAGCCTTCCCGGCTGCCAGACTGGGATCGTCTCTGGGCGCCATTGTCCTGAAGGAAGCGTCGATCTCTGGTGTATACCAGGGGGTCGGGATGGTTGCGGCGTTGACCACGCTGTTCGTCTGGAGGAGCATCTTGTCGCTGTTGAAGTTGGGGAACCTCCCCTCCGAAGTGACCAGCCCGGCATAGCCGAGGATGGGGACGACCGCGTTGACCAGTTCGAAGGCGTTGGTGTCCTTGATGAACCCGATCGGGAGGACTCCGTCGGACCAGGCCTTCCTGGTGAGCGCCCTGATCAGGACAAGGACCATGAAGTCAAGGTCGTCCGCGGTGACCCAGCGCTCGGAGCCCCCGCCCTTCACGCGGAGCGGATGCCCCCCCGCCGGAGCGAACACATGGCTGGCGACGGCGAGCGTAGCCGCGAGTACCCGGTCCCAATAGGCCGAGGCTCCGGGCCTGAGCCTGAAGGCGGGGGAAGTCTGCTCGAAGCCGCTGAACTGGTCGTCGAGCTCGAGGAGGTCCTCGCCCAGCTTGTCGGTCCATTCGAGGTCTGCGCCCATGCGGGCGATGAGCTCGCTGGAGGTCAGCGGTTCCCCGGCAAAGAGCGCGAGGACGGCCGCGAACTTCAGCAGCTGGCTCCTCGGCGTGGGGGTGGCAAGCTGCTCGTTGGGGAGGAGCATCCTGGCCAACTCGAGGTCAAGCGCGGTGACCTTGCCAGAGGGTGTGTCCAGCCCCTCTAGGACACATCGCCTGTCTTTTATGAGGTCCCTGGTACTCCAGACCAGGTGGGCGACATCCCCCGCCAGGGTCCTGTCCAGTAGGACGATCTTCCTCTCTGGGTCCTCCGAGACACCTCGGAAGGCGAGATAGTATTCTGCCATGTGCATCAGGGCGTTCGGCAGTCGCTCCGGGTCGACCTCCACGCCTGATTCTCGTTTCTGGCCGAACACCTGTGCGGCGTCCTCTTCCGACAGAGGGATAGCCGCAGACGCCGAGAGGCCGTCGTCCGTGGCCCGCGGAGCTCCCACCGCGACCCCGCCTTCGCGGAAGGTCACCGTCCCGGAGTAGGCGAAGGCGCCCACGTAAAACACGATGAGGTCGAGCTGCTGGTCCACGGAGTTGGTCCCGTCGATGGCCAGGTAGCTTACCGTGTCCGCGCCGAAGAATCGTCCGGCCGTCGACGCGGCTCCCCTGAGGTCCACCCCGAACCTGAGCAGCGCCTTGATTTCAGGGCCGCATTCCTCGAGCGCACGCATCTTGGCCTTGAAGGTGTTGAGCAGGAAGCGGGTGGACGCCTGCACACCGGCGATGGTCCGGGATTCAGCTCCAGAAGTGTCGACCTCAGGCAACGACTCCGCGTGGAGTGTAAGGAGTTTAAACTTTGGAAGGAGGTCCGGGAACAGAGAAAGTCCGCCTGCGAAAGTGACGAGGCAACCCTTATTGGGAGTGGCGGAATCGAACCGCCAATGAAGTTCATGCTCGAGCACAAACTTCCCAGAAGGCTAAGGTACGCGAGGTTCTACTTCCAGGCGGGCCCCACGTCGGTCCACTTCTCGCTGGATGGCACGAGCGCCGACTGGCACGCGACCATTGGGAAGAAGAAGAGCGTCGGCATGACCGACCCGGAGTACGCGCGGTTCAGGGCCCAGGTCCCAGCCGTGGAACTGCTGGACTCAGACGGAGGAAGGATTCTGATCAGAGACTCCGCGGGCTATGAAGAACTCTGGGATAGACCCCACTGGACCCTCGAGAGTACGCGCAAGAGGAAGGACTAGGGGGCCGGGAAGACGGGACGGGTTTCGCGGGGCTCCCCTTCGGAGCCCCTTCGGGGAGGCCTGGCTGAGCCTGGACGCCTGCTGAGGCTTCCCATTTCTGGTCGCGTTCAACATGATGATGTAAAAGACATCTTAAATCCGAAAGGCCCCTGTTCGACACCTGCATGGAGAGTTTAGTCTTGCTCCCGACTGACGCCCTGGAGGCGGCGACGCAAATCATCGACGAAGCAGAGTCCAAGGGCGTCCGTCTCAGGCTCCTCGGAGGCCTTGCGTTCAAGAAGCTCTGCGCAAGCTCCAGAGACCCGCGCTACTTCAGGGAGAACAAGGATATCGACCTGATGGGGAAGAGAGAGGACTCCCGCGCGATAATGAAGATCCTGGAAGGCCTAGGCTACAAGCCCCGGGAGCTCTTCAACAAGCTGAACATGGGACAGAGGCTGATTTACTACGACATGACGAACAAGAGGAGGGTAGACCTCTTCCTGGATGAGTTCGTCATGTGCCACAAGTTCAACTTCAAGGAGAACATCCTGGCTGGCACTTACACCCTCCCTGTCACGCAGCTTCTGATGACCAAGCTGCAGGTCGTGGAAAAGACCGACAAGGAGTACAAGGACATGGTAGTAGCTTTCCGCGACTTCGATGTGACGTCTGGACCGGACGGCATCAGAGGGGACGAGATAGCCGAATTATGTTCCAAGGATTGGGGCGTCTACACGACGTTCTGGAAGACCCTCGAGGCCGTGATGGCCAGGGCGCCTGAGTTGGCTGGAGAAGAGAGCGACATGGTCCGCTCGCGGGTCCGGAAGCTAATGTCCATGATGGAAGCCGCCCCGAAGAGTTTCGGATGGAAGATGCGGGCGAGGGTAGGCGAGAGGACCAAGTGGTACGACCTCCCTGACTCCGACGGCGACGCGGTGCTGAAGTAAGTCTAGGCTCTCCTGAGCCTGAGGACCGCGCCCCCCTCCCTCCCGACGCCATAGTAGGCTCTGGGGTCGGAGATTCTCAACTTGCTGCCCACCCCGGCGACCGTCAACTCCACCGCTCCGCTCGAGCCGTCCTCGAGCATCAGGGTCAGCCTAGAGCCTTCGCGCACCTGGAGGCGGGCCGCCATCTCAGGCGTCAGAAAGACCCCTTCGCCTTTGTCGTCGAACTCCAGATTCACCCTCTTCCCCTGGTATGGCGTGACGCCCACGAAGCCGTTCTCGGTAAACGATGACACGTCGATGACGAAGACCAGCTCGGCCCCGCCCGCAGCCGGCACGCTGCTAGGATTCTTCTTCGGGCCCTTCGCCTTCGTCGAGCTCAACTGGTATCTCTTCCTCCACTATCTTCTCGCCGTTCTCGCCCGTAAGATCCTCGATGGGGTACCAGTGGTTGCCACCATCGAGTTTCTTCATCTCGACCTCGCAGAACCCGACGAGAGCCCGACCGGTCATGACGCCTGTCCTGGCGCCGTTGCCTATGGTTACCTTCTGGACATTGACGGACTCGTCCCCGAAAATCGCTTCGCGCTGGGCGTTGACATTGACCTTGAGCCCCTTCGACGGCTTCAGCTCCATCAGCGGCGCGGGGAGCCGCGGCTACTTAAATCCTAAAGGACTGGATTTCGCGGAGAATCTTCCTGGTCTCTGCCGCGATGTCGGCGATCTTCGCGGGCTCTTTGTTCTTGAGGGCGAACGACGAAGCGAGGAGCGCCACCCCTGCCACGCCCGTCACTGGATCTGGGGCGGCGATTAGCGCGACCCCGGCTTTCTTCATCGTCGACGAAGGCGACTTCGGCTTTGTGAGCCCTTCCACATGCCGGGCCAGGGCGGACGTTTCTGTCTTCCCCGCTACGTCGGACTTCGTCTCTGCGACTCGCACGAGGGACTCGGCAGCGCTTTGTAGCACCTTCTTGTCCTGCAATACGGCACGTGTGTTCGAGGGAGGATGCGTTAACGCACGTTGTCAAATCACCTTGCCGGTTCGCTAAATTAAAGACCATGGGCGGGCCATAGGCACGCGTGCCGAGGCGCCTGGACAAGTCCGAAGTCGACACCGAGCTGAAAAGGCTCGACGGCTGGAAGAAGGAAGGGAGATTCATCACGAAGACCTACGAGTTCGAGGAGTTCATGGATGGCATCGCATTCATCGGAGAGGTCGCGAGGGTGGCCGAAGAGCAGGAGCACCATCCGGACATCCACCTGCGATACACCAAAGTCACCCTGGCCCTTCAGACCCACTCCGCAGGAGGCGTCACCGCGTGGGATTTCGGGCTCGCCACGGCAATAGAGAAGGTGGCGCGTGCCGGCGTCAGACCGACGAAACGACGCACACGAAGCAGATAGCCAGAGGACCCTCTCCGAGTAGGGAGCACTTCAAGTAATTCTAATATACCACCGGTTGTATACCGGCTCAAGATTCCATATGTCAACGACCGCTATACCAGCCGTTACCCAGTCGGGGCAGCCCGTCCTGATTCTTAAGGAGGGGTCTAGCCAGAGCAGAGGAAGAGACGCGCAGCGGAACAACATCGCCGCCGCCAAGCTGATCTCAGAGATTGTGAGGACATCCATAGGACCACGGGGCATGGACAAGATGCTCGTGGATTCGCTGGGAGACGTCACCATAACCAACGACGGAGCGACCATGCTCAAGGAGATAGACGTGCAGCATCCGGCCGCCAAGATGCTCGTAGAGGTCTCGAAGACCACCGACAACGAGGTGGGCGACGGCACGACCTCCGCTGTCGTGCTTGCTGGGGCGCTCCTTGAGAAGGCGGAAGAACTCCTGGACAAGGACGTCCATCCTACCGTGATTGTCGACGGATACTCGAAGGCGTCGCGGAAGGCGATAGAGGCGCTCGAGGCAGTCGCTGAGAAGGTCACTCCAGACAACAAGGAGTGGCTCACGAAGGTCGCGCGGACCAGCATGCAGACCAAGCTGGTCTCCAAGGAGGCGCAGGACCTGGCCGAGCTGGTGGTTGACGCCACTCTCTCTGTCGCAGAGAAGGTCGAGAAGGGATACCGCGTCGACATCGACAACATCAAAGTAGAGAAGAAGCCAGGAGGATCACTCAAAGACACCAGGCTGATAAAGGGAATCGTCCTCGACAAGGAGATAGTCCATTCCGGGATGCCGAAGGTGGTCGAGAAGGCGAAGATCGCGCTGGTGAGCGCACCCTTCGAGATAGAGAAGACCGAGTTCGATGCGAAGCTCAACATCAACGACCCAACCATGATGAAGAAGTTCCTGGACGAGGAGACTAAGATGCTGAAGGGGATGGTCGACAAGGTAGCAGCGGCGGGGGCCAACGTCGTGGTCTGCCAGAAGGGCATCGATGACATCGCCCAGCACTACCTCTCCAAGGCAGGGATTCTGGCAGTGAGGAGGGCGAAGGAGTCGGACATGACCAAGCTGGCGAAGGCCACAGGCGGAAGGGTGGTGAACAACTTCGAAGACCTCTCGGCTGCGGATCTGGGCCACGCTGGCCACGTTGAGGAAAGGAAGGTCGAGGAGGACAAGTGGGTGTTCATCGAAGAGGCGAAGAACCCAAAGGCGGTGACCATCTTGGTGAGAGGAGGCACCCAACGCATAGTGGACGAAGGCGAAAGGTCCCTTCACGACGCGCTGATGGTGACGAAGGACGTCATCGAGAGGCCGGCCATCGTGGCTGGCGGCGGCGCCGCCGAGGCGGAGGCCGCTTCGCAGGTCCTGAAGTGGGCTGACAAGCTGTCAGGAAGGGAGCAGTTGGCCGCGCAGAAGTTCGCCGAGGCCCTCGAAGCCATTCCACTGGCCCTCGCGCTCAACGCGGGGATGGACCCGATCGACGCGCAGGTGGAGTTCAGAGCCAAGCACGCCACCGAGAACGGCAAGTGGTACGGCATAGAAGCGGCAGACGCAAAGATCAAGGACATGTACCAGCGCCAGGTCTTCGAGCCTCTGGCGGTCAAGGTCCAGATCATCAGGTCGGCCACTGAGGCTGCTTCGATGATACTGAGGATCGACGACGTCATAGCCTCAGGGAAGTCGAAGGCCCCTGCCGGTCCCCCAGGCGGTGCCGGAGGGATGGGCGGCGAAGGCGGCGACTTCGACTAGGCGTAACCTCGCCAACCCTTAATAGTCGAACCTGGTCATTCGGGAGACGATGCAGGCCGAGGAGCACACCGCGACAGCGGAGAAGATACTCCAAGCCGCTTCACGCATGTTCGCGGCGAGAGGTTTCGCCAACGTCTCAGTCAGGGACATCTGCAAGAAAGCCGAGACCACTGCCCCTGTGATTTACTACTATTTCGGGAGCAAGAAGGGGCTCTTCGATGCGGTGGTCCGTAGGCAGATTTCCATGCAGGGCTTCATCGGGAAGCTGTCGCAGGCGTCGAAGGCCGCCGACCCCAGGGACGGGCTGGAGTCGTTCATTGTGACGTACCTGACCACATTCCCGGAGCACACCTTCGACATGGGCCTCTACATGCGTGACTCGGCGACGCTCGACAAGCAGAGCGCCGAGAGGGTATCCGAGGACCTGGAGAAAATCAAAGGGATCGCCACCACGATGGTCGAGAGGTCGATGGCCAAGGGGCTCTTCCGCAAGACTGACGCGGATTCAGCCGTCGACTGCCTGCTGGGGATGCTTAACCGGGTGATCTTCCAGCACATCCACTTCGCGAAGAGCCTCGACAGGGAAGCGTACACCAGGTTCGTGACTGACTTCTTCTTTCGCGCGATGAAGTGACTAGAGCTCCACGACCACCCGCTCTGGGGTTATCTCTATTGACGCACGGGGCTCCTTCCAAAACCGCGTCCTGGCTGCCTTGGTACCCGCCTCCTTGCCTGTGTACCTGATGGCCAGCTTCTCGATGTCCTTCATCCTGTCCCGCTCCCCCGCGATTCTCGCAGTCCCGAAGATGACCACATAGGGATAGTCGTCGTCTACCAAGAAGCAGACCCTGCCGTCGCGCTTCACGTTGCGGTACTTCACCCTGGTAGTGGTGGTGTTGATCACCAGCCTGTCTCCCTCTCGCATGTACCAGATTGGGGTGACGTGGGGCCAACCGTCTTCCATCACTGTGGCCAGCTTGCCAATCCGCTTTCCGTCGAGGAACTTCCTGACCCGGGGGGTGAGCACGCCCACGGGCGCCAGTCTGCCTGCCCCCTTATCTAGTTCGCGATGTCGAGGGGCTTGAACCTCTCGACGGTCTCCCTGAGCTCTGCTCCGAGACGTTTCTGCCACTCCTCGAACCCCTGCGGGGCAGATGGGTAGGCCAGGTTTATCTCCACGAGGACCGCGCTCTTCTTCACCGTATACCTCAGGCCTCTGGCCAGGGAAAGCTGCCCCATGACACGGTACCACATGGCGGGGTTCATGAACCGCGCCTGGTTGAACGCAGGGTGCTTCCTCTCGGTGATTGCGGTCACGTCCTCTTCCGAAAGGAAGTGCTTCATACCGTAGTTGATCTGGTCGTTGGTGACTGTCTGAAGATACCTCCTGAGGACCTCGAAACTCGCCATGGGATACCCGTGGGTGTTCATGTACTCCACGTTATATTTCCAGAGGCCGGCCTCGCTGGTGTCCCCAGCCTCCAGGGCCTCGGCCACCACCTTCCCAAGTATCGTACCTCCGTAAATCGACGGGCTGATCCCTCCGGCGTCGATGGGCCGCGGCATCCAGGCGGCGTCGCCCACCACGGCGAACCCGTTGGCCACCATACAGTCGTTGTGGCGCCTCACCGGGACCTGCCAGTTCCCCTTCGTGTTCCCTGAGTTGGCGTCGTCTGAGGGCTGTCCGTAGTTCTTGATGACCGGGTTCTCCGCGAGGTACTTGTCGATGAGACTCTGGAGGTTGTCGTTGAGGCCGAAGCGCCTATTCCGCCTGGCGAGCCCCGAGTGTGAGACCCCGAGACCGATGTTCACCTTCTTCTTTCCCTTTGGGAACACCCAGGCGTACCCTGCCGGGGCGATGAACTGGTCGAGATGTATGATGCAGTAGTCGGGGGAGAAGAACGAGGGCTGGTCGGCCGCGGGCTCGAAGTCTAGGATGTACCTGCCCGTCCCGACCACGTCGTCCGGATCGATCTCCTTTTCGATCTTCGTAGGTATTGGCATGAAACGCCTCAGCGTTGAGGAGGAGCCGGTGGCGTCGATGACGACCTTGGCAGTCAGGGTGAAAGCAGACCCGTCGGCCTTCCTCCCCGAGACCCCTGTGATCCTCCCGTCATCTGCCAGCAGTCGCTCGGCTGTCGCCCCGAACATGAGCTCTGCGCCGTTCTTCCTGGCGTCGCTGACCTGCCTCCTCGGCGCAAGTTTGCGGTTGAAGAGGTACCCCTCGCCTTCGAAGAGGACCTTCGTCTGCCGGTCAGGGGAGTAGACATAGACCCCTTTGACGGGGTGCTCGAGCTCAGGGGAGCCGTACCGGATCCCTATGTGCTCCGCAAGATAGTCCAACGAACGCTTGCTGGTGGCGTCGCCGCAGGTCCAGCCGTTGTTGGTCTTCTTGCCCGGCTCGTCCTGCTTGTTCCTGTCTATGACGAGTATCTGCGCCTTCCCCTTTGAGTGGTGCCCTATGGAGGCCGCGGTGATCAAGCCGGCCATCCCGCCGCCCGCTATGATGACGTCGTAGTCAGGGTTCCCTTGCAATAGTAGTCGTGAACGCTACTAAAATCCTATATAAGAGCTTTGCCGTCCTTTCGGCCTGTTATGCACAGGAGCGACGTCATCGGTGAGCTGCAAGACCTGGGACTCACCAGCTACGAGGCCAGGTGTTACGTCTCTCTGGCGTCACTGGGGCCGGCCGACCCGGCTCGGGTGGCCGACGACGCAGATATCCCGAAACCGAGCGCTTACACTGCGCTGAGGGTCCTGGCTTCAAAAGGATGGGCAGACCTGGTGGTGAAGAAGCCGGCGACGTACAGGGCGAAGGCGCCGTCAAGCATCAGGACGATGGTGGAATCGAAAGTCGAAGAGACGTTCGACGCCCTGGAGAAGCTGTACAGCCCCCAGCCCGCCCAGGAGGCCGAACTGGTCTACACCGTCAGGGGGAGCGAGAAGGTCCGGGCCAAGGTGTACGAGCTGCTCAGGGAGGCGAAGGAGACTGCGATCCTTGTGGCGCCAGCCATGGGACTGGAAGACGCGAAGACCATGGAGCTCCTGTCTGGGGCGGTGCAAAGGGGGGTGAGCGTGAGGGCGATATGCGACGACGGAGGGGTCGGGCTCCTGCCGCCCGGAGTGGACATCAGGACGGGGAATCAGGTGGCCTTCGACCTGCTCGTGGACGACAAGGTGGCGCTGATCGGCCTGCCTGACCACTCGGCCTGTGGATGGATAGACAGCCCGGCCGTGGCGAGCCACTTCAAGCAGTTCCTTGAGCTTCTGTGGAGCACCTCTTCCCCGGCATAGCGCCTCGGTCGGGCGGCCCGCCGACTATAGGCGGAGTCTTCCTACTCGCTGGTGAAGATCGACTGGTCCGCGCTGGTGCTCGGGACCTCTGGGAGCGAGTCAGCCATGCGCTTCTCCGCGACCGCTGAGGCTTCTGCGAGGATCCTGTTGGCTTCTTCGCTGTTCTCCGCCTGGTAGAAGGTCGTCCCCGTGATCTGGCCGACATCCACCATTACCGAGTTAAGCTGCGCGCCTATCTCCCCCAGGGTCCCCTGGGCGTCTGGCATCGCCTCGCCTAGCGTGGCCCGGACGTTCTTGATCACTCCGATGGCGGGGGCGATGGTGGATGCGAAGTCACCGATCTCTGTTACTGTCTGGAGCCGGGTGTTGATCTGCTCCAGAGCTATCCTCGACTGAGTGACAATCTTCTCCATCTTGCGGACCTCTGCGAGCTCGTTGGAGTATGCCTTGCTCGACTCCTGGTCGTGCGCCTGGACGGCGGTGACCGTCTTCTTGAATATCGCGCTCTCCCGCAGCTTGAGCCTGCCCATGGCCTGGTCCAGGCGGCCGACCTCCTTGGTCAGCTGATCGGCTGCTTTCTGAATCTGGGGGCGCATAGGCTGGGGCCCGCGGACCGTCTCGCGGACCATCTTCCCGAATGGCTCCTTCTCCTGTGTCTTCCAGCCCTTTTCGAATTTGTTGCTCAACCTTCGACCCAGACCCGATGTCGCGGGCTGACGACATGACTGACCCAGGCAATTAGCATTGACACTATGCTCAACGATTCACACATGGGTCGGGCGAAAAAACCTGAGGGAGCTCGCTACTGTATCTTGTATCGGGTGGCGACCTTGACTATAAGGAAGACCACGAAGGCGACAATGATGAAGGTGATGACGGCTATGAGGAAGGCGCCGATTTGGAAGTCCTGTTCCGCATATGTCACGGCATAGGTGCTTAGGTTCCCTATGCCGCTCAGTGGTATGCCGATGGCTGGAAGTATCAGGTCGGTGACCAGGGCCTGGACCAGGCTCCCGAGGTAGACGCCGAGGATGAAGGCCACGGCGAGGCCGAGGACCTTGTAATTGGTGAGGAATGCCTTGAACTCAGCGGCGAGACCCTTGGGGGGTGGCGGGGCGGGAGGGGCTGGCTTGGGTGTGAGGAGCTCCCTTATTTTCTGAAGTTCGGCGATGATCTCCTTGTCGGAGGACATCGCAGAATCGGCGCTTTCTGCCGGCTTAAGCGTTAGCTCCCGGCGCACGGTGCGTCCTGCGGCCGAAGCGGGAGCACCAAGCGGACTTACGGTTAATTCCAGAACATCACAGCCCTTGCACCGGGGCACTGATGGGAGGAAACAGACGGGACTCTGAGACCAGGCAGGGCTACCTCTACGCCATCCTTGGATCAGTCTGCGCCGGCTCTGTGTCGGCGCTGACAAAGATCTCGCTCGCCAGGAACGGGCCGCTCGTGGTCACAGGGGTAACATTCCTCCTTTCCGGGCTCATCCTGCTGCTGTATCAGCCCAGGAGGAAGCCTCAGCCCGGGAGCTACAGGTACCTCGTCTTCTTCGGGCTCGTGGGGGCGGGCCTCGCTCCGCTGATGTACACCCTGGGCCTGAACCAGACTACAGTCGTGAACGCCTCCCTCCTGGCCAACGGCGAGGTCCTGTTTACCACCGTAATCGCCTTCGCGATATTCGGAGAGAGACTGGGGCGTGGACAGGCCGCCAGGGGGCTGCTCATCGTGGCAGGGCTCCTGGTGGTCTCTACCAACCTTGACCTCTCCCACATAGCGTTCCTCCAGGGACTGGCCGGGAACCTGCTGATTCTTGGCTCCGGGGCAGGGTGGGCGATCGAGAACAACATAATCGTGCTCGCCACGAAGAGGTTCGACACGGCACTTCTGAGCAAGTTCCGCAACCTCATCGGGGGATGCATCCTGACCGCCATCTTCCTCGTCGGAGGCTTCCCGTTCGGATTCTCTGCCTACTCCTCCGCCGTGATGCTCCTCTTGGCGCTCACGGTCTCCGGCGCAACGATTTTGTTCATAGCCGCGGTCAAACGACTGGGGGCGATCAGGATGCTGCTCGTATGGTCCACGTCCACGGTGTTCGGCGCATTCTTCGGGCTCACGGTACTCGGGGAGCAGATCACAGCGGTCCAGGTCTTCGGGGGAGCACTGATCATGCTGGGCGTCTATCTCCTCAGGAGGGGCGAGAAGACCCCGGAGGCCGAGCCCTTCGTAGTAGCGGTGGGGGAACTGTGACATTGCCGAAGGGTAGCGTTGCCGCGGGACGACCCGGAAGCAGAGGGTGCTTTTCCTGGGCTGACCTGCGCTTACAGCCCAAGAAGAGGGCGGCTTATCGGTCCGCTTCGACCGGCCAGTAGTTCAGGCTCCAGTAGATCACAGGGATGTCTGCTATGTGGACGTTCTTCAGAAGGTGCGGCAGGGCCCTGAGGTTCTTCGCCGAAGGCACCCCGATCTTCAGACGGTAGGGGCGCGGCGAGCCGTCGCTGACTATGTGGTACGACATCTCCCCCCTGGCAGCCTCTGTCCTGGAGTACACCTCCCCCGCGGGGACCCTCGGCTGTGGGCCGAGCTTGAGGCGCACCGGGCCCTGTGGGAGGCCTTTGAGCGCCTGCCTGATTATCTTGATCGACTCGCGCATGTCGAGCAGCGCGACGTAGGCGCGAGCCCAGGAATCCCCCTGGGTGAGCACCGGCGTCTTGAACTCGAAGTCCGAGTATGAGCTATAGGGTTCGTCCTTCCTTACGTCGAGCGCGAGCCCGGAGGCTCTGGCGACGGTCCCCGTTGCGCCGAAGGCGATGGCGTCATCCCTGGACAGGACGCCGACGCCGTCCGATCTCTGGTGGACCATGGGGTTGTCGTAGAATATCTTCTCGTACTCGCCCATGCGCTTCTCGAACCAGTCACAGGTCTTGAGCCCTTTCTCGATGGCGAACTCCGGGATGTCGTTCCTCACTCCGCCAGGGATGATGTAGGCGAAGGTCACCCTCGCGCCCGCTATCCTCTCGCCGAGGTCAATCCAGAAGTCCCTGTCGCCCATGCACCAGGTGATCATCGTGGTGTGGCCCAGGAAGAGCCCCTGGATGGCGATGAAGTACATGTGCGAGATGATGCGGTTGATCTCAGACATGATGACCCGGAGGTACTGCGCTCTGGGGGGGACCTTGCTGTTCATGAGCTCGTCGACCCCCAAGGAGTAGGCGAAGAGTATGTTCGAGCTGTCTAGTATCACCGGCCTCTCCAGGTGCGGGACATTCTGGGTGTAGTTCCTGTACTCCCCCATCTTCTCCTCGCCCCTGTGGACGTAGCCCGCGTCGGGGAGGGCCTTGACGACGTAGTCGCCGTCTAGCCAGAGCCTGATGCGGAAGTGGCCGGCTCCCGGGTGCTGAGGGCCGAGTGAGACGGCCATGATCCGGTCGGCGTCTGGCGAGTACTCGCTTTCGAGGGTCATTCTCATCTACCTGGCGAAACGTAGTCTTTACGGAGGGGCGGCAGGTCGTTCCAGTCCTCCGGGAGAAAGAGGTGGCTCTGGTCGGGGTGGCCCTGGAAGTTGAGCCCGAACATCTCGTGCGTCTCGCGCTCGTGGTACTCCGCGCCCCTCCATACCCCAATCAGGGTTGAGACGACCGGATTGTCCCTGGGCACCCTCTCGGAGAGGGCCAGGACGAACCCCTCCTGGCCTGGGACCGTGGAGCCAACGAAGTAGACGACTTCAAGCGCGTTCTTCGCAATCCAGTCGACCCCGCTTACCGTGCTGATGTGGTCGAACCCGAGCGAGTCCCTGGCGAAGAGCGCCACGTCCTTGATCATGCTCGCCGGGGCGGAGACCTTCAGCCGGCGCGGCTTGACCCACTCCAGCTTCGTCCCTGGGTGCTTCGACGTTATCTTGTCGGCGATGGCCTTTGCCCTGTCCAAGTCCGGATTTGCAGCAGGGGCGGCCGCCGGGGCAGAGCTGGGCGGAGCATTGGCCGGCTGCGGCGGAGCCACGGCCGGGGAAGGAGCGGGATTGGCTGGCTGACTGGCCTTGCTCATGGGTATCGTCACCGGCCGCTGAGCGTGGGCATCCTTCGGATCTTCTCCTGCAGTAGGACTATCCCTTGGATCAGCGCCTCGGCCCTCGGAGGGCAGCCCGGGACATACACGTCCACCGGTATGATGTCGTCGATGCCCCTGAGGACGTTATAGGAGTCGAAGTAGAGCCCGCCCGTTATGGAGCACGCTCCCATGGCGATGACCCACTTCGGCTCTGCCATCTGGTCGTAGATGAGCTTCAGCCTAGGGGCCAGCTTCCTGGTCACCGTCCCCATGACTATTATGAGGTCGCAGGCGCGGAGAGAGCCGAATGCCTCTAGCGTGCCGAAACGCTCTATGTCGAAACGGGACCCCGCGGCGGCACCTACCTCGACTGAGCAGCAGGCTGTCTCTAGATGGACGGGCCAGAGCGAATAGAGGCGTCCCCAGTTTGCCAGGTAGCGCAGGGGGTCACCTATGGCGTACTGAAGGACGTCGTCTATCTTGCCTACGAGGACCTGGAAAGTCCCCGCCTTCTGCTGCTGGGCGACTACCATAGCTCTCTCTTCCCCGCGAGGAACAGGGCGAAGCCCATTGGGATGAAGAGCATCCCCATGAAGAGCGTCACCGTCCAGTCGGAAGACAGCCCTAGGGCGAGTGGCTTGTAGGCCGACGCCCAGGCGTAGAGGAACATAGAGAGGACGTCGAACACTATGAACATGAGGAGGTAGGCGTAGTACTGCATCATGAAGTGCATCTTGCCGGCGCCCTGGGGGACTTGGCCTGCCTCGAAGGGGAGGTTCTTGATCGGGTTGGGCCGCCTGGGCGCGAATAGGCGCGGGATTATCATGACCAGCCCCGTGAGCCCCACCGCGACGAGGGCCATGACGAAGATTATCCCGATGTCGCCGAAAAGAGCCATTCTCAGCATCCAGAGGCCTCTTACGTTATTTAAGATAATCTGCTACGGTGGGCAAATACTCAGGGTGCGAAGGTGCAAGGGAAGCACGTACCTACGTCTCTCGTTCAAGCCAAGGAAGGTCCACACGACGGTGGAACCTAGGAACGCACCGATGCGAGCCAATCGGCGCATAAGCCTGTTTCTCCACCCTGAAGTCCAGCGGAGAGTCTTCTAAGACGACACGCTAGACGCTCACTACAGCGAGCGAGACGCTATCTGGACTTTGGACCCCAGGCGACGGACCACGCCCTCGACGGCCTAATCGACGCCGTGGACCTCTTGGTCTTCTTCCCTGAGGAACGAGTTGAGCAGCTTTCCCTCGCGGAAGAAGTCTTTGATGGAGAGGACCCCGAACAGGGTCCCGTCGTCGTTCTCCACCACCAGGTGCCTTATACCGTTGTCCGCCATGAGCCTGACCGCCGTGGAGGCTCTGTCAGACCGCTTGACGCTGATCAGCTTCTTTGTCGACACGGCGTCCAGCCGCCCCGAGAGGGCCACCCCCTTCGCCACGGCCCTGACCACGTCCCTTTCGGAGAGCACGGCCTCTGCCTTCACCGGGCTCACAGAGGGCGCTACCACCAGGAGGCCGATCTTCTCCCGGGCGAAGACTTCTGCGGCCTGTTTTATGGTCGCCCCTGGGCTTATGGTAACCGGCCTGCGCTTGACCAGGGCCTCGACCCTCAAGGCCTCAGCCCCTTGGAGGTTCGACCTTCTATGGAGGTGTAGGTCATGAGTTGCGGACCGACGTAGTCCGAGATAGGCCTGATTATCCTGTTGTCGGCGTACTGTTCCAGGACGTGGGCGAGCCATCCGGGAGCACGGCCTATGGCGAACACCGGGGTGAACAGATACGCAGGCACTCCCATGTGGTTCAAGGCCAGTCCGGAGAAGAGGTCGACGTTGGGGTATAGGTTCTTCTCCTTCAGGAGTATGGCCTCGATCCGCTGGATGATCTCCAGCGACTCCTTCTCCTTCGGAGTCCGCACGAAGTGCTCTGCCATGTCGCTCAGGATCTTCGCCCGCGGGTCCATGGTCTTGTAGACCCTGTGACCGAAGCCGTTGATCTTCGCCTTGCTGGCCAGCTTCCCGCGGATGTAGGCGTCCACCTTGGCCGGGGAGCCGATTTCTGCGGTCATCTCGACCACCTTCTCGTTGGCCCCGCCGTGGAGCGGGCCCTTGAGAGCCCCCACGGCTCCGGTGACGGCCGAATAGATGTCCGAGAGGGTCGAAGCTATGACCCGGGCGGTGAAGGTCGAAGCGTTAAACTCGTGGTCCGCATGGAGGATCAGTAGGACGTCCATCAGCCTCGAATCCTCTTCGGATGGGACCTTGCCTGACAACATATAGAGGAAATTGGCCGCGAAGGAGAGGTCTTCGCGCGGGGCGACCACCTCCTGGTCGTGCTTGTGCCTGTGGATCGCCGCCACCATCGTCCCCATCTTCGCCGCAATGGACATGGCTTTCTCCTGCTGCGAGTACATCGGGTCGTCAAAGACCCCGAGGGCAGCAACCCCGACCCTCAGCGCGTCCATGGTGTCGCAGTTCTGAGGGAGGGTGGTGAGGATCGACACCAGCTCGCGCGGTATCGCGCGCTTAGAATCGAGCTCCTCGCTGAAGCCTTTGAGCTCGTTCACGGTCGGGAGATGGCCGTTCCAGAGGAGGAACGCCGTTTCCTCGTAATTGGAGTGAGTCGTCAGGTCTGCTATGTCGTAGCCGCGGTAGAGCAGGCGTCCCTCGTGGCCGTCGATGAAGGTGATGGAGCTCTTCCCGGCGACGACGTCCTCGAGCCCCTTCGCCTGGGTGGTCAGGCGCTGGATGATCTGGTCCATGGTCTCAGAATATTTGCCGAGCGATGCGAGCTTGGAGTAGGTATCCCTCGACAGCTTCACGGTCGTAGAATCTGATTCTGGGTTCTTGGGCATCGGCATGACGGCAATATAATCAATATCTTTGGTATATTAGGTTTTGGTAGACTGCGAGGGCGAACCCGATTAGGGCCGACAGGTAAAAAGGGCACCCATGTAAGGGAAGAGACGGTGTCTTCTCTGACTCGAATCGCTGTCGTGGGCACCGGGGTGGCAGGGGCGTATCTGCTCAACCGCCTTCCGGCCGACGTGGAGGCAGAGGCTTTCGAGATGCGGACGGAGAAGAACTGGTACACGGTGTGCGCCTGGGGGACTAGTCAGCCCTTCATCTCTGACCTGGTGAAACAGGCAGGGTTCAACTTCGACGACTACATCCTCCACAGGGGAAAGAAGATGCGCGTCGACCTCGGAGACGAGGAGGTCACCATACCCCTCAGAGGACTGGTCACCTACGATAAGCACAGGCTGACGGAGGACATGCTGAAGGGAAAGAAGGTGCACTGGGGGGCGCACGTCAAGGAGGCCAACGGGGACTTCCGGGGCTTCGACCACGTAGTGGACGCCACAGGTCTGCACAGGTCTCTCCTCCCGAAGGTCCAGGACGACCTGCTGATCCCTGCGCTCGAGTACCAGGTGAAGTCCAAGGACCTCCCCTACGACGACTTCGTGATCAAGCCTTATCCAGGCCTCGCGGGCTATTGGTGGTACTTCCCCCTGGGGGACGGCATGGCCCATGTTGGGGGCGGCGACCTTCACCATAGGTATCAGGGCGACCTCGACGAGTTCGTGAAGAAGTACCACTGCGAGGTCGTCAGGAAGATAGGGAGGCCTGTGAGAGTGACGCCTCCCAAGTACATGGAGCCCTTCTTCGACGGAAAGGTCACAGGGGTGGGCGAATCCATCGGCACGGTCTACCCGATGCTGGGAGAAGGGATAATCCCCAGCATGCAGTGCGTCAATCTGTTCGTGGACCACCTGGGCGACAGGGAAGGGTACAGGAAGGCGGTCCTGGACCACTACTCCGAGTACGCCAAGGTCTACAGGTTCATCAAGGCCAAAGTGGAGGACAAGTTCAGCCTGATGAAGATGTGGCCCTCGCTCCTGTCTGTCTACATGTACATGAGGGGGAACGAGAGGCGCTTCGGCCTTCAGACCAGGTTCAACGACTTCTTCAAAGTCATCACGAGGCTCTAGTTGAGCGCCGAAGAACTCAAGACTCATTCCGCAGTCCACGTCCTCAAAGGGGCCGTACAGGGGGTGCTGGGCGCGAAGTGGACGGCCTCGGTGCACGTTTCAGGGAGTCACGGGAGGCTGACCGTCAAGTTCGACAGGGAGCCAACTGCCGAGGAACTGTCCAAGATAGAGCGGCTGACAAACGAGAAGGTCTCGGAAGGGGTCGAGTTGCTGGAGTTTGAGATGGAGCGACAGGAGGCCGAGGGGCACTTCGGGGACGCCATCTACGACCTGTTCCCGGTCCCGCCCGAAGTGACGCTGCTGAAGATCGTTAGGATTCCCGACTGGAGCATCAACTGCTGCAACGAGCCCCACGTCGACAACACCATCCAAGTAGGGGAGATCAGGCTCGGGAAGCCCCGTTTCAGGCACTCCAAAGGGGAACTCGAACTGGAGTTCGACCTCGTGGAGTGAACAGGAACAGGTAATATCCTGGTTCTTTTCGGGCCATGGCTGGGCCCGTAGCGCAGATCCATGCTTGAGCGAAATACGGATAGCGCGGCAGCCTCCTACACGTCGTGGAGCGAGCTGTAGGTCGTGCGTTCAAATCGCACCGGGCCCGTGAATTCAACGGTTTCTATCCGCATTCGGCCGAGCATGAGAAGCAGCCGACGACGCGTAAACGGCGTCAGCGTGTTCTACGGGGTGACGGGTGGAAGGGACGCTGCCCTAGTGACGGTAGCCACCTGTGCTGTTCTCCAAGCCTGGAAGCCCGGTGGCCAGAGTCGAAGGGTTACTGGAAGCCTGAAGGAGCCCAAGGAGGGGTAGAACAGCCTCTCCTCTTTGAGGCGCGGACAGGCCGCCGTGTGCTCGGCCGCGGGCGCACCTGTGACTAGACCGTTCCGGACCAGGGTCCCTGGTCTCGCGGAGCAGCTTTCAAGGCTCTTTCCTGGCTGTTCAACACCACAGGATTAAGTCGGCGCTCTAGGATCCCCCTTCTAAGAATGAACAAAGCCGTAGCCATTTCAGCAGTGGTGTTGCTGGCAACCCTCGGGTTTTCAGCGTACGCCTACACCGTCTACCTCCCAAGCATCTCCAACAGCTCCCAAGCTGGGCCCGGCTCCAGCTCGCTGAGCATCTACCTGTCAGACCCACCGCCTAGCAGCCCCAACCTCAGCTATCTCCTCGTCAATGTGACGAGCGTCACCATCAAGTACTCCTCCAACGTCACGGCAGTCACCACCTCGGGGTCAACTTCGAGCGCCGTCAGCTTGAGCACGACTACGAATACCACTAGCAGCACCAGCAGTAGCACGAGCACCAGCTCTCTTACTTCACACTCCCTGAGCACGTCTTCTTCCACCAGCTCTTCCACCATCCGGTCCGGGTTCGTGAACCGGTACGTCTACAACGTATCAGCTAGCGTGGGGGATAACGTAAACCTCACCAAGCTCCAGGGCAGCTCCCTCCTCTTGGGGACCACTAGCATCCCCTCCGGGAACGTGACAGGCGTCGTCCTCCACATCACCGGAGCCAAGGCCTTCTGGGCCGATGGGACGTCCACTCAGCTCAGAGTGGTGGCGGATGGGAAGCTGATGATCAACGTGCACTTCACCGTCCAGTCAAGCGGCTCCACAGACCTCACCCTGAGCATCTCGCCGGGAGACATACACGTCAGTCCCGGTCAAGCTTCTGTACTCAGTCCTGTAGTCCACGTGACCGCGGTCAGCACTGGATCGAGAGGAACGCAGACGGCTGAAGCCACAGTCACCGAATCCGAGAACTCGACCTCGAGCACAACCTAGGCGTCGGGGGCCGCTCGGCCCTCGACCTCCCATGTTTTTTCGCTGCCTGAACCTAGTCCCTAGAACCCTGAGGGGATGCCGTCTCCGCGCACGTCGCATACGGCCTTCCTGTATCCTCCCGACACCTCGACCGCCTGACAGACGCCGGTCCGTCCAGGCAGCGGGAGCCGCTCGATTTCGTAGTCACCTTTCGGAGGTAGCGCATAGCCTTCCTCCACCAGCAGTTTCTTACCTCCGCCCCAGAGGAACCTGGGGTGTGCGACGTTCTCTTCCGCTGGCATGGAATAGTCCACAGAGTTCGTCACGAAGAGCGCGTGCTGAAGGGGACGATAGTCCGCTCCGCTAGCCCCTATGGCGAGGTAGGGTCGGCCCTGACGCTCCAGGATGAGCGAAGAGAGGGTGTGCAGAGGCCGCTTGCGAGGCTCGACCTTGTTCGGGCCGTCTGCGCGGAAGGCAGACGCCCTGTTGCTCAGGGCTATGCCGCACTCCTCTACGAACACGCGCGACCCGAAGTGATGGAACAGGCTTTGGATCCCCGACACCATGTTTCCCTCGGCGTCCGCGATGGAGAAAGCGGTGGTGTCCCCTTTCCTGACCACCGCTGGCCCCGTGGGCCCACCCTTCTTGGTCGACATGAAGGCCTCCATGTCGATGGGGCCGAAGCGCGGGTCTCCGAGCATCTCGTCCCTGCGGCCGTAGGCGACGAGGACCGCCTTCATCGTCTTCTCGATCCGGTCCCGAGAAAGAGGCCCTGTTGCTGAGAGGTCGGTTTCTGCCAGCTGTTTCAGGATCAGCAGGCTTGTCGCGCCCATGCTGTTGGGTGGGACCTCATAGACCGTGGTTCCCCTGTAGTCGAGGGTCAGCGGCTCGACCCACTCCGGTTTGAACTCCGAGAAGTCGCTCTTGGTGCACGGGACCCCGAGGGACTCGAGGGTAGACGCGATCTTCTCCGCAGGCCACCCAGAATAGAACGCGTCCGGCCCCCCCTCGGCTACTTCTGATATCACCCTGCCCAGGGCTTCCTGCCTGATGCGCTCCCCCGGGGTGGGAAGCGTTCCGCTGGGAGCGAAGACCTTCTTGGCGTCGTCTGAGAAGTCAGAGTACGCCCCGGCGATGGATCTGCACATGGCGGCGCCGGCAGGGAAACCGTCGGAAGCGAGCCTGGCGGCTGGGCCCAGGAGCCCTTTGAACTCTAGGACGCCGAACTTCCTGTGCATCTCCCACACCCCGGCCGTGAGCCCCGGCACGACGCAGGTCAAGGGTCCATACAGGGGGAGCCTGCCGCCGGCCCGTTCTCTGACCAGGTCAAGCGTGAGTCCCGACGGCGCCCAACCGCTGGCGTTGAGGCAGTGTGTCCGGCCCGTCTTCGCTTCGTAGAACATGCCGAAGAAGTCGCCGCCCATCCCTCCGGCGGGGTGGAAGGTCACGGCGAGGGCGAAGCTTGTCGCAGCTGCGGCGTCGAACGCGTTCCCTCCTCTCCGGAGGACGTCGTAGCCGACCATCGAAGCGAGAGGCTGCTCGCTAGCCACCGCAGCGTGCTCGCCAATCAGAGTCCTGCTCAGTGCCATTCAGCTCCCTTCTCTTCCAGAGAAACGACCCAGAGACAGTCCAACGCTTGGGAGCGTTCGAGAACCTATTTATACAACAAACCAGGTGTATACAACCATTGGTCGATAACCAGTGAGCCAGGCTGAGCTCGACGCCGTGTTGGGGACCGTGGAGAACCCGATTCGGAGGATGATAATTTCCAGGATTAGCGAGGAGCCCAACTATCAGCTTCAGCTGTCGAAGGAGTTGAAGATCAGCCAGCAACTCGTAGCGAAGCACCTAATGACCATGGAGAGGGCAGGGCTGGTGAGCACAGTCTCCCAGGACAGCCCCCGGGGCCCCCAGAGGAAGGAGTACATGCTGAAGAGCAGCTTCTCGGTCACCGTGGACCTGGCTCCCAACCTCTTCAGGACGAGGATCTTCTCCTTCGGTGCTTTGCCCGGGGTCGCGGAGACGGATGAGCACGCCCAGATGATGACCCAGATCAGCGGGGTGCTCAGATACCCCGACGGCGCGTCGCGCATACACCCGCTCACCCATGTGGTCGCCGAGGTCGACAGGAAGCTGAAGGCGATGGAAGAAGAGAGGGCGGTCCTCCTTTATATCAGGAGCCTTGCTCTGAGAGAAGCCGCGCGCATAGGGACGTCACTCCCCATGGCCGACCGCAAGAGGGTCGTCAGGTATCTCATGAGGGAGGAGGGTGACGGCGTAGAAGCCATCTGCTCCTCGTTGGGCCTGGAGAAGCAGGTAGTCTGCGACATTCTGGAAGAGATAGAGAAAGAAATCAGGAGCTTGGATTAAAAAAGGAAAGAGGAGCGGAGCTCCTCTACATTCCCAGGTTTGGAAAGCTCGCCTGAGGGACGCCTAGCTGGCCCTGGAGGGTCTTTATGCGCGTGGCATACTCCCTCATCCGGGCGTTGTCGCCCTGGACCTTAGCTATGCGGTAGCCCTTCCACGCCTTGCGGAGGGCGCCCCAGACTTGCCCTTTTTGATATTCGGCCATTTTGTCTGACCTGCTTCGTTCAGGCCCAATTCGGTATTTTGCGGGGGGAGTCTATGTTATTTGAGCCAGTAATCAACGGCGGCTACCGCTGAAGCGGACCCTAGACAACCGAACGGAGGAGGAGCCAGACGTTGCTCGGGTGCTCGGTTATCCTCCGCTTCGAGTACGCCCACCATCGGTCCCCGTAGGGGAGATACTCCGAGACAGCGTACCCCGACTTGACCAGGTCGGCCTTCAGCTCGTCTCTGATCCCTTTGAGGAACTCGAACCTGAACTTCGCGTGGCTTGACTCCGCGAGCGCCTTCGCGCGCTCTACGAGCGCTCCGTCGTGGGTGGCGATGGCGAACCCATCCCCCCTCTCGAAGAGGGACGTCATCAGGCGCTCGTAGCTCTTGTTGACCTCGGCTTTCGTGGGGAAGGCGAAGTCCGGGCCCTCTCTGTAGGCGCCTTTGACGAGCCTCACCTTCCCCCCCTGGTCCAGAATCGCCTTCATGTCCGCCTCGCTCCGCCTGGCGTAGGCTTGGATCGCCACGCCGAGGCCAGGGTGGCTGCTGTGGGCGTCGAGGTAGGTGGACACCGTCCTTTCTGTGGACGAGGAGCTCTCCATGTCGATCCAGAGTAGCTGCGTGAGCTTTTCAGCGCTCGCCAGGATCTTGTCGAACCTCCGCCGCATCGCCTGCTCGTCCGAGTCCATGCCCAGTTGGGTGAGCTTCACCGATGCGAACCCCCTGACAGCGCCGTCGGCGAGAGCCTGCTGGAGTCGGAGGTACTCATCCACCTGGGCGTCTGCGGCACCCTGGTCGGTGATCTCCTCTCCGAGGAAGTTCATGACGACCCCCATCCCCCTCGAGTTCGTCCCCTTCGCGTCCTCTAGGGCAGCGTTCAGGTCCACACCTGAAATCCATCTCTTCGCCACCGGCAGGACGACCTTTTCTTTGATGCCCAAGGCATCGCCGCGCCGGAGCAACTACATATTAACAGTGCATACGAGAATCAACTGTTAGAATGTCTCGCGAGGCGCTCCATGCGACGAGGCTGAAGCGGCTGAGGGCCGGGCTCGCCAGCTCGGGGCTGAAGGGCGTGGTCGTCGTGCCTGGTCCGAACCTGCGCTACCTTACAGGCGGGACGTCGCTGATGCTGGAGCGCCCGTTCATGCTGCTCGTCCCCCTTGCGGGCGAGCCTCAGCTGATTGCCCCTGCCCTGGAGTCGGGGCCCTACGTGAGTGCGCCATTCTCTCTCGGAGTCCACGCGTGGACCGACTCAGAGGGGCCTGGGGGGGCGATAAGGGACGCGACGAAGCGAGCAGGGGCTGAGGGACAGTGGGGCGTCGAAGGTAGGGCGCCGTTCCAGTATACGGACAAGCTGGCGAAGGGGGGCCACTTGAAGCTCGTCAGCGCAGAACCGATCCTCCAAAAGCTGAGGGAGTCGAAGGACAACACCGAAGTCGGACTGCTGAAGAAGTCGGCGCGGGCTCTGAGCCGGGCCTTCAGCGGCTTCCCCGGGCTCATCAAGGAGGGAGCCACCGAGCTCGAATTAGCCAGGGCCATGACAGACGCGATATACGCCCAGGGGGCCGAGAAGGTCGACGACATGCTCGTCCAGGCGGGTCAGATGGCGGCCGACCCGCACCACCTCCCGTCAACCAGGAGGGTGAACCGGGGCGAGAGCATAGTGGTGGACGTCGGGTCGACCTACGGCGGCTACTACGCCGACGTCACCAGGACTTTCTGCGTCGGCCGGTCCCCCGCCGTCGAAAGGGTGTACTCCAAGGTCCTCGAGGCCCAGGAAGCAGCGGTGGCTGCGTCCAAGGCAGGGACGGAAGTGGGGGAGGTGGATGCCGCTGCCAGGGGGATGCTCGAGAGCGCGGGGATGGGGAGGTACTTCTTCCACCGGACGGGCCATGGCCTGGGGCTGGAAATCCATGAAGCGCCCTACATAGTGGACGGCGGGAAAGAGCGCCTGGGCCCAGGCATGTGCTTCACCGTAGAGCCTGGTGCGTACATCCGAGGGAAGCTCGGGGTCAGGATAGAGGACGACCTCCTGATAGAAGGCGGGAGGGGGGTGCAAATCACCGACGTTCCCAAGGAATTCGGCTGGTGGAGCTAGCCCTGCTTGATCCGAGAGAACTGTGACACCATTGTGTTGGTATCCTCCACGTACTTTACCTTCTGGACCTTGTTCATGACCAGCCGGTACACCTTCTCGTCGCTGGGGACGAGAACCTCCTTCTGGGCGTTGAGCACCACCATGACATCCCAGTCGCCAGGGATTATGTGCGCCTCTACTACCTCGGGGACCTTCATGAGGTTGTCTATGACTTCCTCTTCATGGCCCGGGGAGACCTTGAGTAAGATGAACGCCTTCTGAAAGACTGGCAAACGATTCATCTGGTCAGCCATACTGCTTTTAAAACGAATCGCCGTCAAATCACCGTATTGAGGAACGCCGAGGTTGCCGACGTCCTGGACAGCCTGGGAGACGTGGCGGAAACCAACGGGGAAGACAGGTTCAAGGTGATCGCATATCATAGGGCGGCCACCAGCATCAGGAATCTGAACGAAGACGTTGAAGCGCTCTGGAATAGGAAGCAGCTGGAAGACGTCAGGTACGTGGGCGCAGGCATAGCCCGGAAGATTGACGAGTATCTCAGGACGGGGAGGCTCGAACTCCTGGAGAGGATGAAGGCGAAGACGCCTCCAGGCGTGCCGAAACTCATGAGTGTCCAGGGGATAGGGCCTAGGACGGCCTACCGTCTTTCCCACGACCTAGGGATTTCGAGCGTCGAGGACCTGAAGTCAGCGCTGGAGTCAGGAAGGCTAGACCCTGAGTTCGGCCCCACCGTCAGGGAGGCGTTCCGGATGGGAATCGAGAAGCTAGCCAGTTTCGAAAAGCGGATGCTAGTCCCGGAGGCGGAGGCTGAGTTCCAGAAGCTGGCGTCCTACTTCGCTGCCCTGGGCATCGAGGTTAGGATGGCGGGCAGCCTGCGGCGCGGAAAGGACACCGTCGGAGACATCGACCTCCTCTCCACTGACCCGAGATTCATCGACGCCATCTCCAGGTGCCCCGGCGTAGCCCAGGTCCTGGAGAGAGGCCCCAGGAGGGCGAGCGTGAAGCTTGAGAACGGAGTGCAGGTAGACGCCAGGGCGTTCGCACCCGAAGAGTGCGGAGCCGCGCTGGTGTACTTCACGGGCTCGAAAGACCACAACATAGCACTGAGGAACCTGGCAATCGAGAAGGGGTGGAAGCTCAACGAATACGGCCTCTTCAGGAAAGACGGAGAGAGGATCGCGGGAGAGAGCGAAGAGGGAATCTATCACGAACTCGGCATGCAGTACATACCCCCTGAACTGAGGGAGAACAGAGGTGAGGTGGCTGCATCGCTCAGTGGCAAGCTCCCCGACCTCATCTCCTTCGACGACATCAAAGGGGATTTGCAGATGCACTCGACCTGGAGCGACGGGACCGCTGAGATGGACCTGATGGCAGAGGCGGCCAAGGCGCGAGGACATGAGTACATCGCGTTCACCGACCACTCGGTGTCCGTGAGGGTGGCCCACGGTCTTTCCGAAGAGCGGTTCAGGCGGCAATGGAAGGAGATCGACAGGCTGAACGAAGAGCTGGCGCCGTTCAGGATACTGAAGGGGGTCGAAGTGGAGATCAAGAGCGACGGGTCGCTCGACTTCGACGAGGGCTTCCTCGACGAGTTCGACATCGTCGGAGCCTCTCTTCACCAGAGTTTCAGGCAGAGCCCCGAGAAGCTGACTGAAAGGGCGCTCAGCGCGCTCGCCCACCCCTCAGTGAACTTCCTGTGCCACCCAACAAACAGGCTGATCGGCAGGAGGGAGGGGAACCCCATAGACCTCTCGAAGGTCATAGAGGCAGCGAAGAGGAACGGCAAGATGCTCGAGATAGATGGGGAACCTGACAGGCTGGACCTCGACGAGGTGTGGGCGAGGAAGGCCATGGAAGAGGGAGTGCCCGTGGTGGTGGACTCCGACGCGCACTCCGTGGGCGGGCTGGACAACGCTGCCTATGGGGTGGCTATCGCCCGGAGGGCCTGGCTGGAGGCCGGAGATGTCGCGAACACCAGAGAGCTCCGCGACTTCTTGGAGCTCCTCGGCTAGCGTCTTTCCAATGTTAATAACGCAAGATTCCCGCTCGACCCCTGCGGGGGTAGCTAAGCTTGGCCAAAAGCAGGGGACTTAAGCGGGCGTTCGCAGAGATCCCCTCCCTTAGGGGTTCATGGGTTCGAATCCCATCCCCCGCATCCCTAGGACTCGGAGTCCGTCCTGGGTTTGAACCCGCTCCTTGAAACCCAAGATAGAGGGGGCCCGCGCGTAACTTCCTGGCAACGCCTCTGCCAGTTTTGACGAGGCTTGCGGCCTAGATGGGCCCCTAGCCGGTCCAGGAATGCACGTCCCCGGAGCGGAGGCGAGGTCACTGTCGAGGCACCCTCTTCGGCTTGGAGGGCTCGTCCACGCGCGCTGACAGCTGTGCGAGCCGTCCCGACCGGAACCCCCTGTAGGCGGAGATCTAGGCGTCAAGTTCCTTGAGCCCGCCCGGCGCCGGGGCGTAGACCCTCTGCTGGCCCATTGGGGAGACGCTGACCAACCCTGCCTCGCGGAGGGCCCTGAGATGCCTGGAAACCGCAGGCTGCGCCAGTCCGGGGAGGGCCGCCCCAAGACCTCCCGCCGTCATTTCGCTCTCCCGCAGCATGTCCAGGATCCTCCTCCGCTCTGGATTGGAGACGGCAGCGAACACCACGTTGCTCGGCATCGTCCCACCGGACTCCTAGGAAGACGGCTTCGGAGGCTGTTGATGGAGAACAAGTTGCCGCCAGGGTCGGCGAAGGTGACAAAGACGGCCCAGGCGTACTCCCGGGGCTCCTGTGCCAGGCTGACCCCTTTGGACTCCAGGTCGTCCGCAGCCTTCCGGACGCCGGGAACCCTCATGACTGCCTGAGGATTGCCCCCGGGCTTCCAACGGCTCGACCAATCTTAAATCTCCGGGGAGAGGAGACGGCAAAGGATGGCCGGAGCAGACTCGGATGTAGCCGAGACGCAGATAGCGGTGCACTGGAAAGAGGAGCATCTCGTCGACCCGCCAGCTGCCTTTGCCACCCAGGCGAACATGCGCGACAGGGGCATCTTCGAGCGCTTCTCTGAGGAGAACTTTCCCGAGTGTTTCAGAGAGTACGCGAGCCTACTGACATGGGATAAGGGCTGGCACACCACCCTCGACGCGTCCAACCCGCCATTCTGGAAGTGGTTCGTCGGGGGGAGGCTCAACGTGGCATACAACTGTGTTGACCGGCACCTACAGAAGTACGGCAACAAGGCTGCCATCGTCTGGGTTCCAGAACCCGAGGACGAGGCCCACGGGGTGGTCACCTACCGGGAGCTCTACAGGAGGGTCAACGAGTTCGCGCTCGTGCTCCAGAGCCTGGGGCTGAAGGCTGGGGACAGGGTCACCTTCCACCTCCCAATGACCCCCGAGCTCCCAATCTCCATGCTGGCCTGCGCCAGGCTCGGCATCATCCACAACCAGGTCTTCGGCGGATTCAGCGCCAGGGCTTGCGCCGAGCGGGTCGAAGACTCGAGAAGCCGGGTGCTGGTGACCATCGACGGATACTACAGGAACGGGGGCGTCATCGACAAGAAGAAGGAGGCCGACGTCGTGGTAGAGGAGGCAGGGAAGCTCGGCGCCCAGGTCGAGAAAGTTCTCGTGTGGAGGCGCCATCCCGGGAGATACATTTCGGCGGCACCCATGGTCGAGGGTCGGGACTTCTTCGTAGACAGTCTGGAAGCGCGGTTCCGGGGGAAGACTGTGGCCCCTGTGTCCATGGACTCGGAGGCGCCGCTGTTCCTGATGTACACCAGCGGCTCCACTGGGAAGCCCAAGGGCGCCCAGCACCGGACCGGTGGTTACCTGGCGTACGTTGCCGCCACCTCGAAGTACGTCCAAGACATACACCCAGAAGACGTCTATTGGTGCTTCGCTGACATCGGGTGGATCACCGGTCACTCCTACATAGTGTACGGACCCCTGGCGCTTGCTGCCACTACAGTGATGTATGAGGGGGTGCCCCTATATCCGGACGCGGGGAGGCCCTGGAGGATAGCTGAAAGGCTGAGAGTGAACATCTTCCATACAGCGCCTACGACCATCAGGATGCTGAGGAAGTCGGGGCCGGAAGAACCTCTGAAGTATGACTATCACTTCAAGGCCATGACCACGGTGGGCGAGCCCATAGAGCCAGAGACCTGGAGGTGGTTCCATGACGTGGTCGGAAAGAAGGAGGCTGTGATCACTGACACCTGGTGGCAGACTGAGACAGGAGGGTTCCTCTGCTCGACTCTGCCTGCAATCAGCCCCATGAAGCCCGGGAGTGCCGGTCCCGGGATGCCTGGCATCTATCCGGTGATCTATGACGAGGACGGCGCCGTGGTCCCTGCCGGGGAGAACAAGGCAGGGAACCTGTGCATCAGGAACCCCTGGCCAGGCATCATGCAGACCATCTGGGGGGACCCCGACAGATTCGTCAGGACGTACTACTCGAAGTACAATAGGGACAGGGGGAGCAAGGACTGGCACGACTGGCCCTACTTCGCCGGAGATGGAGCGGTGCTGGCTTCCGACGGATACTTCCGCATCCTCGGCAGGGTGGACGACGTGATCAAGGTGGCCGGCCACAGGCTGGGGACCAAGGAGCTGGAGAACGCTGTCCTGACCACCCCTGAGGTTGCCGAGGCCGCGGCGATAGCAATGTCGGACGAGATCCGTGGTCACGTCCCTGTCGTGTATGTGGTGCTTAAACCAGGAGGGCCAGGCACCTCCCCGAAGGCGTTGGAGGAGGCCATCAAGGAGAACGTGGTGAAGCAGCTTGGTCCCATAGCGAGGCCGAGGTCTGTCCACGTCGTCCCCGATCTCCCCAAGACCAGGTCAGGGAAGATCATGAGACGTGTCCTCGTGGCCATTTCGGACGGGAAGGACTACGGAGACATCACCACCCTGGCGAACCCGGACGTGGTCGACGCCATCAGGAAGCAGATACAATCTGCGTAGCCTCTCCTCTCCAACGCAGTCTGTGGTGTGGGGGGCAGGGGAGGGCTGCGCGCGTCTCAGGGACTCGAGCTCGGCGCCTGCGGCTGTGGCCTCGCGGGGTCATCAGTCGACATCATGTGCCCGCCGAACCCCAGCGACCAGATTAGGGACGGATAGACCACCATCCTCTCCATCCCCCCCGCGCCGAGGCCGAAGTACTCGCCTCCGATGAAGAGGACGAGGGCGGCGAGGGTCATCGCGCCGAGGACGACCGAGAAGTATGACATCGGCCTCTTCTGGTATCTGAACGTCAGAATCGCCGAAAGCCCCGCGAAGAGGAAGACGATGAGGGAGAACACGCTGTGCCATATCCCTGTCGTCTCTGGGAACAGGCCGACGCCCATGGCGCCTACTCCGGCAAGAGCGACGACTATAGCAGTGGGGGTCGAACGGAAGGCCCGTCGGAGGTAATAGGCACCCAGGAGTATGAGCAACCCAAGGAGGATGATAGACCCGTTGAAGATGTCGGCCGAGGGCTCGATGATGCACGGCCCTACCGAAGGGCAGAAGGCTCCCAGGTCACTGATGTAATTGGTGGAGACGTTGTAGTTCGGGAACATGATTTCTGCAAGCACTAGGCAGACGGTGAACTGGGCTGCCCCCAGAAAGATTGCTGTACCTGCCTTCGAGGCGTTGGACAGTGCCAACGCGACCAAGGCCTCAGGGTGTGCTAAAAGGATGAGCCCTAATGGAAGCTTCGGGGACGAGTTGGATGTCGACTCCTTTTATCCGTCCCTGCGGCACGCCAGCCGTGGACTTCCTGGCGGAGGCGAAGAGGATCGAACCTGAGCTGATCAGGACCAGGAGGACCCTGCACCAGCACCCCGAGCTTTCGTACCGCGAGACATGGACTTCGAAGTTCGTCGCCGACAGGTTGGAGGCGCTCGGGATCAGCGTGAAGAGGGGGGTCGGGGGGAACGGAGTGGTTGGCATCCTGAAGGGAAGCGCTGAAGGCAGCGTCGTGGCACTGAGGGCGGACATGGACGCCCTGCCTGTCACCGAGGCCGCCGACGTAGACTTCAAGTCGAAGGTCGACGGGGTGATGCATGCGTGCGGGCATGACACCCACATGGCGATGCTGCTGGGCGCTGCCGAGATCCTGGTCCGGGCCAAGGATGAGCTGTACGGCACGGTGAAGTTCTTCTTCCAACCTGCCGAGGAGCACGGAGGGCGGGGGGGTGCGCTCCCTATGATAGAGGACGGAGTCATGCTCGACCCGAAGGTCGACTACGTGTTCGGCCTGCACATCGACGGCGACAGGAAGGCCGGCGAGTTCGGGGTGAGGGAAGGACCGGTGATGGCGGCCCCAGACTCGTTCAGGATCAGGATCAAGGGGAGGGGAGGGCACGGTTCTGCCCCCCACAAGACAGTCGACCCGGTCTATATCGCGGCCAACGTGATTCTGGGCCTGCAGGGCATCTCTTCCAGGATGATGGACCCTGTCCGTCCCTTCGTGATTACAGTCGGGTCGGTCCACTCAGGGACCAAAGAGAACATCATCCCTGACTACGCCGAGCTTAATGGGACCATAAGGACACTCGACGAGGAGACAAGGAAAGCGGCCAAGAGGAGGGTGGCGAGGGTCGTCGAGGGGATCTGCAGGTCCTATGGAGGGTCGGCCGAGGTCGAGTTCGAGCGGGACGCATATCCGGTGACAGTGAACGACCCCAGGGCGACGGAGCAAGCAGTGAAGCTGCTCCGCAAGATCCGCGGCGCCAGGGTGAGGAGGATGGAGCCGATTCTCGGCGGTGAGGACTTCTCGAGGTTCTTGCAGAAAGCGCCTGGCATGTTCTACTTTCTGGGGGCGGCCAACACGGCCAAGGGGTGCGTGTACCCGAACCACAGCTCGAGGTTCAAGGTCGACGAAGACACTCTCAAATTCGGAGCCGCGTCGCTCGCCCTGCTCGCCTCCGAGTTTGGCAAGATGAGCACGCCGAAGTGACCCTGCATGTACGCGAAGAGGATCTCTGAAAAAATCTACCTGCTGGACACCTACGCCCTCGGGATCCCCGGGACGGTGGGCGCATACCTCTTGAAGGGCCCGAAGCCAGCCCTCGTCGACTGCGGATACGCTTCATCTTACGAGGCCGTGCTGAAGGGCCTGGCTGAGGTCGGGGTCATGCCC
This sequence comes from Nitrososphaerota archaeon, assembly GCA_029785085.1. Taxonomy (GTDB): domain Archaea; phylum Thermoproteota; class Nitrososphaeria; order Nitrososphaerales; family Gagatemarchaeaceae; genus UBA183. The sequence goes on along the minus strand of JAFMAI010000004.1, from coordinate 19,815 downwards.
TCGGATGTGAGGTACATCATCCCCACCCACGTCCACCTGGACCATGCGGGGGCCGCGGGGAGGCTTCTGAGAGAGATGCCCAACGCAGAAGTGCTAGCCCACGAGAGAGGCGTCCCCCACCTGATCGACCCTACGAAGCTGGTCGAGAGCTCGACGAGGGTCTTCGGAGAGTCGATTATGGCGCTGTATGGCCTTCCTGAGCCTATAGCCGCGGAAAGGGTGACGGGGGTCGGCGCGGAGGCACACCTCGACCTCGGGGACGGCTTGACCGTCACCTTGATGCACAGCCCGGGACATGCGCCCCACCAAATCTCTGTCCTTGTGGACGGGGCCAGGTCGCTGCTGACCGCCGACGCGGTGGGCATCGTCTATCCTGACCTTAAGGCGCTGATACCTACGACCCCTCCCCCGAGCTTCGACCCGTCGCAGCTTGTAGCCACCGTCGCCACGCTGCGGCAGACCTCTCCTGCAGAGCTGCTCCTCCCGCACTTCGCGGCCAGGAAGGACGTCGAGTGGGTTTTCGACAGGACGGCGGAGCTGGTCGAGTCATGGGTCCGCCAAGTTAGCCGCATGAGGAAACAGAACGTCGGCCTTGACCAGGCGGCCGAGTCCATGGAGAAGACCGTGGCTGCTGACGCCGGGGTAGAGGGCCTTCCGGTCTATGCGAGGGTGTCAGTGAGGACCTCGGTGATGGGGATCTTGCACTATCTCGAGAAGGGTGGCTGAATAGCGCGAAGCATCCTCCGGCTCGATACCTCTCGTCTGTGCGTGCATAGCCTCTCGGGGAGGAGATGTGGTCCCTGGCGTAGAGGATGGGGCAGGCGTGGCCGCAGAGGCTCCAGACCAGATGCAGGCCGAAGGCTCGCAGAAAGTGGCCGCTTGTTACTGCTCAGTTGGACCGGCCTCTTTGCCTTCCTCCTCTCCCAGCGATTCGACCAGCTTTCGCAGTATCTCTCGCTCGAGTATCGTTCCCAGCATCTTCCCATTTGCGTCGACGACGGCGACTATGGGGACGTTGGTCTCCCTGAAGGTGGTCGTGAGGTTGAGTCCGGGCTCGCTCTCCCGAACCCTCACCACGTCTGCCAGCGGGATCTCTGAGACGTCCATCGTGGACATCTCCCGCGCGGAGAGGCCGATGATGTCATGCATCAGCAGGGTCGCCACGGGCTTGTCTTCCCCATCTACCACCACCGCTGCCCTGGCGTTGAGGACTGAGAGCTTCCTAATGGCCTCCCGGGCGAGGTCGTCATAGCGGACGGTCACCGTGGGCAGGGTCCTGCAAATCTCGGCGGCTGTCATTGACCGGAGCCGCTCCATGACAACCTTCTTCTCGGTACCTGCCTCGTGGTCTATGGAGACGAGAGGGGCGCGTCCCTTGAAGAGCAGAGGAGCCGCGAGCGAAAGGAGGGCGATTGCTATGGCCGTGGAGGAGTACACGAACCCGCCGATGAGCACCGCCCCCGCGGCGAGGGCGGAGACCAGAAGGGCTGCGTCGACCCCTCCTTTGACCGTGGTACCGAAGGCATAGCGCCACCTGTCGATCCGTAAGAAACCCGCAGACACCCCTCCCACCAGAACCCCAGACGCCAGGGCGACGCCGAATATCCCCAGTCCAGCCACTATGAGGACGGGGGTGACTCGCACGAAGTACAGCCCCAGCCCTGCGAAGAACATCGGCTCGAAAAACCCGTAGGTGAACGACCGCAGCTTCTCCATCAAGACGGGCCTGGCCGCGAGGAACTTCTGCATCAGCAGCCCCAGGAAGAGAGCCACTATGGCCGCGTTGAACCCTGCGAGCTGGCCGATGAAGCCCGCTATCAGCAAGATGGATATTATCGTCGCGAAGACCGCCTCTCTGCTCTTGAACCTGGCCTCGACCCTCTCGAGCAACGGGATCATCACGTACCTCCCGAAGGCCACGATGCCGAGTATGGCTGCACAGAGCTCCCCAGCCGTCAGCGCCACTGACATCAGCGTCACGGCCCTCCCGGCAAGGTCAAAGACGAATGAGTAGAGGACCACGGCGGCGACCTCTATCACGAGGACCTGCGAGAAAATCGTGGTCCCCTCGGCGGTCCTTGCAAGGCCCGTGTCTGTGAGCAGCCTCGACAGCGGGCCGGCGCTGCTCATCCCGACCACTATCCCAATCACCACCGCCTCCGTGAGCTGATGGAATGCGAAGTATGAGACCGCGGCGACCGCCAGGAACCGGATGGTGAACTGCGCGAGGGGGACGGCTAGAGACTTCTTCTTCGCCAGCACGCTCCTTAGCCTGTCCGCCTCGAACTCCTCTGCCCCGCTCACGAAGAGAAGGAAGTCTATCCCGATGGTCACGAAGAGGGCGATGGTCGGGAGCGCGTCGACCACGCCGAAGACTCCCGGCCCAATCAGGATGCCGAAGAGTATCGCGCCAACGAAGGGGATGAGGCCCAACTTGCGGAACGCCTCCTCCCCAAGCTTGGCCCCGACCAGGAGTATCCCGAGGTACGCCAGCGAGGCCACGTCAACAGGCAGTCCGGAAAGAATCGCCAAGGCCCGGGCCCTCTTGCCTACTGTCCTTCGCTGGGTGATTTAACTAACTTTGGTACGCGCGCAAGGCGCCCCCACTGGTGCCTGGGGCCCACGTCGAGGTTCTGCCGACTCCTAGCGCTGGCGCCCGCGGCTGTAAGGAGCAGGGTCTGGGGCATCCCCTCGTTCAGAAGGGAGGTCCCCACGAACCCGATGAGCATCATAGAAGACAGCTCCGGCAAGAAGACCCCTGAAATCAGAGCCACATGGGCTCACTGCCCAGACTCGCACGGCAGCCTTCCAGGGCGTGGTATCAAATCCGGCAAGCTTTGCATCGTCAACCCCAGGGTCACGACGGGATGCGTATTTGAGCGCAAATGCCTGTGGGTTCGATCAGTGGATGCGAACAAACGTCATCAGCGGTCGCCCGCTCTAGCGACCCGTCGGCCACAAGAAGCCTCGGCGTGAACTCTTCGCCTATCCTCGCAGAACGAACAACGTAGTGCGCGAAATCAGCCCACGCATGCCCGCGGCTGCTGGTCGGCCTACCCGCCGAAGATGGGTATGTAGGGGGTCACGAGCATGCTGAACAGCAGCAGTATGAAGACTGTCAGCGTGATGTAGACGTAGGTCCTGTTGTGCTCTGCCGCGAAGAGGAATATAGAGAAGAGCACCCTGGACACGGGTGTGGCGAGCAGGACGAGGACCCCGAGTTCTATTACGGCTATCGGTGACCCTTTCGCGAGACTTGCGGCAAGTCCGTCGAAGGAGACAGGAAAAGAGCCGTGGGGAATCTGGCTAGGATTGTACGACAGGAACGCAGCGACCTGGGAGAAGCCGTCGTGGGCGACGAGGAGGACTACGCCCAGCGCGATGACAGCAGACGAGAGTACGACTCCGTACCTCAGGACCTTGCTGATGATCGCGTTCATCGAATCTGGGTCGCTCGGCGTCATGGCCACGCCTCCTTCGAGGGGCCTAGAATCTCAGATGCCAAGGGCCCTCAGCACCATCTCTGCGCCCGCGAGGGCCAGGACTATAGCGAACAGCTTCCTGACGGTGGGGTTCCTCGCCCTTGTGAGCAACCTCGCCCCCACGAAGGCGCCTATCAGTATCCCCAGGGCCACGGGGGCGACGATGACGGGGTTGACGTCCCCTCTGACGAAGTAGATGCCGGCGCTGGCGGCCGCGGTCACCCCAATCATGAAGTTGGACGTGGTGGTCGACACCTTCATGGGGAGCTTCATCGCCAAGTCCATGGAGAGAACCTTGAACGTCCCGCTCCCTATACCGAGGAGCCCCGAAATCAGCCCCGCCACCACCATGCCGGCGAGCCCCTCGACTGGGCGAGTCGCGTTGTAATCTACGGTCGAGCCGTCGGTCTCGACATAGGACCCGGTGAGCTTGAGCTTCTTCGACAGCCCTGAAAGCTCGGGGTTCTCAGGGACGTCCTCGCCTATCTGGCGGATGAGCGGGAGGAGAGAGGCCAGGAGGATGACGCCGAAGACCAGCTCGAGGATGACGGAGTTGGCGTAAGCCGCTATCAGGGCCCCGACTATGGCCCCGGAGGTCGTTCCGAGCTCAAGGAACATGCCGACCCTGAGGTTCGTCATCTTGTCCCTGACGTAGGTCGCCGCGGCGCCGCTCGAAGTCGCTATGACAGATACTATGCTCGCGCCTATCGCATAGTGGATGTCCACCCCGAGACCGATGGTGAGTATCGGGATGACTACGACGCCGCCACCCAGGCCCACCAGGGAGCCGACTAGACCAGCGGCGATCGAGACGAGGAACATTATGATGAGGAGCTCGACTATGAGCAAACGAGCCGCTCCCCATAATGATGGTAATTACGCGTTTTCAAAGGGTGAGTCCTTGTCGACCTTTGGCTGCACGTCTACGGGCGGCCGTAGTCAGCGTGCGACTAGGAGCGAGGGGATCTGGCGGCGCTCCGAAAGGCCGTACCTGGTAGCCTTTTCAAGGTCCAGACCTCGCTTCTTGCAGATTGACTTCACCTGGCGGAACATCACCCAGCCGCCCAGTCCGACCATGGCCCCGGTGACGTACCTCGCGGCCAGGCTGGCGTCGCTCGAAGCGCTGGTCGCGTCCCGGGCGGCTATCTTAGCCAGATGCCTGTAGGCAGCGAAGTACACGGCCAGCTGTGACTGGTCCAGTTTCAAAGACGCGAAATCCCTGCTCTTGAGGAGCCCAAGCGGGACGTGCTGCATGGGGGTGACGGTGAATTCGAACGGGAGCCCGTTGTCGAGGACAGAGTTGCTCATCCTGTTGATCAGACCCACCGTGTCCCAGTTGTCTTCGGGGGTTTCGGCCGCCTGCCCCACCTGGACCGTGAAAGCAGGCCTCCAGTAGTATTTGTTCATGACATAGGTCCCCCTCCAGACGATGTCGGACCACGACCCGTCCGGGCCGACTTTGAGTGGAAGCGTCTTGTTGGGCATGTGCATCCTCGCCAGGCGGTCGCTCCCCGTCTCGATGCCGACCTGCAGGCCGATCCAGTTGTTTCTCCCAGCCCTCATGACCGAGGACATCTTGCGCATCAGGTCTGGATAGGCAGCTGGAATCGAGATCCTGCCGTGGGTCGGATTGGTGTGGGTGATACCCGGAATGGCCATGACAGCCCTCATCAGGTCTAGGATCGCGTCCTCGTTGGGGACGTAGTTGCGCCCGTGCTGGTAGGCGAAGACTTCGTCTGTGTGGAGCCAGGCACTGCTCTGGCCAGAGCGGACGTTGACTTCGATTTCGCGCCTCGCTTTTTCAGGCGAATAGTAGCGTAGAGGCCTGAGCGTGACCTCGCAGAAGTCGCAGCCTATGCCGCACCCGCGCATGATTTCTGTCATCCCCTTCACAGAGGGGTGGACTATGTCAGGGATATCGTCGAGAGACGGGAACTGCTTCGAGAACTGGTACCGACTTACGAACTTGGAATTGGGCTCCCACTCCTTCCTGAAGTTTGCGTCGAAGGTCTGATACCCCCTGAAGAACTCTGTCTTCTCTGTAGAGTCGTCGGAGAGGTACCGGAAGAGGTCACCGGCTATATCGTCAGCTTCGCCCTGGAAAGCGAAGTCAATCCGGTTCTTGTCGAGTTCCTCTGGCCGGACGGTCAGCTCCCAGACCCCGGGCCCGCCGACGAGAAGTTTCGCCTTCTTCCCCGCCCTCGCTTTGTTCACCCGCGCGAGCAGGGCTTCGAAGTCCCTCTGGACGTAGGCGCGCGCCCTGGTCTCGAAGAAAACCGCGTATGACATGGTCAGCGGCCCAAGGCCTAGGGGGTCCATGGTCGAGACGCCGATCACCTCCGTATCGTCGTCTACGAACTCTGAGATATGGTCCTCGTGAGCCACGACCACCTCGTCGCTGGTGAACTCCTTTAGCAGGGACGCCTCCAGCTTCCTGATGGCGTAGGGGGCGAGCGCTGCCCTCCCATCGGCGTCGGGAGGAGCGGGACCCTTGAGGAATGAATAGATGGCGCCAGGGAAGGCGCTCGTGGGCGCGCTGGCTAGGAAATCGAGCAGTGGGACGCTTCTGTAGCTGCGAGAGAGGGTCGTGTCTGATACAAGCACGAACCGGGCCATATCTGCACGTCCGAAATCAGTGACCCGGAGCTTAAAAAATCCTACAGATAGCCTTGAGTTCGATCTAGCCCCGCCTGGAGAATCTTGGTGGGAGAGCGGCCCGTCTCGGCCGAGAGGTCGTAATCGTTCGCGTCGTATCCCGCCCTGCAATAGGAGTCCCTGTACTTGATGACAAGCCATGCCTCCCTCGAGGGACCCAGCCCTTTGGTCCGCACGAGGGCGAAGGAGCCCTTTAGCTTCTGGCCGAATAGGACGAACTTCAGGTTACCCTCGCGCAGCCCCGAGACGGCCACTTCGTCCGCTTCGTCCCTGTCCTTGACTGCGCGGCGCGTTCCTGAGGTTTCGACTTCGGGAGCGTAGGTTCCCTGGTCCCAAATCATGACGGCGCTCGCCCCGTAGCTGCCCCCTGGGATCACCCCCTCGAACCGCCTGTATTCTAGCTCATGAGGTCCGGCCGGTATGGCGAGCCTCCTCGCAGAGGGGTCCAGGGAAGGCCCCTTTGGGACAGACCATGACGGCATCACTCCGTGCGCCTCCAACCTCAGGTCATAGTGGAGAGACCTGGCCCTGTGCTTGTGCACGACGAAGAGGAGAGGGCCCCTGTCCGTGCTGACTTCGCCAGGCTAGCTTTGCTGGCGTCGCCAGCTGTGCTCCGGTTCGTAGCCGAGCATCCTCCTCGCCTTGTCTATGGAGAGCAGTGTCTCGTTCCTGCCGAGACTCTTCTTCACTGGGACCTGTGGGAAGGCAGAGGCCAGGAGCTCCTCGTCGCTCGCGGCCATAACCGTGTCCGAGTTTGCGATGATGAAAACCTCCGCGCCCTTGATTTTCACTTCGAGCGCCCTTCGCACAGCCTGGGCTGCGTCTCTGGCGTCGATGTACCCCCAAAGGTTCCACTTGCGGATATTCGGGTCACCCTGGAAAGCTCCGAACTTCTCGTAGTCGTTGGGCTCCATTATGTTAGAGAATCGCAGCGCCACTATCTTCAGGTCAGGGTCCCACCTGCAGTACTGTTCGGCCATCCTCTCCCCCATGATCTTGCTCAGCGAGTAGGTGCTCTCGGGTCGCCCGGCATACTCCTCGTCCACCGGGAGGTAGGGGGGCGGGATGTCGAAAGGGAGGCCCAGGACTGTCTCGCTGGACGCCCACACGAGGTTCTTGATCGCGAGCCGGGCCGATGCCTCGAACACGTTGTAGGTGCTCATGACGTTGTTCTCGAACGTCACCGAGTTGGTGAACAGCCTTGAGTCAGGGATCGCTGCCAGGTGCACCACCCCGTCGACGCCGTGGGGGCCGCGCTCGACCGCCGCCAGGGAGTCCATGGCCTGGCCGTAGTCAGCGAGGTCGGCCTGTATGGAAGGGCAGAGCTCTTCCGCCGGCTTCTTCTTGTCCACGTTGAACACCTCGTAGCCGTGCTCCTTCAGGTCCCTGATGCATGCCCTGCCCGCCTTCCCGCTGCCGCCGGTTACCACCACCCTGGTCAATCTCAACTCGGCCATGTGGTCTCTGTGCGCAGAGGAGAGGGACCGGCCCTCCGGTACCTGTATCTTTCAAAGAACAACTCCACTCCGTGCTGGTCGAACTTGAAGACGACCTCCAGCCGAGCGGCCCCTTCTAGGGTGAAGAAGCGCGCCTCTTCACCCTCCCCGCCATCTGGGACAAGTACGATGTTGTTGCCTATGTCCTCCCCCGAGAGCATCAGGAAGCTACCGGCCTTCTTGACCTCGGCGACCAGCGTGTCCTTGTACGTCGTGTACTGGCCCTCGAGCCTCCTCAGCAGCCGCTCCAGCCTGACCGCCCGTAGCTCCTCAGGGTCGGCTCCCGCAAGGAGGGACACGGCAGACATCCCGAGCAGCCCCATGCTGTAGCCGGTGCCGTTGGACAGCAAGACTACCCCGGACCTGATGTCACGGACGTACTCCATGTCTGAGGTATAGACGTCCACCGAGCCGCCGTGGCGAACGACCTTGTGCCCGTGGAAGTCTGGGATTATCATCAAGCCGTATCCATAGGAGTCCCCCCCGTAGTTTTCGGCGGACCACTTCGCGTAGGGGGTCTCCATCTTGGAAAGGATGTCCCAGGAGACCACCCTCTTCCCCTCGAACTCTCCGCCGTTGATCAGCATGGTCACGTAGTTTGAAAGGTCTGCGGCGCAGCTCATGATCCCTCCCGCCGCGCCGCTCCCGTATGGGATGGGGGTGGGCGTCACCTTCGCGCCCCTTATGGCGTATGGGGTGGCGACGTCAATATCGGTGGAGATGTCAGACCTCGCGAGGAAGGTCCTCTTCATGGCCAGCGGCGCAAGGACCTCGGCTCTGAGATAGTCGAACCAGTGGCCGCCGCTCACCTTCGAGACTATCTCTCCAAGGAGGACGAATCCCTCGTTGAGATAGTGGAGCCTCGCCCCCGGCTTCGACACGGTCCAGTCGTCCACCCCGTCCAAGAAAGAGGACATGTCGTCGAGGCTTGCTATGGGGAGCCAGTGATGGTACTCTCTGAACGCGCTGAACAGGATCACCTCCAGCGAGCCTAGGCCCGGGATCCCGCTCGTGTGGGAAAGCAGGTGGTGTACCTCGACCCCTTGGAAGGCTTTCTGCTTGAGAGGGATGTACTTGGTGACCTGGTCGTGGAAGTCCATCTTGCCTGACTCCACGAGCTTGCCGACCGCGAGGGCGACGAATGACTTCGTGATCGAGCCGATCCCATAGAGTGTCTGCGGCGTCGCCGGGCTGGCGGCCCCGGCGTCCTTCCAACCGAAGCCTCTCATATGCACGACCTTCCCATCCTCGATGACTGCCGCTGAAACGCTGGGGATCTTGGTCTCGCTCATTCTCGCGAAGACCAGGTCGTCGAATCTCTGCGCGTCGAAAGCTACCACAGGAGGAGTCGCCGGTCGCCGGTTAAAAGAGATGCCATGAACGTGCTTCACCAGTGCGACGAACGCTCGAGGATGTACCGGTAGGCGTTACCGTGCATGACCCCGTCCGCCCGATCTGGGGTAAGTCCAGCACCTACCAGTGCCTTCCTGAGCTTACCCACCTTGGAGACGTCACCGATTTCCTCGGGAGCGCTTGACATCCCCAGGAAGTCTGTCCCCAGGGCAGGCGCTGCCGGGCCGCCCACCTTGATGAAGCGCTTGGCATGGTCGGCGAGCCTGGCAGGCGTGAACGGGCGGCCGATGCAGCTCCGGATGAAGGTGAGTCCCACTATTCCACCCCTCCGCCCCGTCTCGCGTATCAGCTCATCCGAGATGTTCCTCAGATTGGGCTGGACCCCTGCGGCGTCAGAGTGGCTGAAGAATGGGGAGAGCTCGGACGAGCCCAGGGTGTCCGCCGCCGTTCTGGGGGAGGCGTGTGAGAGGTCGACCATCACGCCGAGCTTGTCAGCTGCCGCGACGAGTGCCTCGCCTTCGCCTGTGAGCCCGTAGTCCTTGGACGAAAGGCATGACGCCGCAAACTTGTTGTCGTAGTTCCAAGTGAGACCGATGGAGCGCACCCCTAGATTGAAGAAGACCTCGAGGTCTTCAGGCTCCCCCAGTGCCTCGCACCCTTCTATGTGGAGGACGACACCGACCCGCCTGCCGAGGGACTCGATGTCTTCCCTGGTCCTGACTATCTTGATGTCCTTCGGGTGCATCTTCTCCAGGGCGTAGTATATCTTGACGAGTTCGATGGCGACGTCCCTTGGGGATACGAGGGCTGAAGAAGCGGACCAGCGCCCATACATCTTCTCCATGGCGGCTATCTTCCTAGGATTGAGGCTCCCGAGGAGCGGAAAGATGGAGCCGAGGACCAGGGTCATGTCGGCCCTCCTCCACTTCGGGATGTCTGCCTGTCGACCGCGCGCGTCTTCCGAGAACTGCCTGGACCCGCCCATCAGGTAGTAGTAGCCGATGTCCTCGTGGAGGTCCACCACCATGGCCATGACGGATTCGAGTGCCGATTTAACTGTCTCGAGCGCTCAAGCGTCAGGCGCTGGCGCTTCCTCAGGGGGCACCTGAGGGGACGGGCGAGCCTCGCGGGGCGGTCTTCCCCCTGCAATCAGGACGAAGACGAAAGCTACCGCGAGCAGGGCGGCAGAGATCTCAAACGCGAAGCGTTGGCCGGACAGATAGGAGATGGCGAGGCTCGGGGGAAGCCTGCCCGACAGGTTCCCTATGAAGAGCTCGTACACCACGCCCGTAGGGATCACTGAGGTGGCCGCGGTGAGCGAAAGCGCAAAGCTCAGGACCATCCCGGTGTTCCTGAAGGTGTTCATTGCCCCTGATCCCACCCCGTACCTCGCCGGGGGCGTCGATGACATGATGGCGGAGGTGTTCGCGGGCCAGAAGAAGGCGAGGCCTATCCCAGAGGCCGCCTCGATTCCTCCTATCTGCAGCAGGGTCGTGCTCACGGTCAGTTGGCTGAAGAGCAGTAGGGCGCCCAGAAGCACCAGGGTGCCCACGGCGGAGACACTCCTGAAGCCGAACTTGTCGGATAGCAAGCCCCCTATGGGGCCGAGGGTAGCGTTCGCCACTGCGAAAGGGATGATGAGGTAGGAAGCGGTCAGAGCGGAGAGCCCGGTGATGCCTTCCAGGTAGAAGATTAGAAGGAAGTTGACGCTGAAGAGCGCGACGAACTGGAGCATCGCGGCCATGATAGAGAAGGTGAAGACTCTGTTCCTGAAGAAGTCGAAGTCGAGGATTGGATCCACGCTGTACCTGTCCTCCCATATGGCGAAGGCGACAAAGAACGCCGGAGAGAGCACCAGAGCCGCAATCGTGGTTGAGTCTCGCCAGGAGTAGAGCAGGCCCCAGGTCACCCCCACCAGAAGTAAGAGCAGGCCCATCGTGAACGACACGGCCGCCGGGATATCGAACGACCCTCGCCGCCCTCCGGCTTGACCGTCCTTAGAGTCCTGTATCCCCAGACGGTCCCGAAGATGCCTATGGGAATGTTGATGAGGAATATCCAACGCCATGTGGTATAGGTTATGATCACTCCGCCTAGGATTATTCCCACTATGTTGCCGAGCCCCTACACAATCGACTGCAGGCCGAACGCCCGACCGGTCTCGCTTCGTGGGAAGGCCTCTGAAAGGATGGCGAAGGAGTTTGAGGTGAGTAGGGCGGCCCCGATGCCCTGGATCACCCTGAAAGCCACAAGAGGCAGCCCGCTGGAAGCAAAACCACAGAGGGCCGAGCCGACCGTGAAGATGGCGAACCCGATGTTGTAGAGTGACTTCCGTCCGTACATGTCGGCGAGCCGCCCCAGGCTCAGCACCATGGCTGTGTTCACCACAAGGTAAGCGACGACCACCCAAGCCATGGTCAAGTCTGACTTCAGGTCGGCAGCCATGGGGAATAGGGCGAGCAGGACGACGGTGCTGTCCACCGCCGCCATCATGGCGCCTGTGGAGGTGACCTACAGAGCCTTCCACTTGTATTCCAAAATGATTCACAAAGAACCTATGTCAGAACCGTTCGTAGAGTCAAGCCGCAGGCGAGCCTGACCAGCCCCAGGAATGCATCCGGGAGCAGCTCATACCTGACCACGACCTTCATGTAATCTTCCAGCCGGCCGAAGAACCTCTTAACGCTGTACCTAACTGAAGGCCGAAGAGGCCTCTCACTTTTCGGCTTTTTGTTTTTCGCTCTTCTGACTCGCAGGGGAACTTTCAGGAAGCTCGCTCGCCACGAACTGGGTTCCGAGGGTAGCCATCTGCTCTATGTCAGTTGTCCTATAGCCCGACTTCACTGACCATACGTAGAAGATCAATCCGACGATTATAACGACCACGAAGTCTATGGGAAACTGGAGGACTCCAATTCCCCCGTAGTCCGTCTCGCCCAGGTAGGACAGCACAACAAGCGTCACGATGTAGACCGGAACCCAGGCCCCTGCTTTCAGAGCCTGTCCTGTGAAGATGTTGATTGTATCCTTCCTGTTTGCCGCGGCCAAGACACCGTAGACCAAGAGGCCGAGGAATATTGCGGCAGCTACGTAGCCCACGACGGGCCAACCTGACCAGTAGACTACGAGAGACGCCCCGACGAAGGAGGCGGGCGCCATCACACTCGCACCGCCGAGTTTGAAGGGCCTCTTGAGTTCTGGTGCATACTTCCTAAGCGTCGTCAACGCCGAGCCACCTACGATGTAGGTGAATACCGTCGAACTAGATATGAAACCCACGAGCTTGTACCAGCTCGGGAAAGGCGCAAAGAAGATGAACCCCACGAGCGTCGATATCACAAGTGGAAGGACAGGAATCCTAAACCTCTCATGGATCTTTGTCAGCGATTTCGGTAGCATCTTCAGGGTCGCAAGTCCGTAGAGGGTTCTCTGTGACGTCCCAAGGTAGACGTTAAGGGTGCCAGAGGGCGAGACGTACGCGTCCGCGTACAAGATGTATGTTAGCGCGACCAAACCGGCTGCAGACGCGGCCGTGGCGAACGGGGCCGTCACTATCGGGCCAGAGAGAGACGACCAGTCACCCGGAGTCACCCCTGCGGGCCAGGTGACGTGGCCGATGAACACGACCTGCAACAGAACGTAAATGGCCATGCCTATCAGGACCGAGAGCACCGTGGCCAAGGGCACGGATCTTTGCGGGGTCTTGGCCTCGCCGCCGTAATCCAGAGCTTGTCTGAAACCCAGGAATGAGAAGATTATCCCGGCAAGGGAAACCGAAGAGAAGACGGCGGGCCAGCCATATGGGATAAATCCAGTGGCCAGCGAGAAGTTTGATGCGTTAAAGCCGGCAACGAACAATATGACCACAGTCCCCGCAGGGATTATCAGTTTCCACCACGTGATTCCAGTGTTCGCCTTCCCCATTACCTTGACTCCCATGTAGTTCAAGACGAAGAAGATGGCGGTCAACAACATCGCGAGAATGATTCCTTCTCCCGTCAGTACCCCGCTGGGTGAAACCAGGCCGTTGATGTACGTCCCAGCATATGTTATCACAGCCTCAGCTTCGATGGGCGGTACGGAAACTGCCGAAAGAAAATAAGCCCATCCAAACATGTAGCCTGCAAAGCTACCATGGGAGTATGCGCCGTACCTTACGATGGCACCGGACCTTGGAATCATCCCGCCCAGCTCTGCGTACACCAATGCTATGACGAGTACTATCGACCCGCCGATAATCCACGACAAGATTGCCGCGGGCCCCGCAAGTATCGATGCGGCCGCAGCAGCGAAGAGCCAGCCGGACCCTATAATCGCGCCCAGGCTCAGCATCAAAAGGTCAGTCGTTGATAGCGCACGCCTTAGCTTCTTGTCACTCGTGGCTTCAGTGGCTTGGGACACTCTGTTTGTTCGTCCAATCATTTCTTTCCCATGATATATAAACGCACGCCAACACGAGGCTTTGCGACAAAATTCGCGCTTCTGCATCATAACAGACAGCGAATCTTTCGATAAAGCTATCGAAATTCAGTTGCATGCCCGTGAGCTGTGCCAACCGAGATGTCTTTGAGAATTAAGAAGGAAGTGTGTGGTCGGGCGAAAAATCTGATTTCTGTCGCAAAGCACCAACACGGCAGTCAACAGTATTTCGGGGTGAGCGCTGGTTCTTGGCGTTCAGAGCCTTATGAAGCTAAACTGGACGCACGACGAGTCGCGGATGTTCATCAGCCTCCTCTCCCTCCCAAAGCCCAAGGAGAGGTCCACAAGGCCAAGGCTCCTCGACAGAGGTGAACACCACAGCGTCAGAACCGAACGTCTTACTCGTTCGTCTGAAGTGCTAGGAACCGCCAACATTAACCCGAGACCATATTCAGGAGGCAACCGGATTGGTCCTGCGGGCTGTAAGAAACGCCTGCCGCGTCCGGCAAAGATAGATAACACAAGGCGGCTGGGCTGACAAGAGTCAGAAATCGCAAAAAGTCCGCAATTCACAGGCAGTGGCGCATAAGTGACCCGGCCCTAGGTTGGCCCGTCGTGAGCCGCTTTCCACCGGGCGCTGCTTTGACGCGTGATCGGCTCACCGGAGTCTGTTGTGGCGGCGCCGATGACGGCCCAGAGCGACTACGTCGAACAGTATCTTCCGGAAGTTGACTGTCACGCTCCTCGCATAGAACCGGTCTTCGATTAGCACGCCTCTCAGGTCGTAGTCTTTCTTCTCGCGGAAATCGTATCTTTCGAAGGAGAGGGAATTCGTCAGGTACGACTCGAGATGGTCAGGTTCTGAGTCGACAGTCACCTCCAGTGGGAGAGGGCCTCCCTTTGAAGATAGCAGAAGGTCGTTCAGCGAGTCCCTCGCCGCGCCGTAGTTCTTCCAAGCCTCTTCGACAAACCGGGAGAATATGCCGTTGGCCGTCAGCTTTGCTTTGAACGAGCCGTCTGTGTCTTCCGAGTACCCCTTCAGGAGATGCGCCTTGACGTTGAGCTCGTTGGACCTGTCCATCCTGTAGAGGAACTGCCGGGCAGGGCGCTCGAAGTCGACCTTGTAGGCGTGGTTGAGCGAATCCCCGAAGGCTCCGCAGGCCAGAAAGAACCCCGCCATGTCGTAGTCGTCCGAAAGGAGCGCGTCTGAGATCATGTGCGCGAAGTCTGGGTCGTAGGGGATTTCGCTCATCAGCAGGCCCTTCCTGGTGATGCCGCGCGGGCTGAGCGTTATGGCGCCGATGTCCCTCAACCAGCCTTCGGCGAAGCCTACCTCTTTGTGGTTCACTCTCGACATGAACTCTAGACTTGAGAGGTCGAGGCCGTACTTGGCCATCAGGAGGACAAGGTCGAATGGGGTTTCTGTCTCCAGGTCCTTGTGGACGGGGGCCGGGTCGATTTTCTTGGGGACAGGCGTGCTGGTGAGAATGACTGCCCGCCCAGGCTTGAACCGTCCGACCCTCCCCATCATCTGCAGGAGGGAGTTGTTGTCCAGCTTGCCGTACTTGAGCGTCTTCTGCCCGAGGTTGTCCTTGCTGCTGATGACGTCGTTGAATATCAGCGCGTTGTCCACGTAGATGTTCACGGACGAGGCGATGACGTTGGTGGCGAAGATCCTCAGGTTCCTGTCCTGCTCTGCCCTACGCTGGATTTTGTTCACCTCCGACCCCTCCAGCCCCCCGTGGATGTACACCCCGCCGTAGATCCCCGCGTACTTCTCGACTAGCCGCCTCGTGGGCAGGAAGACCAGCCAGGACTCGCCTTTGGGCTGCGCGTACAGATACCTCGACAGGGTGTCGAACATGGCGTCCAGGTTGCGGACGAGCTCTACCTCAACGCGCACCGGGTACCTCCTGCCGCTGACCGAGTGTAGTTTCATGATACCCAGAAAACGGAGGAACTCTCCCGGGTCGATGGTGGCACTCATCACCCTGAACAGGTTCTTCGCTTCCTGTTTGCCTTTCTTCGCCAGGGACATGCAAAGCTCAAGCTGGGAGGTCATCTGGTGGCTCTCGTCAAAGTAGATCGAGGAGCCTGTGACGGACCGGTCTGCGAGCATTCTGATGAGTACGCCGTCGGTCACGATCTTGACCTGACCCTCGACGTTGACCTTGGTGTCCTTGGTTATGATCGCCAGATGCTCCTTGACCTCCGGGTGCAGCGCTTCGAGGGAGTAGTAGAGCGCGTTGCACGAGGCCCTCGAAGGCTCCCTGATGATGATCTGACGTTCTCTCCCCGACTTCTCGAACTCGTGTATTGGGACCACGGTGCTCTTCCCCGTCCCCACGTCTCCGAGGAGCACAAAGTGGTCCGAGAAGTCGATGGAGTCTAGGATGGGGTAGATTGGCAGGTCGGGCGCGGCCTTGGGCCGCGGCAGCTGGCCTCCCTCTTCCGCCTCTTCCGGGACGATCGACTCGAAGGTGTCGTCCACTCCAGACTCGCTCATGCCGCCTCAGGCTCGCCCAAATTCGGGGCGATTTGAACCTAGGGCGTACGTCGCCTCGGCGACGGGGCGAAGGCCCTGCCGGGCACCCTGTGAGGCGATGGCTCCCCTCACGTCGGTCGGCCCGGCCGCAGCCAATGCTTGGATAGACACAACCGGCATGAAATCCGATGCCCTCTGGGGGACCGAGCTGCTCCACCGACGAGCTGTCGCCGAAGACATGGGGGACTTGGGCTCTTCCGGAAGCCCGGCGAGTGGAGCAGCTGCCAGTGCATGTGGTTCCACCGCCGTGGGCCGCGACCGCGGGAAGAGCAGCTCTGGAGCGCGAAGCGCAGGAACGAAAAGAACTTCCAGGACAAGAAACGCCTCGTGGAAAGCGGGGAGTCCCACGGAGTCATCGTCTATGCGGACGGCGAAGCGATGGGATGGTGCCAGTACGGCCGCAGCGATGAGCTCCCCCGGGTCGACCGTAGCCCGGGATACAGCAAGGCCCCTCGCAGCGGCGGCACATCGTGGAGGACCACCTGCTTCTGCGTCGACAAGAGGCATCGCCGACAGGGGGCGGCGAGAACGGGGCTGCACGCCGCGGTCGACTCGATCCGGAAGAGCGGAGGAGGAGAGGTGGAGGCACATCCCATACTGCGACAAGGAGGAGTGGCGCTGCATCGTGGGACGGTGCCGATGTTCAAGAGCGAAGGTTTCGAACTTGTGGCCCACCTCGGCAGGGACATCGTTCTGATGCGACGGACGGTCAGCCCTGCTTGACTGGTCCCCGCGCAGCGGCCAGACCGATGCTCTGAGCACGCACGGAGCCCTCTCGCACTTCCATGTACGACTCCAAAGCCTCCTTCCCCACAAAGACTAAGATCACAGCTGTGGCCAGGTAGTCAGCCCACCATAACCCGAACAGGTATTCCGCCAGGAGGCCCGCCAGGAGCGCCAGGGACATGAAGAAGCACGTCGCTGACTCGATAGCGTCGACCGAGAGCGGGAGGCACCTCGTCTCCTTCCCTATCCTTCTTTTCTCCAGCCAGAAGTACGGCATGACCAAGACCGCCCCCGCGGCTATGGCCACACCCAGCAACGAGCCTTCTGGCCTGAGACCAGACGCGTATGAGTAGGCTGTACCTAATCCGATTGCAGGGGCCAGGCAGAAGAGCATCAGAGTCGTCGCCAGGGCTGTCCTCCTTCCCAACCCGGCCGAGCCCGCCACGTCCCCTCTGAGGTGGTTGAGCACCACGAACGCGGAGAAGAGCTCGACCACGCTGTCCCCCCCGAACGCAAGCAGGGCGGGGCTCCGTGAAAGGATCCCTATGCCTATCGAGCCGGCGATTTCGACCGCCATCCAGGCCGAGCTGATGAGCTCTATTGAGAGCGCCCGGCGGAGCCTCCCCATTCTCCATTCTCTGTGGCCCGCAGGGCAGCAGCAGCCGGCGCAGTTGGCGCACTGGTCCGAAACGGTACAGCTCTCACAGGAGTTCCCTGTGCAGCCGCACGACTGGCAGGCGGTGGTAATCACGGCCATAGAAAAGCGCCTGCGGTCGGACCGTTTGGCGCGCCTTATCAAGCTGGTTCCCGTCCAAGGCGCGGGACCAAGCGGCGAACGGTCTTGGACTAGGTTGTGCCAAGACAGATTGTGACTTGGCCCTTCGAAACAGCCGTCGAAGCGCAGGGACGTGGACGTATAGATCTTCTTCAAACTTCTCCGGCGCTGGAGGCTGCTCTACTTCACGCTTGGACTAGCCATTTCCCGACGGAAGCGCAACGAACCCAATATACGCCTGGAATTGGTCCGATTCTCATGAATCACTCAACCTCGTGCTCGGGTGTCAAGCGGTCCCACCAACAGATCCCAGACACAGGCCGTCAAAGGTTACACCGACGATTACTCGGCGGAACTGACTTCTTAGACCAAGATGCGGCGGAGACCGGCGCGACAAGCGTACTGCGATGGGGAATGTGGGCGTCCATCTTCCTGCACTCGCCATGGATGCCTCATGTTGGACTTCTTTTACCAAATAGAGCCTAGGGATGCCCCGGCCTGGACTCGGGCCTGCAGATGCGGGCCTAAGAGCCTATCCCAAAATCGCATTACTTGCTTCCCCAAACAATGGAATAGCGCGACATGCAAGAGATAGGCCCCTTGGCTAGCTGTTCCTCCATCCGCTTCAAACCTCTCTGGAAATCTTGCTCAGAGATCAGCTGAAGCGAGGAGAACACTTTGCTCCGGTAAGCCGACGCGTCAGTTAGCTCGTACGGAAACTCGACCATCTTATCCTTGATTTCGTGAAACCCACCATCTTACATCAGGCCTGTTATCTGGCTGATCGATGGGTACCTCGTCAGCTCCGCCGCAACTGTCTCTGGGAAGTAAACAGACAACGGCTGACGGTTACGAATTATCCATTCAGAATCGGTCACCGTGCAAACCCTTCCACCTGGCTTCAGTGCCCGGTAAGCTTCTCGGAAGTGTGACAACTTGTCAGTGATGTGATGGATCACGTCCACCGAGAAGACCAGGTCAAACAAGTCCGGTTCGAAGCCAAGCTTCTCGGCCTTCCCTATCCAAAGGCCCAACGACGGAAATTTCTCTTCCGCAATGGATGGTATTCGCTGTGAGGGGTTCAATCCCGTATGACCGGCAGTGGGTCAGCTGGTGGAGTCGGCCTATGTAATTCGCAGTGCCGCAGCCAACCTCAAGAACGCTGGAAGAACCCCCAATCTTCCCGTCGGAGATGTGAGAGACTCGAAGACTCTTGGATGAATCTCTCGATTTTTCGCATATTCGGATGCCATCCTATTGTAATCGATCATGGGACTGACGGCTAGCATCCATTCCTTTTGTATAAAATCAGTGGGCTTGGCTATCAAGTTCAATTTTTGGGATAGGGACTAAGCACTTACGTAAACGTCGGGCACCTGCCTGTCAATGTCCCCGCTGGCGCATACCCCAACCCTATCACTTCCCTTCTTTGTCGCGCCTCTGCTATTCAACTCCGTGCGCATGTAGCGTGATGACCTGACGCGGGCGGTCGCCGGGATTTCCGGGAACATATGTGGACTGAAATTCCTTCTATCTTGGGAACCATTCAATTTCCATGTGAATCTCTAGTTTGTGGTTTTCTTTGGCGTAAAGGAACTTGAAGGTCACGGGCTCGGTAGGTCTGATCTTCAAAGGAGTCTTCCCCGGAAACAGTTCAGACACCTCGAGAACGCCTTCGTGCAAAGAGGCGCCTAGCTTTGTTAGTACTGTTGCCAATTCGTCCTTGCTGACTTGCACTTTATGCCTATCTATCGACTCGTGCACTTCACGGTAGTTCTCCAGCACCTCTGTCATTCTTGTCCAATAAGTCATCGACTGAGTGAGCTCGTCCCTTCCCTTGTCAGTTAAGGCGTAGTGCTTCCTGTCGGGGACCTCCTCCATGAACTCTATCCTACTCGTGACAAGCTTGTTCCCTTCGAGCTTCTCCAAGGCGGGATAGATAGTCCCCGTCTTGGGCTTCCAGAAGCCCGAGAAGCGTTGCTCCAATTCCCTGATTATCTCATATCCGTACATAGGCCTCTCAGCTAGGAGTAGAAGCAGCCACAACGACACGGCCCCTACCTTCATTCCTCTTGGCGATACTCCTGACATACCTGACTTCGATGCTCCCTCGAACCTTTATATAAGTAGATTATCTACCTACGTAGTAGAACTACTATGAAGTGGATAACGAGAGAGAAGGCGAAAGTGGACAGGATCGCATGCCCCTGGGTCATCAAGAGGTTCGTTGACCCCCAGGCCGAGTTCCTGTTCGTCCCCAAGGAGAAGGTGTTGGAGGTAGCGAAGAGCAAGAACGCAACGCCGTTCGACACCCCTGGCGCAGAGCTGATGCACTACGAGGAAAACGGGGAAGAGCGGGTCAGC
>JAFMAI010000003.1 GCA_029785085.1 Nitrososphaerota archaeon | reverse complement strand
GTTGGAGTCAGCACTGAAAGCCGGCTCCTGAGGAAAGAATTTAGGGCCGGGAGAGGCCGGCTGCGCCATGGCTGACTTCGTGAGGGCGGTCGAGGCCTCGAAAGTCCCCGCTGACTCGATGCTGACTGTCGAGGTCGGAGGCGAGTCCGTGCTACTGGCTAACGTAGACGGCAGGTACTATGGGATAGGGGCGTACTGCACCCACGAAGAGTGGGACCTCTCGGAGGGGACCATGGTCGACACAGAGGTGACGTGCGCCGGCCACGGGACGGTGTGGGACCTGAAGACGGGGAAGGGGGTGTTCGACGAGCCGCTCCCGGACGAGCCCGTCTACGAAGTGAAGGAGGAAGGCGGGTTCCTCTACATAAGACGGCGCTGAAGCGCAGCCATCATGGTCCAGCAACGACTCCTCGGCGACTCCCACCTGCCCCCAGACGCACGGATTTCGCTGACCCGCCTCCCCATTCGGCCACGCGCGAGGCATCTTTCGAGGAGCGAACTGCCGCACACGACTTAAAGCAGAGCGGAGGCACGGCCTACCGGTTGCCCTCGTCGGACGCCGAAATCAGCGAGGATGTGCTGGAAGAAGGTGCCTACCATCTCAAGGGCCTCGGCCTGACAGAGGGGCAGATAGCGGCCCACTTCGAAGTGACCCCAGACAAGGTCTCCCGCCTCATCGGCGCATACGGGGCCAAGCTGAAGTCGGGGAACGTATCACCCAGCGAGTTCGACAGGATCTTCTGGGAGGACGTGAAGAAGGAAGCAGAAGGGGACGTGAAGGTGACCTTCCTCTCAGACAAGGGGTTCCACCACTCGTGGAAATCCGAGCTTAGGAGGCTGGACGGACCCACATTGATGGCCATCTACGAGGCGAGCAAGGACTTCCTCGGGGCCGACCCTAACCAAAAGTTCCTAGACTTCCCTCAGCCCAAGGGGTATGACCCCTTGGCCATGGACAGAGAGATGAGGAAGGCGGTCGAGGTCTTGGGCGAGCTACTGGAAGAGAAGTGGAAGGAGCAGGAGACAGGCAAGAAGAAACCGACCAAGCTTTAACTAGTGGCACGGACAAGTATTTTTTGAAAAAAGGTTGCCGTTGGACTCGGTCGACGGGGAGAAGCTGGCCTCTGTCCTCCGCAAGTTCCAGGGCCGTCGGGTCCTAGTGATCGGCGACCTGCTAGTAAGCCGTTTCGTAGAGATAGCAGCCCGCAAGCTCGCCAGAGAGGCCCCGGTGCCAGCGGGGGACTTTGTGGGCCAGACCCTCCTCCCAGGCGGTGCGGCAAACCTCTCCAGAGAGCTAGTGTCGCTGGGGGCGTCCGTCAGCCTGGTAGGCCTTGTCGGGTCAGACGAGTATGGAAACTGGCTCAAAGCAGAGTTCACGAAGTACGGGCTCGCCTTCGGCGGGGTCGTCACGGACGCCACCAGGCCGACGTCGCTCAGGACATGGTACCTGGTCAACAACTTCCACGCCCTCAGGGTCGACAAGGAGGACAGGAAGGACGCCCCGGCTGCCCTGTCCAAGAAGCTGCTCGCCGAGGCCGAGCCCCAGATGAAGGACGTAGACTGTGTGATAATCTCTGACTACGACCGGGGGGCCGTGACCAGCTTCCTGATCGGGGGGGTAGTTGCGGCTGCCCACTCCCTAGGGAAGATAGTCGTGGGCCAGCCCAAGATGAGGCACTATCTCGACTTCTCCGGCGTCACCTACGTGAAGTCCAACCTCGAGGAGGCGGAGCACGCCACAGGGATGGCCATGGTCAACGAGACGAGCCTCAGGAACATGGGGGTAAACCTCCTCAGCCGCCTGGAGTCGAAGGCAATACTCGTCACCCGCGGGGAACAGGGGGTGACCCTCTTCGACAAGGAGAACGTCACCCTGTTCCCGCCCATCGAGGGGAAGAAGAACCTGTTCAGCAAGGTCGGCGTCAGGGACGCCATGACGGGGGTGTTCAGCCTGGCGGTGGCGGCGGGGGGGAACTCCTACCAGGCCGCCGTCCTGAGCAACATTGCAGGGCAGGCCAAGAGCGAGCTCCCCAGGATAGCTTCCCTCTCGCTGCACAACCTCGAGGAGAAGGCCATGGACGCCGGGGACTTCGTCAGCAGGATAGTGCAGGTGCCGGTGAGGAGATAGTGGAGACCGCCCAGGAGGTCATCAGGCTCAAGGAGACGGCCAGGAACACCCGCAGGCTGATACTCGAGGCATTGGCCGAGGCCGGGTCCGGCCATCCGGGAGGCTCGCTCTCCGCGGTCGAGCTCCTGGTCACCCTCTACTTCCGGGTGATGCACCACGACCCAAAGAACCCGAAGTGGCCCGACAGGGACCGGTTCTTCCTGAGCAAGGGGCACGCGGCACCCCTGCTTTACTCGGTCCTCGCCCAGGCCGGATACTTCCCGGTCGAGGAGCTGATGACCCTCAGGAAGATGGGCTCCAGGCTGCAGGGGCATCCGTCGATGGGCATCCCCGGGGTCGAGGCGCCAGCCGGGTCCGAGGGGATAGGGCTCTCGCTCGCCGTGGGGACTTCCCTGGTGGCCAAGCTCGACGGGAGGCCCTACCGGACATACGTCCTCATGGGGGACGGCGAGCAGCAGGAGGGCCAGGTGTGGGAGGCCGCCATGGCCGCTTCGAAGTTCCGTCTCGACAACCTCACTGCCATAATCGACAGGAACGGCATCCAGCAGGATGGCCTGACCGAGCAGGTGATGCCTCTTGAGCCCCTGGCTGCGAAGTGGCGTGCGTTCAACTGGAACGTGATCGAGGTGGACGGCTACGACCTTCCGCAGCTGATGGACGGCTTCGACCTCGCCATGGGCACCAGGAACAGGCCGACGGTGATCATCGCCCACACGGTGAAGGGGAAGGGGATCTCATTCATGGAGTGGTCGCCCCACTACCACGGCACCCCTCCGGCCAAAGACAAGCTCCGTGACGTCCTGAGCGAGCTAGGGTGATGGGATGAACGGGATCAGGATAGCCCCGTCGGTACTCGCCTGGAACCTTGGGAACCTCGAGAGGGCGGTGGAGATATCTGTCGAGGGGAAGGCCGACCAGATTCACCTCGACGTCATAGACGGGAACTTCGCCCCCAACATCACCTTCGGGCCAGGGACCGTGAAGGCGCTCAGGCACCTTACCGACCTGAAGTTCGACACCCATCTCATGATCGCCAGGCCTGACGCATACGTCGACAAGTTCCTCGACGCCGGGTCTGACCTCCTCACGTTCCACGCCGAGGTCCTCGACGGCGGGATGTTCGACGAACTCCACAAGACGGTCAGGGCGAGGGGGAAGGAAGTGGGCGTCGCCATCAAGCCCCAGACGGACCTGCCACAGTGGGCCGCGGACCGCCTGGACAAGATATCAACACTGGTGGTAATGACTGTCAACCCCGGGTTCAGCGGCCAGAGGATGGACATGTCCGTGATGCCCAAGCTCCAGCGCCTGAGCACCCTTGTGAGGGAGCGGGGGCTGGGGACGGACATCGAGGTCGACGGAGGCGTCGAGCCGGAGAACGCGGGCGAGGTCGTGAAGAGGGGAGGGAACGTCCTAGTGGCTGGCGCAGGGGTATACGCCAAGAAAGACCCTGTCAGAGCTATATCGGTGCTGAAGGCAGAGGCCGAGAGGGCGCGGAGGCCGACGTAATGCTTTCGAAGACCGCGGCCATGAGAGACGCCTACGGCGAGGCCCTCTTGGACCTTGGGGCCACCAACCCCGATGTGGTCGTCGTGGGGGCGGACACCACGGGGTCGCTGAAATCCGGGGTCTTCGCGAGCAAGTTCCCCGAGCGGTTCTTCAACGTGGGGATCGCGGAACAGAACCTCGTCTCCATCGCCGCGGGGATGGCCCTGGCCGGAAAGGTCGCCTTCGCCGGGACGTACGCCATCTTCGTCCCGGGCAAGTCGGTGGACCAGATACGCAACAACATCGCGTATCCGAACCTCAACGTAAAGATCGTCTGCTCGCACGGAGGGATCTCCGTGGGGCCCGACGGGGCGTCCCACCAGCAGGTCGAGGACATAGCGATAATGAGGGCGGTGCCGAAGATGAAGGTCATCGTGCCCGCGGACGCCGTCTCCACCAGGGCCTCCGTCAAGGCGATAGCGGCCATCCCGGGGCCCTTCTACGTCCGGCTGACGAGGTCGTCCACCCCGGTCGTCTACGACGCCGGCTTCCAGTACGAGCTCGGCAGGGCAAATGTCCTGAGGGAGGGAGGGGACCTGGCCATAGTCGCCTGCGGGATAATGGTCCCCGAGGCGCTCAAGGCTGCCGAGTCCCTCAAGGCGAAGGGGGTAGCAGCGTCGGTGGTGGACCTGCACACCATCAAGCCCATAGACTCCGAGGTCCTGGTCAAGCTCGCCCGGCGCTGCGGGCGGGTGGTGACGGCCGAGGAACACAACATCATGGGCGGGATGGGCTCTGCGGTGGCAGAGGTCCTCGGCGAGCAGTATCCGGTCCCCATGCGCCGCGTCGGCGTGATGGACACCTTCGGGGAGAGCGGCGAAGCAGGGGAGCTGCTCCGCAAGTACGGGCTGACGGCGGCGAACATCGAGCAGGCCGCCCTCGGGCTGAAGGGGCAGTAGGCTTAATTATCAAAACCCGAAAACTCCGACACGATGAAGCTCTTCCTCGACACGGCTAACCTGGCGCAGATAAGGAGGCTCAACCAGATGGGGGTGGTCGACGGGATCACCACGAACCCCACCCTGGTGGCCAAGGAGCCGGGGGAGTTCGAGGAGATCATAGCGGCGATCTGCAAGGAGGTCAAGGGAGACGTGAGCGCCGAGGTGGTGGCCACGGACTTCGACGGGATGGTCGCCGAGGCCAAGAGGATCTCGACCATAGCCCCCAACGTGGTGGTGAAGATACCGATAATCCCGGAGGGCCTCAGGGCCACGAAGGCCATAAGCGGCATGGGGATGAGAGTCAACATGACGCTCGTCTTCTCGGCGAACCAGGGTCTCCTGGCCGCCAAGGCGGGGGCATCTTTCATCAGCCCGTTCATAGGCAGGCTGGACGACATAGGGCAGCGAGGGATGGAGCTGGTGGAGGACCTTGTAAAGATCCGGGACAACTACGGGATGAAGGCCGAGGTCCTCGTGGGGAGCATAAGGCACCCGCAGCACGTCCTCGAAGCGGCGAAGGTGGGGGCGGACATCGCCACGATGCCCCCCGAGGTCATGGAGAAGATGATGCAGCACCCCCTCACTGACTCGGGGCTGAAGCGCTTTCTCGACGACTGGGACAGGGCCAAGAAATCGAAGCAGTCGGTCGCCGCCTAGAAGTCATCACAGCAGACGGGCCGGGACCGGCAGGCTCAGGGACGGCGGGTCGGGGGTGCGCCTGAAGGCAACATTTTTACGCAATGGCCTTCGGCTCGCTCCGATGAAGACATACACACTTCCACCACTGCCTTACACATACGAGGCGCTCGAGCCGCACATCTCGAAGCAGATCATGACTCTGCACCACGACAAGCACCACCAGGGCTACGTCAGCGGGGCCAACGCCGCGATGGAGAAGCTGGAGAAGGCCAGGAAGGGCGAGATCCAGATTGACATCAAAGGGGTGCTCCGAGACTTCGGATTCAACGCGGACGGCCACATACTCCACTCCCTCTTCTGGCCGAACATGGCCCCTGCCGGCAAGGGCGGTGGCGCCCCCGGTGGGAAGCTCGCGGACCAGATCAACAAGGACTTCGGCGGGTTCGACAAGTTCAAGGCTCAGTTCTCGGACGCATCCAAGACCGTAGAGGGAAGCGGCTGGGCGATGTTGATCTACGAGCCGGTCAGCGAACAGCTCATCATATCTCAGGTAGAGAAACACAATCTGAACCACATCGCACAAGCGCACGTCATCGTGTGCTCAGACCTCTGGGAGCACTCGTTTTATGCCCAGTACCTCAACGACAAAGCGAGATACGTCGAGGCTTGGTGGAACGTAATCAACTGGTCGGAAGCAGACGCAAGATTTGGGAAAGTCTCAAAGTGAGTACTTTCCCTACAGCCTTTTTGTGAACCGCGCACGCGCAAAGCATCCTCTCCAACAACAGGGCCGGCGGCGTCCGCAGCCGCCAGGAGCCTGACATGACGAGGGCAGGGCGCCTTGTCCTTACCTTGCCTTGGACAGCCTTGCGGCGAACTTGCCGCTCTGCTCGACGAACTCCTTCAGGTCCTGTGGCGTGTGGCACGTCGAGATCCCTCCGGGGTGCCCCGGGAGGACGAAGATGCCCTTGGTCATCAGCTCGAGGCAATAGTCCAGCCTCGCCTTCTTGTCCCCTTCTGCAGACTCCTCGGCGTTCTTGGGCGCCACGCCGAAGTGGGTGAGGAAGAGCGAGCCCAGGCCTGTGGTGTGCGCGTCGACGCCCTCGGCTGCGAAGACCTTGTCCACCGCCTTCCTCATGCCTCTCCCTGCCTTGTCGAGCATTGGATAGACGCTCCCCGCGTGCCTTCTCAGATGCCTCACCGTCGCGAGCCCCGCGGCCATGCTCAGGGGGTTCTCCGAGAACGTCCCTCCGCCGATCGACACGAAGTTCTCCTTCCTCGTCGGGTCCGCGAGGGAGATGATCTCCTTCCGACCAGCCACCAGGCCGAGCGGGAGCCCCCCGCCTGCGATCTTCCCGAAGGAGGCTAGGTCGGGTGTCACCCCGTAGTATCCCTGCGCCCCGCCCAACGAGACGCGGAAGCCTGTTATGATCTCGTCGAACGCGAGGAGCACTCCGTGCCTGTCCGCCAGCTCTCTCAGACCCTTCAGGTAGTCTGGGTCCGCCGGGACGCACCCCCCTGCCCCAAGCACCGGCTCGAGGAAGATCAGAGCCGCGTCCCCTTCGGCCTCCTTGATCGTATGCTCGGCCGCCCCCAGGTCGTTGAACCTCACGTTCTTGACGAATGCCTGCTCCTCTCCAAGGATGCCCGCGCTCTCCGACTTGTCGAAGGGCCTGTGGACCCCCTTGTTCAGCTCCGTGTTGTAACCATGCCATCCTCCGGCCATCTTGATGACTGTCCTTTTGCCGGTGTACCCCCTGGCGAGCCTCACGAGGTACATGGTAGCCTCAGCGCCAGTGTTGCAGAAGCGCATCATCTCCGCACAGGGCACCGTCTTCTGTATCTCCTCAGCGAGCTCGACGGAGAGGCCGCTCCCCATCCCATAGTGGGTCCCGCGGCCGATCTGCCCGCGGAGCGCGTCCACAACCGGCCTCGGCGAGTGGCCGAGAATCAGGGCCATGTGCCCCATCCAGTAGTCAGTGTACCTGTTCCCATCCGCGTCCCAGACGTGCTGGGCCCCGGCCCTGCTCACGAAAAGGGGGTAGGGCTGGTAGAACCGGGCGTTGTGGTTGACCCCCCCTGCGAACACCTTCTTCGCCCGCTCGAAGAGCTTGCCCGAGCGCCGCGTGGCCTCGGGATAGGAGCCAGGCATGGGTGTCCCCGGCCTCCGGGCATGTATTTCAACTGCATCCCATCCGCAAGGATATATCAGCGCGGGAGCACCGAACCGCCACACCGGGATGGAGTTCACCGTGCCGATCAGCTCGCCGTTCAGCCTGGAGCACACACTCGTCAGCGGGCAGGCGTTCAGGTGGAGCAGGAGGGGAGACTGGTGGTACGGGGTCGTCGGAGGCGGAGTGCTCAAGGTGCGGCAGGAGGGTGACGTCCTGAAGTGCGTGTCCAGTACAGGCGCGCTCGGCGCTTCATGGGTGTCGGACTACTTCAGGCTGGACGAGGATCTAGAGCATGTGCTCGCTTCTATCTCCAGGGACGACCCCATCACCCGAGCCGTGGAGCGGTTCTATGGACTCAGGCTGATCAGGCAGGACAGATGGGAGTGCCTGGCGTCCTTCGTCCTGGCGACCAACGCCAACATCCCTCGCATAGAGAAGATGGTGGAGGCCGTCTGCGCGAAGTACGGCGAGGCCTTCGAGTTCGAGGGGGATGTCTACCACCGCTTCCCTAGCCCCCAAGCGCTGGGCGGTTCGACCGTCTCTGACCTCCGGGGTTGCGGCCTGGGGTACAGGGCGCCATTCCTCAAAAAAGTCGCGGCTTCGGTCGCGAGGGGGGACGTCGACTTCAGCGCTGTCGCTTCGCTCCCCTACGAGGAGTCGCGGAGGCTGCTCCTCAGGGAGCTGTTCGGGGAGAAGGTGCTCCTGGGGGTCGGGCCCAAGGTGGCAGACTGCGTCCTCCTGTACTCGTGCGGGAAGGACGAGGCCTTCCCCATAGACGTGTGGATAGCGAGGGCGGTGGCTCGGTCGTACCCCCGGCTGATGGACTCGTCTCTCAGGGCGCGACTGAAGCGCGAGGGTAAGGTCAGGATGGCCGCCGGGGACTACGTGAGGCTTTCTGCCTCCGTCAGAGGCTACTTCGGCGGGTACGCAGGCTACGCCCAGCAGTACCTGTACATGGCGATACGCTCGGAGGAGTGAGCTACGCCCCGGACTTCTTGGCCCGGGGCTTCTTCTCAAGCTTCTGCTTGGCCCCCTTCTCGACCTTCTTGGCCGCCCTCTTCACAACCTTCTCGGCCTTCTCAGCCTCCACGACCACTTCCTCTCCGACTCTCTCCAGGACTCTGCCTGCCTTCTCAGGCTCGGTCTCCGCCTTGGCCGCGGCAGCAGGCCGGGCGGCCCACCCCTTGAGGGCGCTCACGTTCGATTCGATGACACTCCTTCTCCTGTAGTCGACCCTCGCCCCCCACTCCGCAGCCCCCGCCGGGGTGAGCCCTGCGCCGGACAGCTCGCCGATTGAGAAGCCTCTCCCCTCCCTCGCAATCATCTCCGTCCCGTGCCTGGACAAGACCGAGGCGGCGGGGACCTTCCCTGTCGGACCCAGAGCCTTCGCCTTCGGCCTCTTCGGCGTTTCGTGCGCCGCCTTTTCCACCCTCTTCACTTCCTTCTTGACCGTCTTCTCCATCTCTTCGACCACCTTGGCCCCTCTCTTCTTGGCCTTCGTGCTCTTCTGGGACGCTGAACTCAACGCTCTTTCAGCCCGCACAAGCGGGGGATAAAACGGTTCCTTGAGCACCGGGCCTGGCGCCACACCGCGGATGGAGGTGACGGGGAGCGCACGCGCAGCAGTAGTGTGTCCCGCGGGCAGGATTGTCAGGTGCCAAGGCACCTTTTGAGCCTGCGACACTCCGGTCACTGTGGCCTGTGTAGGCTGGACGGGTCAGCCGATGGCCGACCTCTACAGCCGGAAGCTATTGGCCCCTCTAGGGGACTACCAGGCTGAGCTACCGCGGGACGGTCGCCCAGAATGCAGAGATTTCTTAAGCGTTTCAACGGTCTGGCACGCGTAGCCGCCCAGAGCCGCACGAGCAAGACCAAAATACACAACGCATACGCCCAAGCACAACCGGAGTCGATTGTTTGAGCTTCTCTGACTATCTCGCCCTCACGAAGCCGAAGATCACGCCGCTGCTTCTCATGGCTGCTCTGGGTTCAGCCGTCGTCGCAGCGAGGGGGCTCCCTCCGCTCCTGACCCTGGCCGGGGTGCTTGTGGGGGGGGCGCTGGCATCCAGCGGAGCCCTGGCGTTGAACAGCTATCTCGAGATGGGAATGGACGCGAAGATGAAGAGGACGATGGGGAGGCCGCTCCCGGCCGGGAGGATAGTGCAGCCGTCGCATGCCCTCATGCTGGGACTCGGGCTGCTCGCCGCCGGGATCGTGGTCGCGGCCCTCACGCTGGACTTCTTCGCGACCTTCTTCATCGCCCTCGGCGCCTTCGTCTATGTCCCTGTCTACACCCTCTTCCTCAAGCCCAGGACGAGCTGGAACATCGTGCTGGGCGGGTTTGCAGGCAGCTGCGCGGCCCTGGCGGGGTGGTACGCCGTCACCTACAGCAGCGCGGAAGTTGGCTGGCTGCTCGGCGCCCTCGTCTTCGTGTGGACCCCGAGCCACTTCTGGTCCCTCGCAGTCATCACCGAGGAGGATTACTCTGCTGTCAACGTGCCGATGCTCCCGTCGGTGGTCGGCCCCGTGGCTGCTTCGAGATATATCGTCTTCAACACCCTCCTCCTCATACCCGTGAGCCTCGCATACGTGTTCTACTTCCGCGGCCCTGGGTTCTTCGTATACCTCGCTGCTGCTCTCGTCTTCGACCTGCTGCTCTTGGGGACCAACATCAAGCTCTTCAGGGACCCGACCAAGGACAACGCATGGCTAGCGTTCAAGTTCTCAAGCCCGTACCTTGCGATCATTTTCCTGGTCGCGATGGTGGCCGCAGTCCTGCGCTGACCTTTCCCAGGCCGAACGGCTTAATCGTCGCTCAGGCGGAGGCCGAACCTGCCCATGGCCCCCGCATACGTGGTCCACTACTCTGAGGTCGCTTTGAAGGGGAAGAACAGGCCCGAGTTTGTCCGCGTGCTCCGCAGGAACATAGCCCGGTCGCTGAGCGGGCTCGCCCCCGAGGTCGAGCTCAGAGAGGGGAGGTTCGTGGTCAACGCGGCTGGGACCACCCAGGAAGTCACGGCACGGCTGAGGAGGACCTTCGGCATAGCCTGGTTCTCGGAGGTCACGCCGGTGGGGCTCGACTTTGGCACGATCCGGCGGGCGGTGCTAGACGCGGCCAGGACGTCGAGTGGGAGAACCTTCAAGGTCGAGCCGAGGCGCTCCGACAAGGGTTACCCGTTGACCTCGAGGGATCTGGCGGTGAGGCTTGGGGCAGCCGTCCAGGAGGAGACAGGGATGAAGGTGGATCTCACCAATCCGGAGGTCGTGATCCGTGTCGACGTGACGAAGTCCAACGCGTTCGTCTATTCCAACAAGACCCCCGGACCAGGCGGTCTCCCTGTGGGGACGGCAGGCCGGGTCCTGCATCTCTTTTCCGGAGGAATCGACTCCCCGGTGGCGGCGTGGCTCCTGATGAAGCGGGGATGCGTGCCCGTCTACCTCCACTTCTATCTCGCGCCGACCCCCAGGAATGCTCTGGACAGCAAGGTCACAAAGCAGGTCAAGGTACTCTCTTCCTATGGTGGGAAGAGCACCTTGATCCTAATCCCATTCGCGGAGTACCAGCTGGCAACCGCCGAGGGGCCGGGGGACCTTGAGCCGTCGCTCTTCCGAAGATTCATGCGGATGACCGCGGAGGCGCTGGCGCCTGCCCTCGGCGCCGTCGCCGTCTCTACCGGCGACTCCCTCTCCCAGGCGGCCTCCCAGACTCTGTGGAACCTGGCGTCCTTCGACCACGGCTCCTCTTTGCCGATACTCAGGCCGCTCCTTGCCTACGACAAGGACGAGATCATAGGCATGGCCAGGCGCATCTCGACGTACGACCTCTCTCTTGAGGAGTACAAAGACTGCTGCGCCATCATAACCAGACATCCTCGGACGCGGGTCAAGTCTGACCTTGTCGACGAATACGTCCGGAGGCTGAGGCTCCCGGAACTAGTGCAGACGGTTCTCGACCAGGGTACCCTGGTCTCCTACAACCCGGTCGGGGACGTGCTGAAGAGCTCCAACCTGGCCGAGTCCATGCCCAGGGCCTGTGCAGTCGGGCCCAAGGCAGATTTATGAACAGGGAAACGGGTTGGTTCAGCACATGACAGATTCAGTTATCTCAGTGAAGTCGAGCGGGTTCCAGGACGCGGTCGTGAAAGCCTCCCAGCCTGTGGTCGTGGACTTTTACGCCGACTGGTGCGGCCCCTGCAAGATGATGGAGCCGGTGATCCATCAGCTCTCCAAGGAGTATGACGGCAGAGTAAAGTTCGTGAAGGTGGACACGGACGCCAACCAGGAACTCGCGTCGCAGTTCGGCATAATGAGCATCCCCACCGTCATGTTCTTCTCGAAGGGCAAAGTGGAAGACATAGTGGTGGGGGCCGTCCCTTCGACGGTGCTGAAGTCGAAGGTCGAGACCCTGATCAAGAAAGCATAGGCTAGAACTCGGCTCTCTGATGGCGGCGCTGGGCCTGGATTTGACGCGTCTCCCGCGGTCGCTCACAACACACGCTGCCGCCTCCTCGCCCGTCAAAGGGCTGTCCCTCGCGGCCGTAGCCTCGACGTCCTGAGGTCCTGCTCCAGCAGGTCAGGCGTCCCGAGGAGCGGCGACGGCGGCGCTAACTCTTCGCTGGCAGGCCCCTTTGCCTCGCTTCCGCGAACATCAGGGCCCCCGCGAAGACTATGATCGCCAAGATCACGAGGGCGAAGGCGAAGTGCGTCGTCGCGACGGTCGGGGCCAGCCCTGACGCTATGACCCCTCCGCCGATTCCGACCTGGATGGGTATCAGCACAATGGCTAGGAGCATGAGCTTGGACGGGAGGGACGGCCTCGGCTTCACCCTCCAGACCTTGACGGTGGCGTAGAGAATCACCAGCCCCGCGACCACGCTCAGCATCCTGTGGATATACTCTATCAGGGTGGCGTAGTGGGCGAAGCTCGGGAAGAGGGCGCCGTTGCAGAGAGGCCAGCTGGCTCCCAACCCCGTCCCGCACCCGGCACCGAAGTCGCCTACGGTGACGTAGGCACCCCAGACGCTGAGGACATAGGTAGCTATCGCGGCTCCGTACACCCAGTGCCTCGCGTTGGGCAATAGAATTCGGAAAGCCAGCCGCTCCTGAACGTAGTTAAGACTTTCTAGCTGCTGGGTCGCATCCTACACCCCTCGCTGTCAACTGTTTTAACCGGAGCCGCGGAGACCGGGTGCAGATGGACCTGGAATCGAGGCTGGAGCTTGTCAAGGGGGTGGGGGAGGAGGTGATCACGGAGGCCGAGCTGAGGGCTCTGCTCGAGACGAATGAGCACCCGACGGCCTACGACGGTTTCGAGCCTAGCGGGCTTGCACACTTTCAATTCGGCGAAGTCCCATTTCCAATTCAAATCTGCAGTAGCCTAAGGCGAACATGTCTTTAGCTTGATGAAGGAATCGCCGTCTAAAACTGCGATGTCCACTTCAGAGTCGAATCGTTCTTCGAGTAATCAGGATTACTCTTTGGTCTGGACCCGGGGGAATACCGAGAGCAATTCTCTGTGGCCCTCAAAGAATTCTCGTGCTGGTCGCAACAAATCTACCAAGAGCCTGATTGTGGATATTTTCAGGTCAAGCGGGTGTAAGTTGCCTTGGGCATAGGCTGATTTGAGTTCTGCCGCGTCCCTTACCTCAAAGTCTCCCCCATATTTCTGAGAACGTTCAATCTTAATCCTGTGCTTTACAGGGAGCACAACGTACTCAAGTATGTCAATCACCGGGTTGAGCTCAGTTTCCTTCTCAGGGCAGTACCCTGCCATAATCTTCCGTTCTATTTCCTCAGGGGAATCATGGATGAATATGGCCGAACGGGGCTTGCTCTTGCTCATTTTCAACTCAGTCTTGAGTTCGGTTAAATCCCCGCCAGAAGGCAGCATTGATCTACCGCTCGCTGTAAGGCCCAGGAGTAGATGATGATGCAAAGCCAACGGCTTCTGCAACCCCAGTTTGTCAGCCACCTCCCTTGCGCCTACATGGGCTTTGCGCTGATCCATGCCTCCTTGGGCGACGTGCACACCGAGTTGGAAAATATCCGCTATTTGCATCGGTGGATAGACTAACTGGGCGAAGTTGGTTTCTTCACCCTCCTTGCGACCCATAATGGTGATCATCCTTTGGACCCTCTTGAGCGTCAGGTTCTTGCAGACATTGACTAAGCGTGCCCAATATTCCTGGTCATAGATTTGGCTCCCCATTACGAACTTAACAGATTCCGAATCGCCCCCGGCACTCTTCAGTCCGATTCCGAGCGCCGCTTTGAAATAGCCACCTGCGACCTCTCTAATGGTCTCCAAGTCTCCATTCAACTTTCCATTCAACCAACTGTGCCAATCGGCTAGGAAAATTGTGCATTCGAACCCGGCCCTTTGAAAGTCTCTCACTTTCGCCATGCTCAATATCCCCGTGCCAAGGTGCACTTGCCCGCTGATTTCAAACCCGACGTACATCTTCGGACGGGTTTCCCGTTCCACAAGTTCCGCAAACTCATCCGCTTGGAGCAACTCCTCAGTTGGAGTCGCCTTGAGGGATTCCAATCTCGAAGCCAACATACTACGGCTCTCGAGCGCTCTTAAAGAGCATTTGCGGGATTGGATTCGCACGACCCCGTCTCCCCGTCTCCACCGAGGCTAGCCTTGGTCCTTCTGGTCCTTCGAGTGAAACGTTTGTTCAAGGACAAAGATGGAAGACAACCCCTGTCTTCTGTCATCCTCCTTCATCGCCTGCTTTAGCAACTTGTATTCCTGGATAATTCTCGAACTTGTTTCCGCATCCATCCTTGTAGGTATCTTGAGCAACAGTCGGGCGACGACCTTCTTCTTTGGATGACGGGACGGTAGAATCCTGAGTAGCGTTTGAAGCTCTTCTCTCCGTCCGAATTCCAGCCTGTACCATACACTTGTGTTAGATCGTTCTGATGAGATTATCGGATGGAAACCACGCGCCTCCATTCGTGAACGAAGCCATCGAATAAGTTTCAGATTCGTGTTGACTATAGTCAGTTGTGTTGTAGAACCTCCGTGGTGTCTCTCGCTGTTGTATATTCCGGAATGGCCTTCCGAGTCGAAAAGCCCAGCGAGAAATGACCAAAATGTATCATCTGATGATGTGACCCAATCAGGCACGGTAGCGGAGTACTTCTCTAGGAGGAAGGCGAAAGACCGATCCAAGAACGCCCTTACACGCCATCCGCCAATTTTCTTCCCCTTCAAATAATAGATAGTGGGTGTAATCTTGGCCCGAGCGTATTTGGCGAACGTGTCTATCAACAGATCAACCATCGAAGGTACGCTCGTAGATGTGTAGACCTCAATCGATTTGTGCGATTTTTTGACGTGCAAATCGCCAAATGCAATCCCAAACATGTATGCCTTCTCTGAAATGCGGCCAGAAAACCCTCTTACCGGATACTTTCTCACGATCGACCTCGACGCTTCCTCACGGTTTCTTCTCACCAAGTCGTACTTGCGAAACCAATAATGGACAGTAGCGTATCCCCTGCCCACGAATCTGGCGATATCATGAAGGCTCATCCCCGAATCATTGTAGAGCTTTTCCAGGTCACCCTCTGATGGCGGCCACCTCAGCTCAGAGGGTTGGCGCTTTGGCTTTGGTTTTATTGTGCAGTATGAGCAAATCTCTGCTTCGCTGGGGAGGTCGCAGAGCCAGCATCGCTTGATGTCCGAGTAATCGTTCTCCCAGGGCTCTGCCGTGCCGCGTAGGATGACCTCGTCCAACACGTCGAATTGTAGTCATTCATAATCGATAAAAGCATCAGGCGTTCCCGTGCCATCTGCCTCGAGACGTGTGTGAAAGTGTTTTGCCCTGACATGCGTGCCCTGGACTCGGAGATAGCGAGCAAGATGAGTAAGAGCAAGCCTGAGAGTTCCATCTTCGTCCACGACGGGGTCGAAGTGATTTCCCGCAAGGTGAACTCGGCCTACTGCCCGCCCAAGGTCGCGGCAGGCAATGCGCTGATGGACTACTCGAAGTACATCATCTTCAGGAAGCTAAAGACCCTCAGGATAGAAAGGCCGGAGAAGTACGGCGGAACGGTAGAGTTTACCGCCTATGCGGAGCTTGAAGAGGCGTACCTGGCTGGCAAGCTGCACCCGGCTGACCTCAAAAAGGGGGTGGCCGGCGCCCTCGACGCCATAATCGCGCCAATCAGGGAACACTTCGAGAAAGACCCTGCGGCGCGCAGGCTCTACGAGTCCGTGAAGACCGCGGAGACCACAAGGTAGGTCCTGCGCCCCATGGCGACTGGTAGGGCGAGACCGACCTTCGCCGCGGACGCCATGCTCGGGTCGCTGGCGAGAAAGCTCAGGGCGCTGGGCTTCGACACCTCCTACTATGGCAGCGGGGAGGACGCCCAGCTGGTCAGATTCGCGGCCACGGAAGGGAGGGTCGTTCTGACCGCCGACCGCGAACTGGCGGGCTTCGCCAGGGCGAGGGGGGTCCCCGCGATCCTGCTGAGAGGGGGGAGCGACGGCAAGAGACTTTCTGAGATAGCGGACGCCGCGGGACCGTTGGGCCTGGCATTGGTCACGGGCGATCCGCTCTGTTCGCTGTGCGGGAGCGCCCTCGAAAGGGTGGGGAAGGCAGGGGTGTCGGCGGAGGTCCCTGCCAGCGTGCAGCGAAGCCACAGAGCGTTCTTCAGGTGTGTCAGATGTGGCCATGTCTACTGGAAGGGGAGCCACTGGAAAAAGTTAAGGTCGCTCGCGGGCCGCCTCGGTCAGAAGCAGCTTGCCACTAACAATCGCCGAGGGGAAGACGGCGGTAGCGCTGGCGAGGGAGACCCTTGAGGCACACGTCAGGAGGGTGCCCCCTCCTTCACGGCCCCCGGACTCGGGAGTCTTCTCCGAGAAACATGGCGTCTTCGTCACCGTCAACACCGAACTGGAGGGGACGAAGGCCCTCAGAGGCTGCATAGGCTACCCTGAGGCCGTCAAGCCCCTGGGCCGGGCCATAAGGGACGTGGCTGTCTTTGCCTCGGAAGACCCACGTTTCCCGTCCCCCATAGCCGCCGAGGAGCTCGACCACATAGTGATAGAGGTGAGCGTGCTGACCGCTCCCAGAGACATCTCAGCCCCCGCCCGCAAGGACCTCCCTTCGAAGATCAAGCTGGGCGTGGACGGCCTGATCGTCTCCAACCGCTACGCCAGTGGGCTCCTCTTGCCCCAGGTCGCCACCGAGCAGGGATGGGACCGGGAAGCATTCCTCTCCGAGGCTTGCGCGAAAGCCGGGCTGCCAATGGATGCTTGGCTCAGAGAAGGGACCAGGGTGCAGGTCTTCCAGGCAGAGATTTTCGCGGAGACCTCGCCGGGCGGGACCGCCGAAAGGGTGGAACAAGCGACCCGGAGATGAAGGTGTATATTGGCTGCTTCGGCTCTGGTCTCGGCCACGCCAGCAGGATGCTGGAGATGGCGGGCGCGCTCTCTGCACGAGGCGCGAAGGTAGAGTTCTCGTCCTCGGGGGAGGCGGCGGAGCTCGTCAGGGGCAGAGGGTACAGGTGCAACAGCCTCCCGCTAGCGGACGTGCGCTATTCAGAGGACGGCGAGTTCCTGGTGAAGGAGACCCTCCTGGACACGCCAGCCATCTTGGCGAGGTCGTACAGGCAGCTTGCAGGCGAACTCGCCAACATCAGGAGATTCGCGCCTGACGCCGTCCTGGGAGACTCTGCGCTGCCAACGGTGCTCGCCGGGAAGATCCTCCGTCTTCCGACGTTCACAGTCCTGAACCAGCTCAACCTGACCAGCTCGCACTCCAAGACAAACCCCCTGTCCAGGCTGCTCTCCGTCGGCATCTCAACCGGCATGGGAAGGCTGTGGAAGCTGAGCGATGGCATCTTCCTCCCAGACCTGCCTCCGCCCTACACCGTCAGCGAGAAGAACCTGTGGGGGAGTGGCGTGGCCAAGGCACGCTACGTAGGCTTCATCTCCCCTGCCGGGGGGACGGCCCCCGACGGGCCCGCACAAGAGTTCGTCAGGGACACCAGGACCAAGGTCTTCTGGCAGGTATCCGGCCCCCCCAGGACCAGGCTCCCATTCCTGCGTAAGGCCCTGGAACTCTCAGAAGGGCTGAGCGACAGGTATGTCTTCGTGGTGACCGGAGGCGACCCCGCAGGGAACACGACTGCGATCCACATCCCAGGCGGCTGGTTCTACGGATGGTGCGAGATCGCCGGCTTCTACTTCCGCAACTGCGACCTCGTCGTGTCCAGGGCGGGGCATGGGACCGTGGGCCAGACGATGCTCGCGGCGAAGCCGTCGATCCTCGTGCCGATCCCGAAGCAGCCCGAGCAGGAGGGGAACGCAGACAAGGCAGCGAGGTTGGGCGTCTCGCTCGTCGTGAAACAGGAAGAGTTGACCTTCGACGTCCTCGAACAGTCCCTCGCCAGGCTCTCAGACGAGAGGTATCGCATCAGGGCGTCCGTCCTCGGCGGTCTGGCTGCCGAGTACGATGCCAAGGATTCTATGGTGGCCGAACTCGAGTCGGCCGCTACGAGAGGCCGTCGAGGACCTCGCTGACGTCTGCCCTTCTGCCTCCGAACGATTTCACGACAATCTTCGCGGGTCTAGCAGGGCCTCGATCAGGGGCCGACCTACATTCTCTAATGCCCAGTTTCTTGAATTCAGAGTCGAACCACTCCGTGGAGAGGAGGTATAGCGGGCTCGCCGCCCCAGTTTCAGCAAGCCAGGTCGACCTCCCCGTAGACGCGGTGAGGCCGCAGAAGACCGGGTCGCGCCCCCCTGGGGAAAGTCTGCGGAGCCCCTGCCAGACCTGCCCCTCCTCGATCACCGAAAGGCTCAGCCATCGGGGGTCAGACCGGTAGGAAAGCTCAGAGTAGAGCTCTGCCGCAGCGAGCAGCCCGTCTCCACCTTCCGCAGCATGGACGAGGCGCACCCTGTACCCCATGAGCACGGCCTGCCACGCCATGACCGAGCTGTGCCTCCCTCCGGAGACCAGGCATGACGCGCCGTTCCTGCCTGTCGGGACTCCCCCAGGACCCCGGCACAGCTCCACCCCCACGGCGCCACCTGCTGTGTCCAGGGCCGCCCTGAACGTGACCCGTGGAGACGAAGAGGACACCCGAGCGCCCTTCAAGTCCAAGACGTGGGAGGTGAGCGCCCCTTCCAGGTCGGAGGCGGCCGCGCCGGTGGTGACCTCTGCCTCGACGGCGAATGTCCCGCCTCCGCGGAGGTATCTTCTGGCCAGCTCCCCAGCCGCGGTTGAGAGCTCTGCGGCCCCGTGGACGGCATAGCCTGCGGCGAGCCAGCTGACCCCCGGAAGGTGCCTGAAGAGGGTGCACGCCCGGGCAGGCTCGGGCCCAGAGACGACGAGAGAGCTTCCGAGCCTCTCCACTTCCCCCCTGATGCCCTCCGCGCCGAGCATGTGCTCCGCCGAGGACTGCAGGTCGGCGATGCTCCCGCTTCCGGCCCACCTCGCTATAGTCGCTCTCCGAGGCAATGGATTTGCCTCCGGTCGGCCGGAGGCACCTATAACGTTGAGTCCTCGCACGTCACGCTTTTAGCATGAGCGGGCCGAGCCCGAACCGTGGATGTCTTCGCGCCCTCGAGCGCATCCGAGATCATCGAAGGACGGACGCCGAAGGCCGTAGAGGTCAGAGGCTGGGTGGCCAGGAAGCACACGGTGGGAGGGCTCATCTTCGTCCTCGTCAGGGACGGCACCGGGTTCGTCCAGGTGTCAGTGCGTAAGGGGTCTGCGGACGCCGCCTACGACGCGGCGAAGGGCGCCACCAAGGAGTCGGCGGTGGTGGCGAGGGGTGAGGTCCGCGACGACAGGCGCGCCCCCGGGGGGAAGGAAGTCTCCGCCAGCGAGTTCACCATAGTGGCGCCCGCCGAGAGCTGGCCGATAACCAGGACCGCGGTCAAGTCGTCGTCCTTCCTCTTCGACAAGAGGCACCTCAGCATCCGTGGCCCCAAGGCCATCGCGGCAATGAGGATAAGGGAGGAGGTGATAGGGGCGGCGTTCGACTACTTCAGACAGAACGGGTTCCACCTGATCAGCGCTCCTACCTTCGTCCAGGCCGCCGTCGAGGGCGGGTCGACCCTCTTCTCGGTCGACTATTTCGGGAAGAAGGCCAGCCTGAGCCAGAGCGCGCAGTTCTACGAGGAGGCCGCCCTCCCCGCGCTGCAGAAGGTATGGATATTCCAGCCCGCGTTCAGGGCGGAGAAGTCGAAGACAGCGAAACACCTGACCGAGTTCTGGATGATCGAGGCCGAGCAGGCCTTCGCCGAGCAGGCGGACAACATGAGGGTCCAGGAGGAGCTCCTTTCCATGATGGTGGAGAGGGTGCTGGCGAACAGACAGACTGACCTGAAGACCCTCGGCAGGAAGCTCAAGCAGCCCGGGATCCCGTTCGCCAGGATATCCTACGACGAGGCCCGGTCCATCGCCGAGAGCAAGGGCTTCGGGTTCGAGTGGGGGGACGACCTCCCCACAGAAGCGGAGAGGGCCGTGAGCCAGACCCAGGACGCTCCATTCTTCATCACCGACTACCCTCTCACCGCGAGGTCGTTCTACCACATGACCTACCCGGACAGGCCGAACGTGACGAAGTCGGCCGACCTGATCGCCCCCGAGGGGGTCGGGGAACTCGCAACCGGAGGGCAGAGGATACACGAATACGCTCAGCTCATGGAGAGGATTTCGAGCCAGGACCTCCCCACCGAGTCATTCGCATGGTACCTGGAGCTGAGAAAGTTCGGCATGCCTCCTCACTCCGGCTTCGGTATCGGGGTGGAGAGGACGACGCGATGGATCGCCGGGCTGAAGCACATCCGCTCGGCCAGCCTGTTCCCTAGAACACTTTCACGCATCTCTCCCTGAAGCATGCTTATCTACCGGAAGAGCCTCGCGCACTTCGTTGCCTGAAGCCGAAGTCGGAGACGACCTGGAGCTCGACACCCTCCCGGGTGTAGGGCCTGCCACCAAGGCCAAGCTGAAGGACGCCGGGATCGAGACGATACTCGACCTGGCCACCTCGGGGCCCATGGACATCGCCGACGCCGTAGACATCGACGTCTCCAAGGCGGTAGAGCTGAACAACAAGGCCAGAAAGAAGCTGGTGGAGCTGCACCGGCTCGAGCCTGACTTCATCAACGCCGCGGACCTCCTAGTCAAGCGGAAGGCCATCGACAGGGTCTCCACAGGTTCCAAGAACCTCGACGACCTCCTGGGTGGGGGCATCGAGACCTGGGCGATGACCGAATTTTTCGGCGAGTTCGGGAGCGGAAAGTGCGTCGGCGGAGACACGAAGGTTCTCTACAGCAACGATGCCAACATGCACTTCGAGCCGATCGCAGCGACCTATGAGAAGTACAAGGGCCTGTATGGCGAGAAGCCCCTCGACTCAGGTTACGTCGTCCCGCTCAAAGGGGTCAACGTCGTCGGCCTGAACTCGCGACCCACTCCGGCATCGTACCTCTACCGGGAGCGCGTTTCATCAATTCTGGTAGTCAAGACAGAGCGCGGGAGAGACCTGAGGCTCGCCAGGCTCCATATGGCGATGGTCTTCTCAGGCAGTGGTATCCAATGGGTCCCTTCGGCCTCCCTTTCGGTCGGCGACAAGATCGCGACCCCAAAGACGTTGGTCATATCGGGGAGGTCTGACATCACGGACGACGACGCCTTCTTCCTTGGGTTCTTTGTGGCAGAAGGGACGAGGAACCCCCTGTCAATTACGAACACCGACGAGAAACTGGTCGTATGGACGAAGGAGTATCTCAAGAACAGATTTGGTTTCGAGCCGACCATCTCCCGCAGGGAAGACCGTTCCGCCTTGATTCTGCTCAGGTCTCCGGTGAAGAGGCTGCTCGGGAAGCTGATCGAGTGCGACTCCTATTCGAAGTGCGTTCCCGACTGCGTTCTCAATGGCAGCGACGACATCGTACGTTACTTCCTCGCGGGCTACTTCGAGGGGGATGGGCGCGTCCAAGGCCCAGACGTCGAAGTTTCCTCGGACAGTAAAGTGCTGATTGAAGGGGTATCGTATCTTCTTTCTAGGCTCGGCATATCATCGACCTTCAGCGTCGAAGACGCAGGCACGGGGCCCCACTACAGGTTGCATGTCGCCGGCTCAGATAGGGACAAGATGTCACAGGTCCCTTTCAAGAGCAAGAGAGTCCGGAGGGTGAAGGCGAGGAACAGCAAGTACGGCACCCCTGCAGGGGACCTGCTTAGGGCGACGTACAGGTCTGCTGTTTCTTCGAGACACATCAGACGCGAGGGCGTTCTGAGGAAGAACGGTGTCCTCTACGAGGCGCTGGCCAGGTCAGCGTACGGCAAGACTGGGATGACCGACGCCCAGGTGGAGGCGGCAGTCAACTTCCTGAAAAGCGTCTCCGATTCGCTTGCCCGGAACCTGAGGGATCTACAGCGGGCCGAGCTCGAATCCCCGGACGGTTTCCGGAGGTATGCGCTTTCGCTGTCGTTCTCAGCAAACGTCCTGGCTAAACCCCTCGGCGTTTCAAAGGCGGGTTTCAATAACTACTTCAAGCGCGGGCTCCCGGAAGAGAGGATTGCGGCCTTCAAAACGGCCGCGGCCAAAGAGGCCGAGAGGCGCATCCAGATGCTTGAAGGCGCCGTGGATGCGCTCGAGAAAGCGATGGAGTTCAACTGGGACACGATAACGGAGATACGTGAAGAGAAGTACAACGACTACGTGTACGACTTCGAGGTACCGGAAGGCCACGCGTTCGTCAGTGGCAACATCCCGACCATACTCCACAACAGCCAGATCTGTCACACCCTCTGCGTCATGGCGCAGCAGCCAAGGGGGGAGGGAGGACTGGACGCAGGGTCGATCTACATCGACACCGAAGGCACCTTCAGGCCGGAGAGGATACAGGAGATAGCCGAGGCCAGGGGGATGGACGCCGAGAAGGTACTCTCTCGTATCACCGTGGCCAGGGCCTACAACAGCGCGCACCAGGAGCTCATCGTGAAAGACCTCGGACGCATCATCGAGCCCAACAAGGTGAAGCTGGTCATCCTGGACAGCGCCGTTGCGCATTACAGGGCCGAGTTCCTCGGGAGGGGGACCCTCGCCGAAAGGCAGCAGAGGCTCAACCGCTTCATGCACCAGCTCCTGAGGACAGCAGAAATCTACAACATAGCCGTGGTGGTCACGAACCAGGTGCAGGCCGCCCCGGACTCCTTCTTCGGGGACCCCACCAGGCCCACTGGCGGGCACGTGGTCGCTCACACGAGCACCTACAGGCTGTACCTCAGGAAGGCTGCCAAGAACCGCATAGCCAGGATGGTGGACAGCCCATACCATCCTGAGAGGGACACGGTCTTCGTCCTCAACGACCGGGGGGTCGACGACCCTTCGGAAGAGACGCCCAGAAAGCGATGACCAATCCCTCAAACGGTTTTATATGGTGAACGGGGCGCCCTCCTTCGTCTCGTTTGAAGCACTCCAGGCTGTTAGCGTTCGTCATCGTTGCCCTCATGGTCTTCTCGGCGGTCCCACTGCAGCTGGCCCACGCCCAGAGCCCCTACTCGGAGAAGCTCAACGTCTACGTGGCGGGCTCGAACGCCCTATGGTACTTCACCTTCGACGGCGTGAACGGCTCCAGCCACCTCTCGGCCCTGGAGTCGACCCCGGGGCTCAGCTGGTACAACGTCACAGCGATCAGCACCCTGGGCTGGAGCTCCGACTTCCAGGTGTTCGGCCCGCAGGGGTACAACCTTCTGCCCGTCCCTTCCATCGTCCCCCAGGGGATGTTCCTGACGGTGGGCGCCGACTCCTTTTCGCACGCCTCGGCGGCCGCTGACGCCCTGGACTCGTATCTCCTCACCGACTTCGTCTCGATGTCGAACGGCACCGGGGTGTACTCGTTCTTCAGCCCTGTCTCCTTCTCCAGACTTGTCCCTGTGACGCTCCTCAGCGGGTT
The DNA here is from genome assembly GCA_029785085.1 of Nitrososphaerota archaeon. GTDB lineage: Archaea > Thermoproteota > Nitrososphaeria > Nitrososphaerales > Gagatemarchaeaceae > UBA183. The sequence continues at coordinate 91,770 of JAFMAI010000003.1, read as the reverse complement.
CCTTCCTAGGTCTGAGGGGGGGTTCACCAAGGCCATATCGGCGTCGCTTCTCACCTCCTCCGGGTCCCCCTTCGTCGTGCTGGAAGGGGCGAAGTCGGCCTCCGGCAACGGATTCACTCACAATCTGGTGGTCGGTTCCATCACGCCCTCAGCCCTCACCTCCGCGGGGAGCTTGAACGTAGCCGCGCTCTTCGGCAGCGCGGTGACCTCGTTGACGGCCGCGCCCGGCAGCTCCTCTTCAGACATCCGCGTGAAGGTACTGGGCGGGACGATAAGCTCCCATGACAAGGCAACGATAAGCAACGACGTCGCCGCCTTCACCGGGACCTACTCGCTGACTCTCGCCCCGGGGCACACCCTGCACAGCACCAACGCAACCATCGTCGAGCAGCCGGCTCCACTGCTCGCCACCAGGGCGGTTGACGTGGGCGTCCTTTACACCAACGGGGACCTTGCCGTGACACTCACCTTCGCCAACCTCTCGCCTACCGCGACCATCACCAGCCTCTCCTTCTCAGACAACTGGTGGAAGAGCACGGGTGAGTTCACCTTCCTAGGCGGCAACGATTCGGTGAGCTCGATATCGCTGGCACCGTCGGGCAGCATCACCCCGGTCTACAGGCTCGAGTACACGGGGACTGCCCCTGGTTCAGTCACGATCCCAGCCTCTGTGGTCAGGTATCAGTACCAGGTCAGTGGAGCGACCTTCAACGCGACAGCGAACATCAACCCCATCAGGCTGTCGCTGGGGGCTGACAACGCAGTGGTATACGCGACCCTTCAGCCTTCCCCGTCCGGGAGCCTCGGCAAGCCGGTCGGCAAGACCCAGCTGTTCAACATAACACTAGTCAACGTGGGGACCCAGCCCGCGTCTTCGGTGGTCGTTGCCGGCAAGTCGGTGCCAGGCTTGGCAGCAGGGGGTGGGACCGCGACCGTAACTGTCTCGCAGTCGGCGCCGAGCATGACCGACATCAACGTCACGCGGTCTTACAACGTGGTCTACCAGAACCCTGCGGGGGTCGCGCTCAATGCCACCACGAACACGGTCGCGGACGTCTTCTCGCAGAGCGGCATGCAGGTCGCGCTGCCTATGCTCGAAGTGTCCCCCTCGTTCAACGCCCTCTCCGCGAGCGAGACCAACCTCACGCTCAACTTCGCCGCATCAGACATAGCCCCGGTGGGGGTGTCCGACTTCGTGGCTACCGGCACTCTCCCGGCCGGGCTGGGGTGCGGTCACGTCAGCGGCCTAGGGATCAGCTGCTCGTCCGGCACAGTCACCATATCTTACAAGACGCTCAACGCCTCGACCACGATTCGGACTTCGATGAGCTACAACCTCACAAGCGGAACCAACTACATGCTCCAGCCGTTCACCTTCACCGGCCAGGCGGCCGGGGCCTCAGTGTCCGGCTCGTCGGGCCCGGTCCCGGTCCCCGCAGGGCTGGCGTTGACCAAGCAGTACTCGCCTCAGGAGCTCTTCAGCGGGATGACGTCCCTGGTGTCCGTCGTGGCTGAGAACTACGGGCCCACCCCTGTCTACAACGCGACCGTGAGCACTACCCCGGACTCCTTCGACTCGCTGACTAACTCCAGCTCCGTCTTGCGCCAGACAGTGGGGTCGATCGGCGACAGAGGGAACGTCACATTCTCCTACCACGTGTCAACGTTTCAGGGCTATGGGAACCGGTCTGCTGCCCCGGTCTCGGCTTCCTTCTACTTCGGAGGGACCTCCTTCTCAGTCAAGGGAGGCTCCTCGACCGTCCAAATATATCAGCCGCTCTCGGCGGCCCTGACATCTTCCCCTTCGACTCCGGAGGAAGGGAAGACGTTCACACTCTCGGTGCGGATAACCAACCCGTCTGCCGTCCAGGTGTCGGGCGTGAACTTCACCCTCCCCTTACCGATCGGGCTGACCTTCTCCGACCTACAGAATATGCAGGCCACGTCCAAGGGGATCACGGTCTACTTCTCCAGCCTGGGACCCCGGGGAGTGGCCGTGGCCAACGCCAGCGTAGTGGCCGGGTCCGGTCAGACGATCCCACTGAGCGGCGCCAAGCTCACCTTCGTCTACGACGGGGCCACGATCAACGGGGATGTGCCCTCCGCACCCTCTTCGCTGACCATCACGGCGAACGTACTGATCCGCTATACTATCCCGTCTGTCTTCGTGCTGATAGCCGTGCTCGCCGCGGCCTTCTACGTCAGGAAGGCGGCGGCTACCGTTCCCGCTTCCCTGAAGTAAACTCTTCGAAGGCGGCCTTTGCGGCGGGGTAGGGCATCTGGGTCGGGGGGTGTTTGAAGCAGTAGGCCGAGAGGCTCTCGAGCTGCCCCGAGACCCCGCGGTCCAGCGCGACCTTCGTCCCACGGATGGCGTCGACCATCACGCCGCCGCTGTCGTAGGCGTCGACCACGTGCAGCTTCACGTCGACCTTCACTACGCTTCCGCCGAAGTACCTCCCCTTCAACCAGATGTAGCACACCTTGTCATTGTCGAGGAAGGGGACGTAGTCGCTCGGCCCTATCCTCGTCGGCACCTCATAGGGTGACATGGCCCTCACCGCGCTGGTCTTGCTCTCTCTCTTGTCCTTCAGCCTGCTCTCTTCCAACATGTTCAGGAAGTCGGTATCCCCTCCTATGTTCAGCTGATACGTCTCGTCCACCTTCACCCCCCTGTCTATGGCCATCTTGACCAGCGTCTTGTGGAGTACTGTAGCCCCGACCTGGCTCATGACGTCGTCCCCGGCCACGGGGAGCCCGGCGGCCGCGAACCTGCCGGACCAGCGCTCGTCTGATGCGATGAACACCGGTATTGCGTTCACGAAGGCGACCTTCGCCTTCAGGGCTGCCTCGGCGTAGGCCTGGGTCGCGGCGGTGCTCCCCACCGGGAGATAGTTCACCAGGACATCGGTGCCGCTGTCCTTCAGCTCCTGCACGATGTCCTTAGCCGGCTGGGGCGAGAGCGGCACGACGTCTTTGAGATACTTCCCTATGCCGTCGAGCACCGGGCCCTTCATCACCTTGACCCCCATGCTGGGGACATCGGCAACCTTGACTGTGTTGTTTGGCGGCTGGAAAATCGCCTGAGAGAGGTCCTTGCCCACCTTCTTCGCGTTGACGTCGAAGGCGGCGACGAACTCCAGGTCCTTGGGGGTGTATCCCCCAACGTTCCAGTAGGTCAGGCCCTCGTCCGGCCCGTTCTTCGAGTAGTAACGGAGGCCCTGGACCAGCGCCGAGGCGCAGTTGCCCACACCGGCAACGGCTACCTTGATCTTGGCCATCTATCGCTCCCTCGTCGCCGAGGGTATATCAGCCCCTATTTTACTATTGTAAAATAGACTCAGCCTGTCTTTTGCTCCGTCAGGAGGGTCTGCAGGAACGCCTTGGCCTCCTTCACCTCCTGGCGGCCGAGTTCGGTGATCTGGTAGTACTTCCGCCTGTCCTTCGCCTCGGCCCTCACCATCCCTGACCCCTCGAGGTCGTAGAGGACGCGGTACGCCGTCACGCTCCCGCTCCAGAACCCGAACTTCTCGTTGATCAACTCCCTGAGCTCGAAGCCGTACCTCTCTTCGGTCGAGAGGAGGAGCAGGATGAAGAACCACAGGTTCTCTTTCTGGACCTTCAGCTTCAGCCGCTCCACGAACCGCACTCCTGTCGCTCTCATTCCGAGTCCCGCGGGCTATCGTGCCTGAACGGTTCCCCCAGGGGCATCAGCCGCCCGACTACCGGTGAATCATATTAATCCGTCGCCGCTGTCGCTGCGGCCGTGGAGGAGAAGTCAGCCGGGGCGGTGGTCTTCAGGGACACGCCTGGAGGGAGGATGTACCTGCTGCTGCTAAACGCCGGCCGGTGGGACTTCCCCAAGGGGGGCGTCGAAAAGGGGGAGAGCGAGCTACAGACCGTCCTGAGAGAGGTAGAAGAAGAGACGGGGCTGAAGCGGATCAAGATAATCCCGGGCTTCAGGAAGGTGATAGAGTACTACTACCGCCGCGGCAGGAAGAACGTGCACAAGCAGGTCGTGTACATGCTCGCGTCCACGGACACCGAGAGCGTGAAGATATCCTTCGAGCACCAGGGCTTCGGATGGTTCAGGTACGGCGAAGCGCTGCACAGGGCGTCCTACGACAACTCAAAGTTCACGCTGACAGACGCCGAGAAGTTCGTGAGGGACGGGCTCAGAACTCCACCAGAGGGTGGCCCCCCATGAGCTTCACCACCTTGATGTAGTGGAACCCAGGCTCGTCCGTGCGCTTGACGTAGGTGGTCTCAGTTATCCTGTCGTAGGTGTACTTCAGGAACCCCGAGGGCTCATCCTTCAGCCGCGCGTAGAAGAATATGGATGCCTCTTCATAGTCGTCGATGCGGGCGAAGGTCCCGAGAATCCATCCGCTCCCTTCTCTGAATGCGAACAGAGGGAGAGGCGGCTCCTCGAAGAGGGTCTTGTAGGCGCCCACTTTCACGAGGCTCGGCACGTTCTCCACCTCGACGGACATGAACTTGTCCTGGAATCCGTTCTTCTCTTCCAGGGGCTTGGGCATCTTCTGGACCCTTATCACTGGCGCGTAGAGGTACGACGCGTTGCTGGCCGAGCTCACGAACTGCACCTCCTCGCCCTCCCCGGTTATCCTGTATGCGAGAAACTCGTCGACTGTCCCGTTGTCGAAGTAGTAGAAGATAGGGGTCCCCATGAACAGGTCCGCCTGGGCGGCGATCCTCGTCGCCTTCCCCTGCTTGAACGCGAAGAGGGGGAACGGGGCCCTCTCGAGCGCGCAGGATAGTCTCCCGAGGTCGAGCAGGGAGTCCAGGCCGATGTAGCATGCGCCTCCGATCCTCTGGTCTTCCTTCTTCGGCAACCATCGCCGGCCGCCCCTGTCTTGGTTATAAATAATCGGAAGAGGAAGCAACCCTTGATGCGTTCCTGCGGAGGGAGCCCGTTTCGACCCTGAGCGAGTGGAGGGAGGAGACTGCCAAAGACCTCGCAGACGCAGCCTCGAGGCTGGAGGCGGCCCTGGCTTCCATATCGGGGGAGCCTTCCGAAGAGCAGATCCGATCTGTCTGGATCGCCTACCTGATGGTGGAGAAGAGCATCGGCTTCATCAGGCTCGACCTAGACGAGGAGAACCCTGGCCGCTTCGTCGAGCTGAAGCAGTACGCCGTACCCGACGAGAGGCAGGCGCTCAAGTTCGCCCTGAGCAGCCTCAGGAAGGGGTCAGGCGACTTCTCCCTCGGCGACTTCCGCCAGTCGTTGAAAGGGCTACGCGAATCAAGGAACTATCTGAGGGCCCTACTCAGGGCCAAGCGGCTGAAGCGGGCGCGGAGACCTAGGCCTGCCTAGGGCTCTTCTGACTTCTTCTTCCTTGCCCTAGGCTTCTTGGGGGCTGCCTTCTTCGGCTTCTCTCCAGAGCCTTCGGGCTTCTCAGACTCGGGGGCCTTCGCTTCTTCCTCCTTGGGCTCGGCCTCCGGGGCCTTCGGTGTATCCTCGACGGCTTCGGGTTCCTTCGGCGTCTTCTTCTCCTTCTCCTCTTCAGACTCTTCTCCCAGCACTATCTCTTGAATCGTGAGTTCTTTCCCAGCGACGAACACCCTGTACTTCTTTCTGACCCCGTTCATGAACAGGAAACGCTTGATGTAGGTCTTCACGTCCCTGGGCTTCACTCCGTCCCTGAGGCCCTCGTCCTCTATCTCCATGGAGTCGCCAGAGACAGAAGGTTTGGTGCCGACCCGCGGCTCCAGGAACGCCGCCAGCTCATCCCCCTTGCCCTTGAGCGTACCGAGGGTTACCTTCAACTTGGGCTCCCTCTCACCAGGTCATGCTATATGTTTTCTTATCGGCCATACCTTCGTCTCCGCTTCTGGTAGGTCCTGATGGCCCTGAGCAGGTCGATGTACCGGAAGGCAGGCCAGAAGACGTCCACGAACACCAACTCCGAGTAGGCGCCCTGCCAGAGGAGGAACCCGCTCGTCCTCTCTTCCCCCGACGTCCTGATTATGAGGTCCGGCTCTTGGTTGGGGAGATAGGCCGTGTAGAGCCTCCTCGAGACGGTGTCTTCGGTTATGGCCTCCGGGCTCAGCTTCCCGCTCTTCACGTCCTGGGCGACGGACCGTACAACGTCGGTGATCTCCGCGCGTCCTCCATAGGCGACTGCGATGTTGAGGTAGTGGTCGCTGTAACCTTCCGTCTTTCTCTCGATGGCCCGAAGGAGGTCGACGATCGACTGGGGGAGGAGGTCAAGGTGCCCGATGGCCCTGACGTTGACCTTGTACTTCGATATCCTAGCGTCGCTGAGCAGCCTGTTGAGCCTCGCCTCGATGAGGCGGAACAGGGCAGCCAGCTCCTTCGGGGTCCTGTCCAGGTTCTCCGTGGACAGCACATACAGCGTGACTGTCTTGATCCCCAGGTCGTGGCACCAGTCAAGGAGCTCCTCCGCCCTGTTCGCCCCTTCCTCGTGGCCTAGCCCGTTGGATATCCCCTGAATCTGAGCCCAGCGCCTGTTCCCGTCCAGGATGATGCCTACGTGTCCCGGTATCTCGTCCCCTTCGACCTGGGCCTTCAGCCTCCCCTCGTAGACCTTGTATGCGCCCAGGTACCTCAGCGCTGACTCTAACATGTGCTATTCGTTTTCCGCAGGGCCCCTGACCCGGACCCGCGGATAAATGGCTGTGGTGAGCGCGAAGATTGCAGCCAGGCCCACGAGGACAGCGGAGACCAGCAGGAAGATCGACTGGGCGTTTCCGCTCACGAGGTAGGCTGAGAACGTCTGAAGCGGGAGATACAGTATGGCCAGCATCACCAGGACGAAGACGTCCCTGTTCCAGCGGGCGCTCCCCCTGGCAAGGTGAGACAGCAGGGCTCCGGCGGCGTAGATGGCTATGCCTCCCCACACGAAGTCTATGCTCCCTCCGATGAAGTTCCCCACGAGCACCCCTCCGTAGACCAGGATGTTCGCCGGGTTGGCTGATATGGCTTTGACCGCCACCGTGTCACTGAGCATGGAGCCGTACCCTGTGAGGATGCCCACCAGGGCCACGATTATCCCGGCCACCAGAGAGAAGAACCTGAGGAAGCCGGTAGGGCCCCTGTGAAGCAGGCCGGTGACGTTCCTGTCTATGCTGAACCCCCTGACCAGGAACGCCCCGCCTATGATGAGGAGGGCTGCGATCCCTGCCTCGAATGTCCTGTTGGCGACTATAAGGATCCCTGCCAGGACGAGGATGAGCCCAGGGACCCCCAGCGCGTACTTCGAATAGTGGGGGTCGAACACCAGCATCCTAAGGTACCGGCCGAGGATCTCGTAGGTCTCCTCCACCGTCTGGCTGTGCTTGACCGTCACCCTGTGCACCGAAACGATCGGCTTTTGGCTCTGGATTACGGGTATCACCTGCTCGTCCTCGCCTCCGTCGGACACCAGCACCACACCGGAGTAGGACCCGCCCTGGACGATCGACCTCACCTGCCTCCCGACCCTCCTGTCGGCCTGGAAACCTCTGTCAGGGTCGCCGCACACCACCGCGACCTCGCAGGGGGTGTTCGATTCGACCAACTCGTCGTACTTCTTGACCGCCGCGAAGATAGCGTTGGCGTCGGCCTCCTCGGGGTCTGCGAGCGCCAGCTTGGTCGCCGCCTCCACCGCCGCCTTCCTTCCCACCACCGGAGACTCGACCCTGGCCTTTGATCCGAGGTCGTCGTCCCTGTCGACGCAGAGGACGAGATATTTCTCCTCTGTCTGAGGCATGTTCGGGCTCGACTCATCGCCCTGGCTGTCCATACTTAAGCCTAGACCGCCTCGCTGGCGCTTCGGGGATATCCTTAAGGCGTGTATTGAGCCGTTGGCGGCCTATGCCGGAGCCTCTCGAGCGTCCATGGCTCAAGGCGCAGGTCGGGAACAGGTACTCTGTCCCACGGCCTCGGGTCAGGCCGCTCTATGCGCTCCTGACCGACTCTGCAAAGCTGCATCCCAGGGATCGTTGCCTCCACTACCAGGGAAGGGACTTCACGTACGCCGAGGTGGACGAGCTCTCTTCCAGGTTCGCATCCGCGCTGGTGGGGCTCGGCGTAAAGAAAGGGGACAGGGTGGCTGTCTTCCTCCCGAACATCCCGCAGCTGGTCATCGCCTATTTCGGGACCCTGAAGTGCGGAGGGATCGTCGTCATGTGCAACCCGGTCTACAAGGAGAGGGAGCTGGAGCACCAGCTGAGGGACTCGGGTGCGGAGGTAGTCGTTGCGAGTCGGACGGTAGCCAGGGGGATGGATCTGTTCAGCAGCCTCGAAGGGTGCCGGGGGAGGCTCAGCCTCAGGCATGTCGTAGTCACCGGGCTCGGGGACTACCTGCCGGGCCTGAAGAGGCGCCTCGCGGGCCTCGCCGGGATCAAGGATGTCCCCCGGCGCGACACCCTCGACTTCGTGGACCTTGTCGGGTCCAGCGCCCCCATCGCGACCTACGCTTCTGTCGACCCTGTCAGCGACGTCGCAGTCCTGCAGTACACCGGGGGGACCACAGGGGTGTCGAAGGGCGCTATGCTCACCCACTACAACCTCGTCTCCAACGCGGAGTACGGCGTCTCCCTCTTCCCCATCACAGGGCGCGACATCTCTCTCTGCGTCCTCCCGCTCTACCACATCTACGGGCTCACGGTCACCATGAACGCCCCCCTGGCAGCGGGCGCGGCGATGGTGCTGCTCCCCAGCTTCCACGTGGACGAGGTGATGAAGACCATCCAGAGCCAGAAGGTGACCATCTTCTCCGGTGCGCCTGCCATGTACGTGGCCATCAACAGCAAGCCCGAAGCAAGCAAGTTCAACCTGCGCTCCGTCCGTGCCTGCCTCTCGGGCGGGTCGGCCCTCCCACCGGCTGTCAGGAAGAAGTTCATCGAGCTGACCGGGGGGAACCTCGTCGAAGGGTACGGGCTCTCGGAGACCAGCCCCGTGACGCACTGCAACCCCGTGAGCGGCGGGGTCGTGAAGGACGGGTCCATCGGGCCCCCGTTCAGCGAGACGGACGCCATGATAGTCGACCTGTCAGACAGGGACAAGGTCCTCAAGGCGGGCGAGGTCGGAGAGCTCGCCGTGAAGGGGCCGCAGGTCATGAAGGGCTACTGGAACCAGAAGGAGGAGACAGACGCCGTCCTGAAGGACGGATGGTTCATCACCGGCGACGTGGCCAAGATGGACCCCGAAGGCTACTTCTACATCGTGGACAGGAAGAAGGACATGGTGAACGTGGGCGGGCTCAAGGTGTACCCGAGAGAGGTGGAGGACGTCCTCTTCGAGCACCCCGACGTGAAGGAGGCCGGGGTCGTCGGAATCCCCGACGACTTCAGCGGTGAGGCCGTGAAGGCGTTCGTGGTCCTGAAGGACCCTGCCAAGAAGGTCACCGCCCAGGAGATCACGGCGTTCTGTCAGGAGAGGCTCGCGAAGTTCAAGGTCCCCAAGGAGGTGGAGTTCGTCCAGGAGCTGCCGAAGACCCTGATAGGGAAGGTCCTCCGCAGGAAGCTAAGGGAGCTCAAGCCTCCACAACCATAGAGACAGCGTTCCCGCCGCCCAGGCAGAGCGTCGCAAGACCTGTCTTCCTGCCCTTCCTTTTCAGCCCGTAGATCAGCGTGGTGAGCACCCGCGCCCCGCTGCACCCGATGGGGTGCCCGAGCGCCACGGCCCCGCCCCAGACGTTGAACCTGGACTGGTCGACGCCTAGGGCCCTCCTTACGGCTATGGACGCCGTGGAATATGCCTCGTTGTGCTCGAAGACGTCGATGTCGCCGACGTCCATCTTCAGCCTCCTGAGGAGCGCCTTCGTCGTAGGGATGGGCGCCTCCATGACCCTCGCAGGCTCGAGCCCTCCGGTCTCGTACCCTATGACCTTCGCGAGCGGTTTGGCTCCCAGCCTGTCCGCGGCCTCCTGCGACGCGATGACAAGGGCCGAGGCGCCGTCGCTCAGCTGAGATGAGTTCCCCGCGGTCAGCACGCCGTCTGGTTTGAAGACCGGCTTGAGCCTGGCCAGCTTCTCCCGGGTGGTGTCCTCTCTCACGCATTCGTCGACCGAGAACTCGGCGATCTCCCCTCCCTCGCGCTTGACCCTCACCTTCACCTTCTCCAGATCGAACGCGCCCTCTTCGGAGGCCTTGGCCGCCTTCATGTGGCTGGAGTAGGCGAACTCGTCCGCCTCCTCTCTCGAGATGTGGAACCTCCTGGCCACGTTTTCGCCCGTGACCCCCATGTGGTAGTCATGATAGGCGTCCCAAAGGCCGTCCACTATCATGCCGTCGAGGAGGCGCGCGTCCCCGAACTTCGTCCCCCACCTGACGCCCTTGGCGAGGTACGGGACGTTGCTCATGTTCTCCATCCCCCCGGCGACCACGACTTCGTTGTCCCCGGCTTTGACCGACTGCGCGGCCAGCATCACTGCCTTCAGGCCGGACCCGCAGACTTTGTTGACCGTGAACGAACCCACGCCGAAAGGCACCCCCGCGTGCACGGCGGCCTGCCTCGCAGGATTCTGGCCGAGGCCCGCCGACACGACGTTCCCCATAATCACTTCGTCGACTTCCCCAGGGGCGACTTTGGCCCTCCTCATCGCCTCTTCTATGACCAGGGCCCCGAGCTTGGTGGCCGCCACCCCCACCAAGCTCTTCCCGAACTTCCCGATGGGGGTCCTGCAGGCAGACAGTATGACTGGTTCGGCCATGGCCATACTTCGTCAATACTTCGTTTTAAACGGAACCGGTCAGCGGAAATCGCTTTCCCTAAATACCGAATCCCCAGGGCCGAGTTCAGGTATGAAGCCGCAAAAGGAGATCTGGATGGACGGGAAGCTTGTCCCCTGGGACGACGCGAAGATACACGTCCTCACTCACGGGTTACACTACGGCATGGCGATATTCGAAGGTATCAGGGCGTTCAAGACACCCAGCGGGACCGCGATCTTCAGGCTCCCTGAACACATCGAGCGCCTCATGAACAGCGCGAAGATCTACCGGATGAACCTGGGCTTCTCGGCGAAGGAGATAGCCCAGGCCTGCGTGGACCTCGTCAGGAACAACCCGGCGGAGGAGTGCTACCTCCGTCCCATAGCGTACACGGGCTACGGGGAGATGGGCCTCAACCCGCTTACCAGCAAGATATCAGTGGCGATCGCATCCTGGGAGTGGGGGGCCTACCTCGGCGACGCCTCAAAGAAGGGGGTGAGGGCGACCATCACCAACTGGGTCAGGATCGACTCGAGGGCGATGCCGGTGCAGGCGAAGTGCGCGGCCAACTACGCCAACTCGGCCCTGGCCAAGATGCAGGCCGTGGCGGCGGGGTACGACGAGGCGATTCTCCTGAACGTCAATGGCATGGTGGCCGAGGGACCGGGGGAGAACATATTCCGGGTCAAGGACGGCATCCTCAGCACCCCTCCCGCCAGCTCAGGGATACTGCGGGGGATAACCCGAGACACAGTCATCCAGTTCGCCCGCGACGAGAAGATCACCTTCTACAGGAACGACGCCACCAAGGAGGAGCTCTACACCTCCGACGAGGTCTTCTTCAGCGGCACCGCGGCCGGAATCGCCAGGGTGAGCGAGATTGACGGCAGGCAGATCGGAGACAACGGGACCCCGATCACGGACAGACTGGCGAAGCTCTACGAGCAGACCATCCACGGGAAGGTCAGACGCTACTCGAAGTGGCTGACCCCTGTCAGCCCCTAGGGGTCGGGTTCACTTCTTCCTTGGCTTCTCCGAGGGCACGAAGTGCACGTCGGAGATGAGATACCGCGGGGGGTGGCGGAACACAGCCTTCACCTTCATCCCGATGAATATGTCTGCCTCCTTGGCATCTTTCAGCCTCGTCAGGAGGAGCGTGTCCACACCGTCGAACTCGACCAGCGCCAGGTTGAATGGGGTCTCCTTCAGGAACTCTTCCCCTCCGTAGTAGCAGGTCGTCCAGGAGTGTACCCGCCCCTCCTTCGGGAGGGCGAACCACTCCGTCTCGGCCCCGCAGGCCATGCAGTGGCTCCGCGGCGTGGCATACCTGTAGTGGCAGCTCTTGCACTCGCTCCCCAGGATCTTCCCTTTCGCCAGCCCGAGGAAGAATGGCGAGTCCTCCGCGTAGCTGTGGATGTAGTTGATGGCGTAGGGGGAGAGTATGACGAGGTCCTCGGTCCCCGCAGGGTTCTTGTAGAGGGCAGCGCCCTTGGTGTTGACCTCTTTCATCACGTCCCTGAACTTCGTGAACTTCCTCGGCTGGGCCAAGCTAGGCCCTCTCCATGATCGTGACGGTCACCGAGCTCCCGGTCCCAGCGTGGGAGTGAATCAGCCCGCGCTTCGCGCCTCTAATCTGGAGCTTGTCGTTCCCGAAGTGCTTGCGTATGCTTCCCTGAAGCTGCCAGAACGCGAAGACCCCCTGCATTATCCCGGTCGCCCCCACCGGGTGCCCGCAGGCGATCAGCCCTCCAGAGGGGTTGACTGGTATGGTCCCCCTGTGGGGGAGGTCCAGCCCATAGTCTATGTCCTCGAGGAACGGGTGGCCCTGGTCCACGAACTCGTATCCTTCCCCGTACCTGCACAGGCCGATGTCCTCGTACGTCTGTATCTCTGAGCTCGCGTAGGCGTCGTGGAGCTCGACGAAGTCCAGCTCCTTCTTCGGGTCCCTTATGCCTGAGTTCTTGTACGCCTCGAGTGCCGCGGCCCTCCCTGCGCGGAAAGAATGGACGCCGGGATACCTCAGGTCGGAGTAGTATCCAGCCTCTTCCCATGGGAAGAGCGGCACGCTCCCGTGGGGCCTGTCTGCCAGCCTCATGGTGTCTGTCCCGCACCCGACCCCCTTGATCAGCACGGGGTGGTCTGTGTACTTGAAAGCGACGTCCTCGGAGGCTAGTATGGCCACCGCGGCTCCGTCGCTCATGGTGCATATCATTGGCCTGTTCAGCGGATAGGCCACCATCTCCCTCCCGAGGGCTTCCTTCATCGTCAGCTTCTCAGGATACTGGGAGTACGGGTTGTGCTCCGCGTTGACGTGGTTCTTCACGGAGACCATGGCCATGATTCTCTTCGCCTCTTGGGTGGCCTCCCTCTGCGCCTTCTTCTCGTCCTTGACGTGGGCGAACTTCGTCTTCCTCAGGTACTCGTAGATGTGCCGCTGGACCATGAGCGCATAGTAGCCGGTGTAGAACCCTCCCACAGGGTAGTCGAAGTTGGTGTCTGAGGCGAGGGCGATGAACTCGTTCCCCTTCCAGGTTTCGACGTGCGACATTGTCTCGAAGCCTGCGACCAGGCAGACCTCGTTCCTCCCGCTGGCGACCGTCTCCCACCCCGCCTGGATCGCCTGCCCGCCGGTGGCTCCTCCCCACTCGATCCTCCGCGAATCCTTCGGGTTGAGGCCAAGATAGTCTTGGACCATCGAGGCGGCTTTCAACTGCCGTGCGAAGTGGTCCGAGAAGTAAGAAATCCTGCTGCTTTCGATGTCCGACGTCCTGAGTTCGGGGATGTCCTTCATGGCGTAGTCGAAGGCCCGCTTGACCATCAGGCGGAAGTCCATGTCCGGGTGTGCCTTGGCGAACTTGGTCACGCCGCCGGATATCATGTAGACCTTCCTAGGCGCCGGCATTACTTCCGCCGGCTCGGCACAGGTATTAATTTCCTTCCAAAATGCGCCTAGGCGCCTGCGGCGGTCTCCTTTGCCAGCTTCACGAAGTAGTCCAGAGAAGCAGGGTCTGCCAGGGACCCCCTGTTCAAGACCCGGTCGGGGTCAGCCCCGGCGAGGATCCGCTTCACGGGCACCTCGAGCTTCTTCCCATTCAGGGTCCGGGGGATGGCAGGGACGGCGACCACCTTCTCGGGGAGATACCGCGGCGAAAGGTCAGACTTTATCTGAGCCCTGATCTTCGTGAGGAGCTCCTGGTCCAGTGATGTGCCCTCCTTCAGAGACACGAAAAGGACCATCTCGTCTCCTCCCAAGCCGGTGGGGACATCGAGCACGAGGGAGTCCGAGACCTCAGGCACCTTCTCGACGGCCCTGTAGACTTCGCTGGTCCCTATCCGCACCCCCTGCCTCTTTATCGTGGCGTCGGAGCGGCCGTAGATGACACACGTCCCACGGCTGGTCACTTTGATCCAGTCCCCGTGCCTCCAGACCCCCGGGAACGCGTCGAAGTAGCTCTCCCTGTAGCGGCTCCCGTCCTCGTCCCCCCAGAAGAACACAGGCATGCTGGGCATCGGCTCGGTGATGACCAGTTCACCCACCTTCCCCACCACCGGTGCCCCGCCGTCGTCGAAGGCCTTGACGCTGGCCCCCAGGGCCCTGCACTGCAGCTCCCCTGAGTGGACGGGGAGGGTCGGCGACCCGGTGACGAAGGCGGTGCACACGTCAGTCCCGCCGCTGAGCGACTCGAGCCAGACGTCCTCTTTCGCCTTGGCGTACACCCATTCGAAGCCGTCCGTCGAGAGCGGCGACCCAGTAGAGCCGATCCCCCTGAGTGAGCCCAGCCTGTGTGTGCTCCGCGGCTCGATCCCGGCCTTCGCGCAGCCTGAGATGTAGGCGGCGCTTGTACCCATGTATGTCGTCTTTGTCTGCTCCATCACAGACCAGAGGGAGTCAGGGTGCGGCCAGGCGGGGTGGCCGCTGTAAAGGACGAGCGTGGCGCCATGGAGCAGGCCCCCCACGAGGTAGTTCCACATCATCCACCCGGTCGTGGTATACCAGAAGAAGCGGTCTCCTTCCCTCACATCGTTGTGCAGCGCCAGAGCTTTCAGGAGCTCCACGAGTATCCCTCCATGAGAGTGCACAATCGGCTTCGGGAGTCCCGTGGTCCCCGACGAGTAGAGGACCCAAAGCGGGTGGTCGAAGGGTACGAACTCACTGTCGAATCCTGACTTGCCTTCCGTCGCTTCCTCCCAGTCCTCCGCCCCCTGGATCCCCCTGCTTCTGCTCCCGCCGGAAACCGCGACGGTCTTCTCTATGCTTGGGATCGCCTTCACTACCGAAGCGACCTCCTCTGTCCTGTCGGTCCACTTGCCTCCGTAGCCGTAGCCGTCGGCCGCGATTAGGACCTTCGGGCGTATCTGACCGAACCTGTCTATCACCGACTGTGTGCCGAACTCAGGAGGGCAACTCGACCAGACGGCTCCAATGCTCGCCGTGGCCAGGACGCCCACAACGGCCTCGGCCCCGTTCGAAAGGAACGCCGCCACCCTGTCCCCGCGCTCCACGCCGGACTCCTTCAGCCTCGTGGCCAGGGCCGCCGTCTTCTTCCGCAGCTCCTGCCATGTGACCGTCTTCTCTGAGCCGCGTTCCCCTCTGCATATGAGCGCCGGTCCTTCTCTCTCCCTGGCGAAGACGCGTTCGGCGAAGTTGAGTTCGGCCCCCTCGAACCACTTGGCTCCGGGCATCTTCCTCTCCGCCAGCACCGGATAGTCGGCGCCCGCCACGTCGAAGTACTTCCAGATGGACCCCCAGAATCCCTCCAGGTCTTCCACTGACCAACGCCAAAGGTCGTCGTATCCTTCAAAGGCGAAGCCTCGCTTCTCCAGCCACTTCGTGTAGGCTGTCATGGCGGTCTTCCTGACGAAGCCCGAGTCGGGCTCCCAGAGCAGCTTCCCTTCAGGCATCGTATCCACTCACCGCGCCTTTCTGGGAGTTATAAGCGCCGAGGCGGAGACTGGTCCTGCCCCTGTGCGCCTCAGCCTATGGGGGCGACCATGAATATCGCGACGTCCCACGCGAAGTGGCTCAGCATGCTCGAGCTCAGGTCGCCGGTCCGGTAGTATGTGAGGCCCCAGACGGAGTCGGCGAGGAACGTGGCGACGACCCAGAGGATGTTGAAGCTGGCGGCGTGAATCAGAGCGTCCACGGCGGCCACGGCAAAGGGGGCCGCTGGCCCGAGCCTGGGTGCCGCGAGAGACTGCAGCGTCCCTCTGAAGTACGACTCGAAGCCTACGGAGTCACAGGCCAGCACAAGGACCTGCAGCGGGAGCAAGTTGCCCGATGACGCTATCAGAGCGTAGATGGACGTCTCCGCCTGGGCCCCGACGCCGAGGGGATGGAACGCCACTACGGCTAGGTTCCCGGCGTAGAACAGGGCATAGAGCCCTGCGGCCGACACCGCCCCCACCCCCAGGGTCCACACCCGGGGAGCGAAGAGCCTGCGGTAGCCGCCCGACGCCACGGCCACCGCGGCCATGCACCCTGTGGCTATGAAGGTCGATAGGGCAAAGTCGTCCTTGGGGAGGAAGAAGAGTGGCATCATCCCGGCCGCGACAATGGCCAGCCCCAGCGCGGACCTTCGCGCCTTGTCCACTTTCTCTCCCCACAGGGCCGACGTTAAATCCTCATCGCACAGCTGCGGACCCTTGCCTGGGGTTCCGTCCCCGAAGTCACGCTCTGTCAATCTTAATATTACTACTGGCAGGTGGTAATCACACATGCTGACAAGGTCATCAGGCGCCGCGCCGAGGGATTCGTTCCGCCCCATCGCCGGTGCGGCCCTGGCCGCCTCGACGGCCCCGCGCCGTAGTCTCGGCGCTAGGACAGCGCTTCTTTCTGCCAGGCCCTGGTCCTTCACGATGACCTTTTCGTCGGTCACCATGGGCACCCTCTTCGCGACCCTGGCCGGAGAATTCGACCTCCCGCTCTATCTCCTGACCCTTGGGGGGATGGTGGCCTTCCACGCGGCGACCAACATCCTCAACGACTACTATGACGTCAGGCACGGGGTAGACAAGGAAGGTGCGCCGACTACGAGGTACAGGCTGCATCCGGGCGCGGCCGGCGAGGTCCGCCCTTCCACCATATTGTACTTCGCCCTGGGCCTCTATGCCGTCACGCTCATCGCGGCCGCCTACCTCGCGTCGGTCGCCGGGCCGGTAATCCTGTTCATCACAGCGGCTGGCGTGCTGGGGAGCGTCCTATACACCGCCGACCCGGTAGTCCTGAAAGCCAGGGGCGCGGGCGAGGCGACCGTGTTCGTCATGTGGGGGCTCCTCATCCCGCTGGGCGCCTACCTGGTGCAGGCCAGGGCCTTCTCCTGGGTCCCTCTGGTGGGCGCAGTCCCAATCGGCATCTTCGTCGCCCTGGTCCTCCTCGCCAACAACATCAGGGACATCGACTACGACGGGTCGGTCAACACGAGGACGATTGCCGTCCGCCTGGGACTGAAGGCTGCCTCCAGGGCCTACGGATGGCTCCTGGGCGTTGCATACGCCTTCGTCCTGGCCGAGGTCCTTTCGGGTTTCGTCAGTGCCTGGTCCCTCCTCGTCCTCGTCACCCTCCCCGGTGCCTTTCCGCTGTGGAGGATGTTCAGGGGGCCGATACCAGACAACGCCGACCCGAAGACAGCGGCCCTGGCGCTTCAGTTCTCAGTCCTGTACATGGTGTCCCTGGCGCTCGCCATCTTTCTGCCAGTTGTCTAGAGGCCGACCGCCTCACGCTTCCGGCGCGAGCTCGTTGACCGCGTAGCTCACGTCCCCTATCGGCATCAGTATGGGGAGGGTGACGCCCGCTTTCCTGTACTCCTTGATCCTTTCGATGGCGTGGTCCGGCGTACCTGTGACCGTGAGCGCCTCTACGGCTTCCTCAGGGATAAGCCGCCGCGCCCCTGCTTCGTCCCCTCTCCTCCATGCCTCCTTCAACGGGCGGAGGTCCTCCTCCGTCACCCCGTAGGAGGAGAGTGTCTCGGGCTGTATCACCTCGGACAGCTGGTAGGCGAAGAAGTAGTAGTCCTTGACTGCCTGGGCAGCCCTGGCGGGGTCCCGGCCCACCGAGGTCAGCAGGTAGGACGCCCGCTCCACCCCTCGGCCCCGTTTAGCTTCCCCCCGTTTGACGTTCTCTACCATGGCCTCGGTCCCGCGGGCCGTGCCCAGGGCTGGGGAGAGGATCACGCCGTCGGCGACGGTGGCTGCGAACGCCTGCGTCCTCGGCGAAAGGGAAGCCACGAAGATCGGTATCGCGTGGGCCACCTCGAAACCCAGGGCGAGGCCATGGACCTGGAAGAAGTCGCCGTCGAACTCGACCCTCTCCCCTTCCCAGGTCTTCTTGACCACCTCGACGTACTCCCTTATCCTGCGGATCGGCTTCGTCTCTCCGACGGGGAAGATCCGGTGGCCTATGAGCGGGACTGTCGGGAAGCTCCCGAGCCCAAGCCCGAGCGTCACCCTCCCCCCTGACAGCTCGGAGAGCGTGGCGAAGGTCGTCGCCGTGGTGACAGGGTGGCGGGTGAACGTGTTTATCACCCCGGAACCGAGCTTGACCCTCGTAGTGCCAGACGCCATGGCTGAGATATAAGTGACCACGTCCCTCTGGTACAAGCTCTCGTGCATCCAGACCGAGTCGTAGCCTAGGGAGTCTGCGCGCGACGCCTCGGCCACGGCGTCCCTCACGCTGATTATCGGGTTGAAACCCAGGGCGAGCTTCACATGATTACCACTAGATAGTGGTAATTAGGGGTTCCCCTGAAGGGGCCGGGCGGCCTTCCACTGTTGTTCGAGGGACTCGATAACCGACATGGCGAACGAGGGGCTCCTCACCCATATCGCCACCGCTGCGAACGACTCGTCCTTGCCCCTGGCGGGGACCCCTATGATGACCCCGCCCCGGTCCCCGGCCATCATGTCGAGGAGGACGCCCTCGGACCGGCGTACCTCCAGCCCGCGCTTCTGGGCGTCCCGCAGCTCAGCCTGCGACAGCCTCTGATTCGCCGGGATCATGAGTTTGACGCTCTTCGGCTTCCTGCTCGCCTGCCCCAGGACCCCTAGGAACGCTGTCTTGGCTTCGATCCCCTTCCTCACGAGGAGGAATGCGTCCTCCGAGGCGCGGAGGACCTCGAGGAAGGCTGCGGCGATGCTCTCCAATCCCTTCAGCATCACGGGCTCCTGCTCTCCGTGCCCGGGCCCCGCGAGCGGCTCCAGCTCCACGACTATCTTCTTCATGGCGGACTGCCTCCCCGCGAGGCTGGCCTCGAAGTCCGCCACGTACTTCGCTATCCTGGAGCCGAGGGCGGCCGAAGGGGTCGCAGACTGGTAGACCCCGTCGGACTCCACGACGAATCCCTTCTGCTCGAGAGAGCGCAGGGTGTCGTAGGTGCGCGACTGGGGGACCCCCGAAGCCTGGGCCGCTTCGCCTGCCTTCATCCCGCGGCCCAGCAGGGTGATGTAGAGCTTCGACTCGTAGGAGTTCAGGCCGAAAGCCTCCCTGAGGAGCTCCTCAGACTCCATGACCAGGGGGGACGCCGGACGATGATATAGGTCAGACAGGCGCGGCTAGGCCGAGGCTTTCATCAGAGGGAAGACCTCTCCGATGTCTTCGACCGCTTCGAGCTTCCACAGCAGGCCGAGGAGCTCCTTCGCCCTCCGGGGGGATAGCCTTCCGGCCGTCAGGGACATGAACTTCTGTTCCAGCTCCTCTCTCCCCATGGGATCCAGGGGGTGTCCCCGGGGGACGTCCACCTCCTTCGAGAGGGTGGCCCCAGACTTCGTGACTACGGTCACCCTGTTGGCCATCCCCTTCGCGGGGTAGAGCGCCGTCAGGCCTGGATCCTCCTTCACCCTCACCTTCTGCAGGAACCGGAGGGTCCTCTCGGACCGGATCTTCCGCTCAGAGTATGTCCCGTTGTCGACCTTCCCCTCCAGGAGCGCCATGCCCACCATGTATGGGAGGCTGTGGTCCGCCGTCTCCTTGGTCGCGGGCCGCCACTTCTCGGGGTCCTTGCCCAGGATCGTATACCCAGCTTCGTGCGTTTCGACCAGGACAGACTCCACGTCCTCCGGCCCCCTCAGTCCCTCCCTCACCGCCAGCGCGGCCCAGATGGCCGACTGCGCGTGGTACTCGGCGGGCCAGTATTTCACATAGGTGTCCTTCACCTTGTACCTCCCATGGCGTCCTCCGAACTCGCCGGTGTCCAGGTCGAATGGACCCGAGACCTGGTTGAAGAAGCCCATCTCGCCCTCGAAGATGGGCGACGGCCCCGTTATGCCGTCCCTGGCCAGGACGGCCGCGAACACCCCGTTCCTGGCGGCGTTGGCGAACGAGGCTCCCTTCCACATAGAGAGCTCTCCGGCCCTGACCTGGCGCATGGCCTCATGGCCGTTCAGCGCAATGTTCACCGCCTGCTCAGCCCGCTTCGCGTCCAGCCCCATCAGCTTCGACGCCGCCAGCGACGACGACACGAGCCCGTAGTTGACGTGGTCCCACCCCCTGTGCCTGATGTCAGCCGCGTCGCAGAGCCTGCACTGGATTTCATAGGCCGCCACCGCGGCTGAGATGAGCTCCTTCCCCGTCGAGCCCTCCGCCTCCGCCACCGCAAGGCAGGGGGCGATGTTGTCGCTGGGGTGGGCGGGCTCCTTTGACAGGTACGTGTCGTTGTAGTCGAAGTACCGCAGCATGAAGCCGTTCACGAACGTGGCGAGGTCGGGCGAGGTGCGTTCTCCCGTCCCGAAGACGCTCGATGGCCCGCCGTTCCGCAGGCCCAGGACTGCCTTCCTTGCCATGGCGATGGGTTTCTCGCGGTAGGCGCCGATGGCGCACCCTACGGCGTCTACCACTCTTGCCTTCATCTCCTTGACGGTGCCCGCGTCCAAGGCCCGGTACCTGACAGAGGACACATACTCTGCGAGGCGGCCGGCTAGGTCCACGACCCGCGTCCGCCCCTGGCTCTAATAGGAATTCTCGTTCTTTAGTGAGAACGATTAAATCTGTCGTGGGGCGAACGCGGCTCAGCGCCTCGAATTGACGATATTCACAGCCGAACACAGACAGCTCATGCAGATGCTCCATCCGGGCAGGCACCAGGAGTACTCTGACGTCCTGACCTCCCTTGGCTCCTTCATGGAGAAGGAGCTTCTTCCGCTCTCCCCGAAGCTGGACTCCGGAGATGAGCCGATAGACAGGCCCAGGAGCGCGCTCTTCGCCCAGGGGATGAGCCTGATCCCGTTCCCGGCCCAGTACGGAGGGCTCGGGCTCCCATTCTCAGTCTACGCCATGGCCGTGGAGCTCCTCGGTACCGCGGACGCCTCCGTAGCGCTGAGCGTCGAGATACACAACGCCGTGGCGGAGGGGGTGCTGAGGTTCGGGTCGGAACCTCAGCGGGAGCGGTATCTCGGGCCGATGATCACGGGGCGGAGGCTAGCCTCGTTCGCGCTTACCGAGCCCGCCTCCGGCTCCGACGCGGGCAACATGGCCACGACTGCGGAAAAGCGCGCGGGGGAGTACGTCGTGAACGGCTCAAAGATGTTCATTACCAACGCCGGGGAGGCTAACGTCTACCTGGTCTTCGCCAAGACCTCGAAGGGCCCTTCCTGCTTCCTGCTGGAGCCACCCAGCGCCGGGCTGAAGTTCGGCGCCGAGCTGAAGAAGCTTGGGATGAGGGGATCGAAGACGCGCGAGGTCATCTTCTCTGACTGCCGGATACCCGAAGAGAACCTGGTCGGCGAGGAGGGGAAGGGGGCGGATTACGCGAAGGCGATACTCCACGGGGCGAGGATAGTGGTCGCGGCGCTCAACGTCGGCATCTCTCAGCTCGCCTACGACAAGGCGCTGGCCTACGCGCGACAGCGGCACGCCTTCGGAAGGACCATCTCGGACTTCCAGCTCGTCAGGGAGAAGATAGCTGACACCAAGACAGGGATAAACGCGGGCCGACTCCTCTATCTCTACGCGTCGAGGATCAAGGAGTTGGGAGGAGACTACTCGTCAGAGGCGTCACAGGCCAAGGTCTTCGCCACCGAGATGTCGCTGAAGGCATGCGACGACGCCATCCAGATACACGGCGGATACGGCTACACCACAGAGGACATTCACAGGCACTGGAGGGACGCCCGGCTGTTGACCATCGGCGAGGGCACCTCTGAGGTGCTCAGGATGCTGATATCCAGGCGAGAGCTGGCGAGGGCCCAATGAAGATCGCCGTCTGCGTGAAGCATGCCGTCGACGAGGCAGAGCTCAAAATCGGCCCTGGAGGGAGCCCGCTGCTGGCAGGGGCTGCCGGGAAGATGAGCACCTTCGACAAGAACGCCGTCGAAGAGGGGCTCAGGCTGAAGGCTGCCCACCAGGGAGAGGTGGTGGTCTTC
The DNA here is from genome assembly GCA_029785085.1 of Nitrososphaerota archaeon. GTDB lineage: Archaea > Thermoproteota > Nitrososphaeria > Nitrososphaerales > Gagatemarchaeaceae > UBA183. The sequence continues at coordinate 69,741 of JAFMAI010000003.1, read as the reverse complement.
ATGGTGGGCGGGACAGAGTCGAAGAAGACGCTGAAGGAAGCCCTAGCCATGGGCGCCGACAGAGGGGTGCTGGTGACCGCCGACACGGTGGCCATCGACGCCCTCCGCACCGCCACCATGCTCGCAGCCGCCATGAAGAGGTCCGGGCGCTTCGACGTGGTCATATGCTCGGAGGGAGCGTCGGACACCTACACGGGGCAGGTCCCCCCGATGGTCGGCGAGCTGCTGGGGATTCCTTATGTGGGCTACGCCCGTAAGATAGAGATCGACGGCAAAGCGGCGAAGATCGAACGGTCGCTCGAGGACAGCGTCGAGTCAGTCGAAGCAGCTGTCCCATTCGCCACGTCCGTGGTGAGCGAAATCAACGACCCGCGCTATCCGACGCTCATCCAGATAATGCAGGCTTCCAAGAAACCGGTCGAAGAGCTCAACGGCGAGGAGATCGCCCCGGCCGGGAGCCGCAGGGGGGTCGAGGTGCTGTCGATGTCGTCCCAGCCCACGGCGAGGAAGCACGTCATGATCGATGGGAGCCCAGACGAGGCCGCTGCGAAGCTCTTGGACGCGCTATCGAAGGAGGGTGTCCTGAAGTGAGCGGGCAGGTCTGGGTATACTCCGAGTCGGAGCCGGTGGCCAACGAAGTCGCCACAGCGGCAGCAGCGGTAGCCCAGGGGGCGTCGGCGGAGGTCCGAATGGTGGACATCGGGTCGGTCCGGCCCGCGACTAGGGGCTCGGGGGGGAGGCTCCTGCTGAAGGGGCCCGCCGGTCACGAGGTCTCCCCCGCCGTAGCGGCCGAGGCCCTCGCCCGGGCAGCAAAGGACCTCGCGCCCTTGGCGGTCCTGCTGGGGGCGACGAGGGACGGGAGGGAGGTGGCGTCGAGGCTGGCGGCAAAGCTCGGGATAGGGTGCATGGCAGAGGTGGCCGGGCTCGCGTCCGACGGCCAGGGAATGACGGGGGAGCGGAACGTCTTCGCCGGGAAGGTGGTGGCGAAGGTGAGGTGCCAGTTTCCCGCGGTCGCGACGGTGAAGGTCGGCGCCTACCCGAAAGCCGCCGCACAGCCCGGGGAGAGCCAGGAGAAGGACGTCGGCCCGGTCTCGGACCAGACGAAGACCGTCGGCAGGGAGAAGAAGCCCGCCGGCGCCGTCGACCTGAGGTCCGCCAAGGTGATCGTCTCCGCCGGGAGGGGGGTCAAGAAGAAGGAGGATCTGGCCATCCTGGCGGAGCTCGCTACCGCCATGCGCGGCGCCCTCGGGTGCTCACGTCCGCTGTCAGCTGACCTTGGCTGGCTGCCTGAGGAGCACCACATCGGGCTGACTGGAGTGACTGTCAAGCCAGACCTCTACCTAGCGGTGGGCATCTCCGGCCAGCTGCAGCACGTGGCCGGGATGAAAGACTCCAAGGTCGTCGCCTCAATAAACACGGACAAGGACGCCCCCATCTTCCAGGCGTCAGACTATGGCATAGTGGGAGACCTCTACCAGGTGATCCCAGCGCTCGAACGCGCCCTCGCCGCGCGGCGATGAGCCCCCGGGCGCCTGCGGGCTCGAACACCCTATAAACCGAGGGACACCCGGTGACAAGCATGGCTGGGCTCGACGTCGGGTACCTGGCCGCGTACGCGCTCTCCCTCGCCAGCGTGGCCGCATTTGCTCTTGCAGGCGCCTCCCTTGCCCACAGGCTGTCCATCAGCCTCGGCCCGGGGCGGGTCGCGGGCCTGGGCCGGGACGAGATGCGTCGCCTAAGGACCGGGGACCCGGTCTTCCTGATGCACCTGTCCATTGCGCTCGGCGTCGGGGTTACGATCGCCGACGCGATCATCGCCCCCTTCATGGGCGGGGCCCTTCTCCTCCTGGACATCTTCAGGGCCGCGTCTGTCCCGCTTGTCGCCGGTCTGGTGGTAGCCTTCGGATGGCGCGTCCAGAGGTACTCCCAGAGCATGCGGATAGGTCGGGGGCTCGGGGTCACCGAGGGCTTCGCGTCGGCGTCGGCTACCCTCCAGCTGGTGCTCATGGGCGCCATCGCCCTCACCACCTCGGAGCTCGTCCTCCTCTGGTTCCCTGCCCTTGGCTGGGCGGACCTCCTCTTGGGCGCCCTCAGGAACACCCTGATCACTATCTACTACGCCAGGCCCAGCGTCAACCTGATCGCCAAGTTCGACCGCCCCCTACACTCCATCAGGGCCCCGTTCAACCTGGCGGACGTCATGGCAGGGAAGACCGACCCGGAGGCCATCCGCGTGGGGGTAAGCAAGGTCTCAGAGTTCCCCGCCGACCAGTCGCTGTCCTTCGACTCCTGCGTAGAGATCGGGGCCTGTGAGGCGTCGTGCCCGGCGACGGCAGCCGGGCGTCCCCTCTCGCCTCGGATCCTCGTCAGGAAGGTCAGCCTCCTCTCCAGGACCGGCACCGGCAGAGAGTCGGAGGTGCTGTCCTCGGTGTCGGAGGATGAGCTCTGGTCCTGCACCTCCTGCGGGGCATGCGTAGCAAGCTGCCCGGTGAGCGTCAAGCACCTCGACCTGGTCTACGACCTCCGAAGAGAGCTTGTCTCCAAGGGGAGGCTGGACAAAGAGAAGTCAGGGATGCTTGCGAACCTCGCCCAGAGCCAGAATCCATACGGCTTCAAGAACTCCACCAGGGCCGCCTGGGCCGAGGGGCTGGGCATCGACACCCTGTCATCAAACCCGAAGGCCGAGTATCTCTATTGGGTCGGCTGCGTCTCTTCCTTCGACCAGCGGGCCCAGAGGATCGCGAAGGCGCTGTCGAAGATACTGAAGGGCGCTGGCGTATCCTTCGCAATCCTGGGGGCGGAAGAGATGTGCGTCGGCGACCCTGCTCGCAGGCTGGGCGAAGAGGGACGGTATCAGGAGCTCGTCTTCCAGAACATAGAGAAGCTGAAGTCCTACGGCGTGAAGAAGATAATCGCCACCTGCCCCCACTGCTTCAACGCGCTGAAGAACGAATATCCCCAGTTCGGGGGAGAGTTCGAAGTGGTCTATCACACCCAGCTGATCTCAGACCTCATCAGGGAAGGGAGGTTGTCCATCCCTCCAGAGAAGGTGCAGAAGATCTCCGTGACCCTCCACGACGCCTGCTACGCCTCGCGGTACAACAGCGTCTTCGACCAGCCGAGGGCGATGCTCAAGGCTTCGGTCGACGACCTGCGCGAGATGGGCAGGAGGAAGGAGAAGACCTTCTGCTGCGGCGCGGGCGGGTCCAACTACTGGTTCAAGGTCCCCCAGCAGGAGTCCATAGCCGGTATCAGGACGCAGGAGGCCGCAGGGACCGGTGCGAAGACCATCGCTACCGAGTGTCCCTTCTGCCTCTCCATGCTCGACGATGCCACCAAGGTGTCGAACTCGGGGATGGACGTCCGCGATGTGGCCGAGATCGTCGCCGAGTGCATCTGATCGCGAGGTCAGCCTCGTCTGACGACCTTTCCTCCCCCGGCGGGGAGCGCTCTCTGCACTTCTTCGAGGGTTGGTTCCCTGGGCTCTGAGCCGAGGTCCTTTAGGACCCGCTTGGCTGTCTCTGAGCCCTTCTCGTTGTGGGGTCGCAGGACGACGTAGTTGGCGCACCTCTTCCTGACCGAGTCCTCGGGTCCGGCCATCACCCGACCTTCCTGGTCCAGGCCCACCGCCACCTCGACGATCATCCTCGAGATGAAGTTCTTCTTCCCCCTGATCACGAAGGAGCCTCGCGGCAGGTACTCGCCGCTGGGAGCAGCCGAGCCGACCTGGTCTGGTGCCACCCAGTAGGCGTCGGCGGAGCCGAGGCCTGTCTTCCAGGCGCTGCTGAACGCCACTGTTGCCTGGGCGACCTGCCTGGCCTCTTCTTCGGTCTGTCCAGCTCCTCCCTTCAGTATGAAGAAGGGCGAGCCGAACAGGTCGGCATGGAACACCGTGTCGTTGGAGTCCATGTGCCTGCCGAGGAGCGCGGAGTTGGTCTGGGCGTCCCTCCCACCCACCGCCAGCTTCCCCTCGACTGTGACGAACCACCTGAACTTCTCGTACCACTCCCCCCTCCTCCTGGCCAGCGTCCGGCTTCGCGCCGGGGCCCCGGGGGCCACCCTGGATGCCTTCTTTTCGAGCTTGGCCGCCGCCTCAAGCCCCCGCGAAGACTTCGATTCGAGCTCCTTGGCGCGGTCGTAGAGGGCCGACGCCACCGCCGCCGGAGAAACCGGGTCCTTCTGCGACCTGACTCCCGCACCCCTCAGGACATTCAGCGCCGACTCCAGGGTCGCACCCCTGGCCTCGGCCGCGGCGGCCCGGGCCCTCGCTGCCTCTGCGACCAGCGACCCCGCTTCCTCCCTGAGCTTTGCGACCGTCGCCTCGAGCTCTCTCCGCTTCACCTCCTCGGGGCCAGGCTGCACAGGCTCAGACAGCGCCTCCCCGAGGAAGAGGCGGTCGCAGAGCTCGGAGACCGTCTCGGCCTCCTCTTTGACGCTGAGCCCGCTCGGGGGGAACGCGAAGATCTCGTCCCCAGCGGGGGTGCCGCACACGCAGGGCCGCGGCCTCTCCCTCGCTTCAGCGACCATGTCCTCGACGGCCTTCGCTATCTCCGCGCCTCTCCCTAAGAAGCTCGAGGCCGGGTCGCCCTCGGTCGCGCCCACCCTCTTCAGGGCCTCGGCGACGTACTTCCTGGGGAGTGCGATATGCCTGCCGATGGCCCTCCCAAGGGTCGTCTCCGTCTTCAGCATCCCTTCGACGTCCTCAGGCCCGACTTCGAGCGGGCTGCGCCTGCTCTGGCTCGGGGGCCGATAGGGGACCCCCCTGACCACCCGCCTTGCCTCGGCGCGCACCTCGTTCAGCGCGAGACGGATCGTGCCCTCTGGGTCGAGCACTATGATGTTCCCCGGGGGCATCAGCTCGACCACCATCCTTCGCCGCTCCCTCCCATCCAGGTCTAGCTGGAACACCCTGTCCAGGCCCAGCTGCGTAGCGCCGACGAACTTCGCCCTCTCCAGCTCTCCTCTCAGCTTCGTAGTGAACTCCGTCGTGTCGTCCCTCTCCTGCACCCTGCTTGAAATCCAGGCGCCCTTCTTCGGGGACGCGACCAGCCACACGTCTTCGCCCCCTGGCCTCCTGAAACGGAAGAGCTGGGCGCCTCCTCTTCTGTAAATGTTATTAACGTAGGTTCCGCGCAACGTCGAGTCGATTTCTTTGGCGAGCACCAAGACTTCAAAGCCGGATAATTCGGCCACGAAGCCTCAGCCGACGGCGGCGTTTGATAAGCTATACTGGACGAGGATAGGGATGGCGGCCCTCGCGGGGGTCGGTACCCAGGCCCTCAACCAGGCTTACGGCTTCGACTGGTCCTTCGGGGTCAGCATAGGGATAGGCGTCTATCTCATCTCCTACTATCTCGCGTTGTATGGGTGGTACCGGGGAGCTCCAAGGGAGCTGCAGGGGAAGGTCTACACGACCGGTGTCGGCGGATATGTGATGGTCTTCCTGTTCACTTGGATGCTCGGCTTCACTCTGCAGACTGCTGGGTACCCGCTGTAAGCTTCGAGTAGGTCAGCAGAGTGTCCGCGTAGCCCGCATCGAAGTCGTCTGCCATCTGGCTCGACGCGATGGACTTCGCCGCCCTCTCCACCTTGGCGCTGTCCCAGGCCTGCAGCGTCCCGTCCTTCCCTTTGGACATGCTCGTGAGTATCCCGGCGGCCGCCGCCAGGCTCCCTCTCTCCTTCTCGGACCTCACTTCAGGCTGAAGCGCCTGTATCTTCCGCTTCGCTTCATCAAGGTCGGACTTCACAAGGGAGTCTAGTATCGACATGATGTTGGCCTGCACAGTCCTACCCGTTTACACCAGCACTTCCTGAGATATTTAACCATCCTCGGCCCCGAGCCATGTCCTGCTCTCGCACGGGTCTCAGAGCCTCCTGTGCCGCGCGGCGCTCTCTGTGGGCTCGACCTGCCAGCCGGCCACTGCAGCCCTGCACCTCGTCCGCACCCAGTTGACCCTGCCGCAGTTCCAGCGGCTGACCGCCGACGCCCTCGCTTCAGGCGTGCGGTCCCGTCGGCTTCAGGTCACCCCGAGTACCCCGATCTCCAGGGTTGCCTTCGCCCTTGGGGGTGAGGCGGTCGCTGTCACCCTCCCGCCCTGACGCTCGAGGAGGATGGACCTGTGGACCAGCTGCTCCACAGTCCTCCCTCCTATCCCGACGTCCCCGATGGCGCCGAACGTGACCCGGTTCGTCAGGAGGTACGCCCTGGCATTGGCGTACGCGTCTCTGGCCATCTCGCTCAGGTGGATGTCCAGGGCTCCCTGCCTGCTCGGGGTGTTGGACCGCCCGGGGAGCGCCACAGAGAAGTTGCGCGTGAGCGTGTCCACGACCACCAGCCTGCATCTGGCTGTCACGCCCCTGCCTTGCATCCCCCTGACGGTCTCCATCTGTTCCGGGGCAGAGTCTGACCTCATGTACACCACCCTCTCGAGGACCCCCTCCGTGTCCCACCCTCTGGCCCCGGCGATCTGTTCGAGCCTCTCCGGCCTGAATGCTCCCTCGGTGTCGATGTACAGGACGCTGTCCCCCTTCCTGGCCGCGCAGAGTGCCGCCTGCATCGCCAGCTGTGACTTGCCGCTGTTGCTCCTCCCATAGATTTCAGTCAGGGTGCCGGCCCTGTATCCGCCGGAGAGCAGTGCGTCGAGCCCTTCGGACCCTGACGTATAGCTGGGGAACGAAGCGACCCACCTGATGGCTTCCGCGGCGGTCTCGGTCCCGGCCGTTTTCTCCCCCTATCCGAGCTGTTTCAGCACCGATGTCTTTTTAACTGTGAGTCGGGCCACGCGGAATCCGAAAGTGAGCCCACAGCCGTTCCAGCCACCTCAGCAGTCAAAGCGCCCTCTCACCATACTACAGAAGTCCATGAACAAGCAGGTCTCTGTCCGTTTGAAGAACGAGATCGAGTACAGAGGGAAGATGGCCAACGTCGACCCTTACATGAACGTCATACTGGTCGACGCCGAGGAGTCGGAGAACGGGAACAAGATTGCGAACTACGGCAAGGTCGTGATCAGGGGCAACAACGTGCTGTACGTGAAGATAGAAGACCGCCTGTAGGCACGCGTCTCGAAGGATATCTCAGTCTTACTCCAGTGCCTGCGACCTGCCTGTGACGTAGTCGAAGCCCTTCTGAGGGTCCACCGTGATCCCATAGGCTCTCCTGAAGAAGCTGGTGACGCTCTTGACGTCGTGCATCAGCAACTCGTTGCCGTTGGGGTGCGAGGCGTCTACCGCCTGAGGCCAGTCGATCAGCCAGAATGACGCGCCGTCGGTGAGTATGTTGTACTCGCTGAGGTCGGCGTTCACCAGCCCGGCCACCATGTACGCCGTCCGCATGAGGCCGAGGATGACGCCCAGGGCACCACTCTGGTCCTCGAGGCCCGGACGCTGGGACAGCCTCACCCCGGAGACCTCCTCCAGCAGGACAGTGCTCCTGCTGTATGCCACGGCCCGGGGGAACGAGGGGGAGAGCCCCTCAAGCTTCCTCAGGGCGTGATACTCCCGCCTTGCCGCTTCATAGTTGGCTGTCATCCAGCTCCTGAACGCCGCGTCTTCCCTGGCCCGCTTCTTCCTGACGCTAGTGAACGACGTCCTCCCTATCTTGTAGAGCTTGAGGGCGTAGGCCGACCCTTCTTCACTGAGTGCCTCGTAGACGTCTGACTCCTTCCCCTTCGCGATGATTGCCCCCAGCGCGAAGATGAGGTCCTTCTTCACATAGTCCTTCAGGGCCATCACCTCCACCCCCTCCCTCGTCAGGGCGAAGCCCTGGCCCTTTCTCGTCAGGAGCCCCTTCCTCTCCAGGTCGCCCGTGGCAAAACTCACCCTCTCAGGAGGGAGGCGGCTCATGCGCGACAGCCTTCCGGCGTCGGGGGTCCCATATCCAGTGGACGCGCGTTCTACCCCTGCCAGGGTCCTCCACTCCTCGTCCTTCAGCGACTTCAGGACCCTTGCCGCCTTCTCCGTAGTTGACATCCGTCCGCCGCTCGGACGCCCTCCCTATTGATGTTGCCACCGCGGGCCGGCCATCGTTCTTATCAGCCGCCCCTCCGTACCCATACGCCTTGCAGCGGATCATCCTCGACACGGACACGGCGGGCGACGACACGATCGCCATCATGATGGCGATGAGGGCGAAGGGCGCGAGGCTCGAGGGCATCACCATCAACTGCGGGAACATCGACTTCGACCAGGAGGTCGAGAACGCCCTCTACACCATCGAGGTCGCGGGGGAGTCCGGGAAGGTCCCTGTCTATCCTGGTGCAAGGCACCCTCTGCTCAAGGAGTGGAGGACCGTGGAGGACATCCACGGGACCGACGGCATGGGGAACTCGATGTTTCCCCGGGCCAGGCAGCGGCCCGAGCGAAAGCACGCGGTGGACGCCATCATCGACGCCATCAACGAGAGCCCCGGAGAGATCACGCTCGTCGAGATAGCGCCCATGACCAACGTCGCCCTCGCCCTGAGGAAAGACCCGGGGATAGCCAAGAAGGTGAAGGAGTTCTACTTCATGGGGGGCGCCAACCAGTACCTCGGCAACGTCACCCCGGCCGCCGAGTTCAACATCTGGGTCGACCCGGACGCCGCAAGCATAGTCCTGAACTCGGGGATGCCGATCACCATGGTGGGATGGGAGATAGTGATGCGGCACGGGCTCATCGGGGTCCCCGAACTGGAAGAGATCGAGAGGATGAAGACCAAGGAGTCGGAGTTCTATCTGGCTGTGAACAGGCAGGTGAGAAAGTTCATGGAGATCGAGCGGGGGATAGACGGGACCAGCTGCCCTGACAGCATCACCATGGCCATCGTGCTGAACCCGGAGGTAGCGACCGAAACCCGGGACCGCTTCGTCGAAGTCGACGCCGGCGACGGAATCTCGAGGGGGGTGACCTGGGTCGACGAGCTGGGGGCCCTGAAAAAGAAGCCCAACGTGAGGGTGGTCTACCAGGCCTCGCAGCAGGCCTTCCGCCGCATGCTGTATGAGATGCTCAGGGGCGGCCGGGTCTAGAGCTACTCCAGCGGGTCAGACCTCAGGAAACCGTCTACTTCTCCCCGTCTGGGGATGGCGGCCACGACCTCTGCTTTTGTGGCACAGAGCGCCCCTGCATAGTTCGCGAATCTCACCGCCTGCCTCAGCGGCTCGCCCTCGCTGAGGGCCACCGCCAGCGCGCCATTGAAAGCGTCGCCGGCGCCTGTGGAGTCGACAGCCCTCACGGAGGGCGCGGGGACAGAATAGGAGTCCCCCCGAGTCATCACCCTGGCTCCGCGGCTGCCGAGCGTGACGACGACTGCCCCGGCCCCCCTGGCCAGGAGCGCCTTTGCTCCTGGCTCAAACTCGGCCTCCCCAGTGAGCTCCCGGAACTCCTCCTCGTTCGGGGTGACGATGTCTACGCCCGAGAGGTCGGCGCCCCCTCCCACGCATGGGGCCGGGTTGAGGATGACCGTGAGTCCGCGCTCCTTCGCGATCCGCCTAGCCGCGGCCACTGTCTCTGGGGGGATCTCCAGCTGCACGAGCATGATCCCAGACCGGGCAATGGTCCCGGAGGCCCTTTCGATGTCTGACGGCGCCAGCTCCCAGCTTGCCCCAGGGTCGATGACTATGGAGTTGGCACCCTCGCCGTCGACCATCACGAAGCCAAGGCCAGTGTGCTTGGATGTCCGTCTCACCTGGTCCGTGTCCACGCCCTCCCGCAGCCACATAGCCATGGCCTGGTCGCCATCCTCGTCCGAGCCGACGCAGGCGACGATGCTCGCCTTCCCTCCGAGCCTCCTGACGGCCACCGCCTGGTTGGAGCCTTTTCCCCCGGGGACCCGCTGGTACCTTGAACCGGCCACGGTCTCCCCAATCTTCGGGAGGCGGTCCACCCGCATCGTCACCCCGGTGAGGTAGCTCCCTACGACTACTATCGGCTTCACCGGGCGAGCCGCTCCCTCAGCTCGTCGATGATCGCCACTCCGGCCCTCGTCCCCAGGTAGTCGGCCCCGGCGTCCACCAGGCTGAGGGCGTTGTCGAGGTCCCGAATCCCGCCGGACGCCTTCACGTGCACCTTCGGGCTGACCGACTCCCTGAGGAGCCTGATGTCCTCCACCGTCGCAGGTCCACCCCTCCCCCAACCGCTCGAGTTCTTCACCCCTGCCACCCCGGCCTGCTCGCTCAGCTTCGCCGCCCTGACCTTCTGCTCCCGGTCGAGCACCGTGAACTCCAGCATCACCCTCACGGGCCTGCCTCGGGCTTCTTCCACCATCGCTGCCACTTCGTCCCTGAACTCCTCATCCATCCCTGACCTGAGGAAGCCTATGTTGGGCATCACGTCGAACATGTCCGCGCCGAGCCCGGCGGTCTCCCTGATCTCCGCCACCTTCGCGCTGGTGGTCACCCCTCCCATGGGGAATCCCACCCCTGCAGAGACCTTCACGTCGTCCCCGACGAACTGCTTGGCCTGCTTCACCCAGCACCCCTGGACCACCACGGCACCGAACCTGTACTCCCTCGCCGCGGCGCAGAACGCCTTCAGGTCAGAAAGCGTGGCTTCGGGTGCCACCAACGTGTCATGTATCCTCTTCGCAAACGCTTCCGGGTCTGGGGGCCTCTTGTCCATGGTTCGCCCCTCGGCGGGGCATCGTAATTGAGCTTTCTCGGTTCAGCGTAGCCCCTCGGCCGCAGCCCTGGCATATGCCGCCCAGTAGGCATCTGGGGCCTCTTCGAATCGCCGCGGCCGACCGTCCCCCCTGCTGACCCAGAGGCCCTTCCCGGCTGACACTCGGCCAACCGCCGTCGCGCCGACCCCCGATCCACCGAGGGTCTCCTCTAGCTTCTTCGCCCGGCCGGGCCTGCAGGTGATGAGGAGCGCCCCCTCCCCCATGGTGCGGAGAGGGTCGACGCCGAATGCAGCGCAGACGTCGGCTGCCTCCCGCGGGACGGGGATCCTGTCCGCGTCCACCACGAACGACTTGCCTGACGCCGCTGACATCTCGTCCAGCCCCCCCAGCACCCCGCCCTCGGTTGCGTCGTGCATGGAGGTGACAGCAGTCTTCAGTCCGGCCCTGCGGGCCGCCCTGGCGTCGGCCACCGTGGAGCACCGCTGGAGCAAGGACCGGGCCAGTCTGGCCTCCTTTCCGCCGACCGCCCTCTCTGTGAACTCGGGGAAAGACAAGGCCAAGGACGCAGCCGCCTCTATGGCAGCATGCTTGGTCACCAGGACGACGTCCCCCGCCCGCGCCATGGAGGGGGTGACGTACCCGTCATCGGGAGCGAGTCCGAACATCACCCCCCCACCGATCACCGTGTACCCTGCGCCCGGGTAGCTCCCGCTGTGGCCGGCTGCTATTGTGATCCCGAGCTCCGCGCATTCGTCCCCGATGGCGCCGACGTACTCCACCCTGTCGCCGGCTTTCATATCTGGTGGGAAGTTATAGGTGAAGACAGCGAACTCGGGGTCCACCCCCGCGGCGGTGAAGTCCGACGCGATGAGGTGCACGCTCATCCAGGCAGAGCGCCTCATGCCCACCACCGGCATGACCGAAACCGGGTCGGCCGAGACTATCATGACCTTACCACCGCCCAGGCGCAGCACGCCGTTGTCGAGTCCCTTGCCTGGACCGTGGACGACCTTCTCCGACCGCGCGCCGAGGTGCCCGTAGACGGCCTCCATCGAGCTCGGTGGAAGCTTCCCAGCGGCGCTCAAGGCTTGGCGGCTCCGCCGTGGTACTGCATGAACCCCAGCTTGCGGAAGGCGGGGGCGGCTGCCCGGATTATCGCGAGGGCGGCGGGGATGTAGACCAGGTCCACCATGGTGGCGAAGTCGAACGAGGCGAGCCCGAGCGGCGACTGCCCTGCAGGGACGCTGTAGGAAAAGAGGCCATAGGCGTAGAAGAACCAGTCGGAGAAGAAGAACGCAAGCGTCTCAAATACGGTCGCGCACACCATGGCTGCGACCAACGTCTTCGTCCCACGGTTCCTGGCCCACGCTATGATGATGACCTCCGGGACCCGGGCCCAGATCATCCCGAATGGGTAGATGGGGGACCCCCCTCCCTTGAATGCCACGTTGTATGCCTCGCCTATGAAACCGCCTATTCCGGTGGCCGCGGCTGCTGTGGGCACGTCTATCAACACCGCCAGCACCATTATGATCGCGGGGGACCAGGTGATTTCGTAGACCGGGGGCGGCAGCGGGATTGAGAACACGACGCTCGCGGTTATCAGCGCGGAGAACACTGTCACCACGGACAGTTTGATGCTTGGCCGAACCCCGGGCGCGCCAGCGGGCCGCGGGCCTGTCTCTCCCACACTCTTCCGTCAGGGGACTCGTTTATAAGTTACCTAATAAGTGAATTATAGCGTGCAGCCTCCTGACGAGCTGATGTCCCAGTTCTTCCTCCCAGCCATGCGCCAGCTGGTCGCGATCCGGTTACGGTCACAGGGGCTCTCTCAGAGCAGAATCGCGCGGCTCCTCGGCACGACCCAAGCCTCTGTCAGCATGTATCTCTCGTCAGGGTCAGCCAAGGCCGACTCTGCGCTGTCGCGGTTCTCAGTCTCCAAGGCTGACGCCGAACTCTACTCTGCCCGACTGGCTTCGGCTGTCTCCAGCGGTGCGGCGGAAGGGGTCGGGACCCTCGCCTCCATATGGACGGGGATCCTCGGGAGCGGCGCCGCCTGCGGTGCCCACAGGACGCTGTATCCGGGCCTCGCCGACTGTGACGTATGCGTCAGGGCCTATGGGGGCCAGGCCGGCGCCAAGGCCCGGGCCGTGGCAGACGTCTCAGAGGCCGTCCGACTGCTGGAGTCGGCGGCCAGTTTCGTCAGCGTGATGCCTGAGGTGTCTGTCAATCTGGCCCTCGCGGCCGGAGAGGCGACGAGCCCGTCTGACGTGGTGGCCATACCCGGACGGATCGTGAAGGTCCGGGGCAGGGCGAAGGCGATGCTCCCGCCCGAGGCCGGGGCGTCGGCACACATGGCCAGGGTCCTGCTCCTCGCCCGGGCGGTCCGTCCAGAGTTCAAGGCCTGCATCAACCTGCGGTACGACGACAAGGTCGCGTCGGTGCTGAAGCGGTTTGGCCTGCGCGTCCTCTCGGTCGGCGGCCGGTCGCGCGCCTCGACGGACGACCCGACGGTCGAAGCCCTCCGGAGGAGGCTGGAGAGCTCGCCTGATGCATTCGACGCCGTGGTTGACGAAGGCGGGAACGGCATAGAGCCCAACCTGTATCTCTTCGCTTCGGGCGCGCGCGAGGTCGCCTCCCTGGCTTTGAGGCTGGCTGCGTCCTACTCGGCGAGCTAGCTATCGGCGCCTTTCGGGCGCCCTGGACCTTCGGGCCCGCTTGACGCAGGCCTCAACGAAGGCGACGTAGATAGGCTCAGGCCTTTCGGGCCTGCTGACGTACTCCGGGTGGTATTGCGTCCCCATGTAGAATGGGTGCCCTTCGAGCTCCATCACCTCTGCCCTCCTTCTGCCGTCGCTGAACGCGGTGAACCTCATCCCCTTCTCTTCGAACCGCTTGAGGTACGTCTGGTTAAGCTCGTACCTGTGCCTGTGCCTCTCCCTGATCTTCTCCTCCCCATAAATGTCAAACGCCCTGCTGGGCCTTTCGATGAAGACATCATGGCCCCCGAGCCTCATGGTCCCGCCAAGGTCGGCTACGTCTCGCTGCTCCGGGAGAAGGTCGATCACCGGGTGCGGCGTCTTCGGGTCGACCTCTGTGCTGTTGGCCCCCTTCAGCCCCAGGACGTTCCGGGCGAAGGAAACGCTCGCCAGCTGGAAGCCGTAGCACAGTCCTAGGAACGGTACCTTGTCCACCCTCGCCACGTTGGCCGCGGCGATCTTCCCCTCTATCCCCCTCCCTCCGAACCCCTGAGGGAGGACGACCCCGTCGTAGGCGTCTATCTGGCGGAGCTGCGACTCGTCCTTCTCGATCGTCTCGGAGTCTATCCAGGATATGCTGACGTCTGCCCCCTTGACCGCGCCAGCATGGGCGAGCGCCTGATTCACGCTGACATAGCTGTCAGCCAGGTTGGCGTACTTCCCCACCATGGCGATCCTGACCGTCGACCCGTGGCCGACGAACCTGTCGGCGACCGTGTTCCAGGCGCGCATCGAGCCCCTTGCCTTCAGCCCGAGCTGCCTCCTGATCGGTGCCAGGACGCCTTCGCCTTCCAGGAGCCTGGGGACCAGATAGATCGACTCGACGTCTGGGTCTGAGACCACGCTCTCTATCGGAACGCTGGTGAACAGCGCTATCTTCTCCTTGGCGTCTGGGGGGAGCGGACGGGACCCGCGTATCACCATGACGTCGGGCTGGACCCCTATCCTCCTCATCTCCTGGACGCTATGCTGCGTGGGCTTCGTCTTCATCTCCCCCACCACAGACAGCTCCGGCGCGAGGCTGACGTGGAGGAAGAGGGTCTTCGAGGGGCCGTCTTCCATCCTCATCTGCCTGAACGCCTCAAGGAAGGGGAGGCTCTCTATGTCCCCGACCGTCCCCCCGCACTCCACCACCAGGACGTCGACCTTCTCCTTCTCCGCCAGGTCCCTTATCCTCCTCTTGATCTCATCCGTGACGTGCGGGATGATCTGCACGGACTTGCCCAGGAACAGCCCCCTCCGCTCGTCGTCGATTACTTTCTTGTAGATCTGGCCCGTAGTTATGTTGTTGGCCCTCGACATGTCTCTGTTCAGGAACCGTTCGTAGTTTCCTATGTCCATGTCGGTCTCTCCGCCGTCGTCGGTGACGAAGACTTCGCCGTGGGTATAGGGGTTCATGGTGCCGGCGTCGAAGTTGAGGTAGGGGTCGATTTTCAGGCAGGTGGCCCTGACCCCGGACAACTGGAGCAGCTTGGCGACAGAAGACGTGATGATGCCTTTGCCTAGCCCCGACATGACCCCGCCGGTGACAAACAGGTACTTGGGCAAGTTACAACTTTACAGTTCACGTTAATTAAGGGTTGCGAGGCTCTTGACCTAGGTCACCTGCCGGGTGATCACAGCCAGGTCCGAGACGTCCACCAGCAGCTTGCTCACCCGCTCCAGCGAAGCCAAGATTTCGGCCGTGCTGGCGCTATCCCCGGCGGCTGCCTTCGCTATCGAGGCGAGGCTGGACGTGACGTCCTTCGCCATAGCATCCATCCGGCTGTTGACTGTCCTAGGCCTCCCGGCCCGTCTCGACAGGAACCCCTGGGTGGCCAGGTCGTTCATCACCTTCAGCTTGGCGACGCACCTCGAGTACTCTCTGGCGAGATGCTTCGGGACTCGGCTTTCATGGAACTTCGCCGAGAGCTCGCTGACCGCGTCCCCTGCGCTCTCGAGAAAGGTCGCCAGGACCCTGTAGTCGAGGAGGTCGACCGGGGAGAGGCCGTATCGCTCTGCGACCTCTGCCCTGACGATGGCCGCCCTCGTTGCTCTGACGAGGAGGAAGTAGAGCCTGTCCACCTCGTCGTCCCGCTCGCTCACGAGGGTGAGCAGCTTGGAGTCGCCCTTTGAGAGGGCGTCTGCGGTGTCCTTGAGCATCCCGTCTAGGAGCCCAGACATCCTCCTGACGATGTTCTCAGGGGTGATGGCGGTCGGCTCGAGGAGGAACTGCAGGGTGATCCGCCTGGAGTCCTCGTCGAGCACCTCCAGGCCGACGAGCCTCCGCATGGTGTCCCTGATGACCTGCCTCTCCTCCCTGGTGATCGTCTTCGTGCCTACGACCTTAATCAGGTCGTAGCCCAGGAGGTACGCCCCGGTGACGTCGTTGACCACCTGGGCGAAGTCCTTCCCCGTGTGCTCGATGACCAACTGCCTCTGCTCCTCTTCAGCACCCTCGTAGGGCCTTACGATCAGCTTGCGCGGAGAGAGCTCCTCCACCGAAAGGTCCGCCCCCTTTCTGATCCCGTTCTTCCTGATCCAGTCTTTGGGGAGCGAAACCAGGATCGTCCCCCTCCCCATCTCTATCGCCTTCCTCGCAGGCACGTCTCTATGGCTGGTACCCGCTCTCTATACGTCATTCGGAGAGCCCGCGGCTCTACTGCGCCGGGGCGGGGGCGGCCTTGTTCACCTGCTTGTTGACCGCTTCAGCCAGATAGTGGCCGCGCAGGGTGACCCTGGCCTCGGTGACCCCAGGTACTGACATCAATCCTGCCTTGATGTCGCTGGCAATCTTCAGCGCGAACATGGGGGGGCAGAAAGGCGCCGTCAGGTGGAATTCGAGGTCCACGGAACCGCCGCTGACCGCCAGCTTGTCAATGAGCTTGAGGTCGGTGATGGGCCTCCCGAGCTCGGGGTCCATGATCTTGGCCATGGCCGCGTCGATGGCCGATTGATCTACCTGGGACAACGGCTCATTGTGCTCAACTGATTATTTATCCGTTTGGCGGCGAAGGCCATGTAGCGATGCCGGCTTTCGCTTCCTTCTTCGCCTTCGACGTCGGGCTCTTCGTGGAGGCCTTCGTGCTTCTGTTCGCTGTAATCGACGCCGTGGGGACGGTCCCCATATTCATCGGGCTCACCGAGGGGTCCGGGGGATCCAGAAAGAAGATAGTGAAGCAGGCGGTCGTCATCTCGACTGTCATACTCGTACTCTTCGCGCTCTTCGGATGGCTGATCTTCGAAATCTTCGGCATCAACATCAACGACTTCCGGGTCGCAGGGGGGATCATACTGTTCATCGTCGCCGTCGACCACCTCAGGGGGGAGCAGGACCGGCAGAGAGGGCTGGCCCCATCTGACATCGCCGCCTTCCCGCTCGCCACCCCCCTCCTGGCCGGACCTGGTGCGATCTCCACGGTGATCATCATATCTGCCCCTCCCTACAGCCCGCTCCTGGCCCTGCTCGTGGTGGGGTGCAACGCAGCCGTGGCCTACTTCGTCCTCTCCAGCTCCGACTGGGTGAGCAGGTTCATGGGACAGAACGGGACCGTCGCCCTCTCCAGAATAACCGCCCTGCTGATCGCGGCCCTGGCAGTCGCATTCGTAGCCGAAGGGCTGAAGGGACTGTTCCCCGTGCTATAGTGGCGGCCATGACCAGAGCGGTCCGCGTCAGGATAGTGGGACTCGTCCACGGCGTCTCCTTCCGGGCGAGCATGGTCAGGCTGGCGGCGGATGCAGGCGTCCACGGCTGGGTCCGCAACCTCCCGGACGGTTCCGTGGAAGCTTTCTTGGAGGGGGATGATATGATGGTTCAGAGGGTCATAGACTGGGCCAAGCTAGGCCCGCCCCGGGCCAGGGTTGACCGGGTCGACGTAAAGGCGGCCTCTCCGAGAAACCACCGCGACTTCCGCATCCACGGCTGACGGGGCCTCACCCTCTCTGATGGGATGCCCACTTCCCGTCGAGGTGCGGATCGGAGAGCGCCGAGGTCACGTAGCTCCCGAACTGTGCGGCTGTCGCTCCGTCGGACCTCCCTGTGATCTTCACCTTCTGTTCGTATAACGAGCAGAGGTCGAGGGCCATCGCGAGCCTTCTGCTCTTCTCCAGCATCCCGATGTGTTCGAGGAGCATGACCGCCGCCCTCATGAGGCTGAGCGGGTCCGCGTAGCTCTCTCTCCCCTCGGTGACCATCCTCGGCGCCGACCCATGGATCGCCTCAAACATGCCGAACCTCGCCCCGATGTTGGCACTCCCCGCGGTTCCGACCCCGCCCTGCAGCTCTGCGGCCTCGTCGGTCACGATGTCCCCGTAGAGGTTCGGGAGGACGACCACCTCGAAGTCGCGCCTCCTCTTCTCGTCTATGAGCTTCGCGGTGAACACATCGATGTACCAGCTGTCCCACTTGATCTCCGGGAAGCCCCCTGCCACGCGCTTCGCCGCGTCCAGAAACAGCCCGTCGGTGGCCTTGATCACGTTGGCCTTCGTCACGACCGTCACCCGCTTCCTCCCCGTTCTCCTAGCGTGCTCGAAGGCGAGCCGGATTATCCTCTCCGCCCCCGGCCGGGTGATTACCTTGAAGTCTACGGCCAGGTCAGGGGTGGCCATGAACCCCTTGCTGCCGAGGACATACTCCCCCTCGGTGTTCTCTCTGAAGAATACCCAGTCGATCCCCTCGGACGGCATCTTCACGGGCCGCACGTTGGCGAAAAGGTCGAACGCCGTCCTGATCGCGATGTTCGCGCTCTCGATGTTCGGCATCCCGCTCCCTGCTTCTGGGGTGGTCGTCGGCCCCTTCAGGAGGACGTGACACTTCCGGATCTCCGCAAGGACCTCCTCGGGGAGCGACTTCAGTTGCTTGACCCGGTTCTCGATGGTGAGCCCGCCTATCTCCCTGATCTCCACCCTGCCGGCCTTGAGCTCGTCTTGGAGGAGTGTCTCCATCACCTTCGTCGCCTCCTTCGCTATGACGGGGCCGATGCCGTCTCCTCCGATGACCCCGATCACTACTCTGTCTAGCTTCGAGTAGTCCAGCCACTCGACGGGCCTGCTGATCCTCTTGGCTCTCTCGATCTGCTCCTGCAGCAGCCCCCGGAAGCGCTCGGCCGCCTCCGCGAGGGAGACGTCTTCGCCAGCCATGAGTCTCCGCCTTCCTGTCAGACCATTAAAGGGTGCTCCCGAAGAAGCCGCCGAACCTCAGGCTGGCGGGCTCTGGCTGCGTCTCCGCGAGACCGCGCGGAGGACCGGGAGAGATATGGCCGACCCCACAGCGGTGAAGAACGTGCGTTCTAGAGGATAAAGGGGGAAGAAGAGCTCGACCGTCCCCCGCCAGGCCTGCAGTGACAGCGTCCCGAACACTCTCACCGAAAGCTCCTGGCCGACCAGGGTCCCGGTGAGCTGTCCGCAGAGAAGGGCTGCGAATGTGATGCTCACCACGAACGCCGGGTTGAGCTTTGACATCCTCCCGGAGCCCTCCAGCCACAGAGCCCCCGCCAGGGGGAACAGGGAAGCCACGTGCAGCCACGTGAAGGGGACCGGCCCGATGAAGAGCACAGATATCGGGTCGGCCCAATACAGCGCGATGACTATGAGAGGAACCGCAAGGGCCGCCTTCCTCTTCCCACTGTATGCTAGGCCGGCCACCGCCACCGTGGCAAGGTCGGCCGCAAGAATCGAGATGCCGATGCCGTTGAACGCTACGCTGCCGGCATAGATGTCCATGATGTCCCCCACCAGGGCCGCGAACCCCCCCACATAGGGGCCGAACATCATCCCCGCCAGGGGGGTGACGAAGTTGCTAGCGGTGAGGAAGTTGCCCGCGCCTAGGACAAGCCTCGATATCGGGATGGTCCCCAGCACCGCATACACGGCGGCGAAGGCCGAGGCCGAAGCCACGATTGATGTCCTCCGTTTCAGCCTCAGCAACGGGGGCACCCCAACCACTGCCGACTTGACACTTTCATCGCTCCGGGCCCCTGTTCCGAGGCCGTCGACTAACGTTTTTAGCGCGACGTG
This sequence comes from Nitrososphaerota archaeon, assembly GCA_029785085.1. Lineage (GTDB taxonomy): Archaea > Thermoproteota > Nitrososphaeria > Nitrososphaerales > Gagatemarchaeaceae > UBA183. The sequence continues at coordinate 50,391 of JAFMAI010000003.1, read as the reverse complement.
TCCGGACTGCATTCAATGTCCTCCGACGCCGAAGTGAAGAGGGCCGCGGAGTTGAAGCTCTGGCTCGAGGGGAGGATAGCACAGCTGCAGGAAGAGATAGAGAGGCTCAGCGAGACTCTGGGCTACGTCGACGCCACGCTCAGGGTGTCTACGTTCAAGCCCGCCATAGAGATGCTCGCGGAATCCAAAGACGTCCCAGAGACGCGCGAGCTGAAGAGAGACAAGGGCGGCCAGGTCATAGCTGTCGCCACGATAACCTCGGACGCCGTCGCCGTGGAGCCTTCAGGGGTCGCTTTGAAGGCGACCACCCCGCCGTTCAGGTCCTTCCTGATCGGCAAGATACTCGAGGGGATGAAATCCAAGGACGAGGAGCTCATGAAGGCGGGCAAGCTCGCGAAGGGGTCTGGCTTGAGGTTCGACGTGGAAGAGGCCAACGGGTCCATAGGGAAGCTGATAATCGAGAACTACGGGGAGAAGGCGAGGCTCAACGAGATCCTCAACACGGTCGCCTGGACCTTCTCGCGGATGCTGGAGAAGTAGGAGCTAGCGCCCCTTCAGCTCCGACAAGGTAGGCGGAACAGGATCTTTGCCTTCCAGGTAGAGCTTGGCGGCCCTGTTGGCGAAACCTAGGCGCCCCTGCTCGTCCATCTCCTTCAACCTACCATAGATGGAAGCCGCGTCCCAGACGTCCCCGGCTCCCGTGAGGCGGCGCGTCCGGATCGACCTTGTGGGGCTGGCTGTCACCCTCGTCCCTTCGCTGGTGTATGCCCCATCGACGCAGTGCATGTCGAATACGACCCCGAGCGCCCTCGCAAGGTAAAGGCACCTGGACGCCCTGTCCGCGGACTCGATCCCCATGGCGGTGGCCGCCGAGAGGCTCTCGAACTCGTTCATGCTGACCCAGTCGACGAGCCCCCCCTTCGAGATGAGCCTGGCAAGCGCCATGAACCTGTCCAGCCTGTCCCGAAAGTCCGCCGGGTCTATGTAGATGGTCTTCTCGGCGCCAAGGCGCCGCCTCAGCGCCTGCAGCAGCTCGGTCCCCCGCCTGTTCGCCGCCCAGTTGACCGAGCAGACCACTTTCGAGCCTTCGAGCCCCGTCCAGTCGTCCTCGTCGAGGGCCGAAGGTCCGAAGTCAGAGGCGCCCCTCCCGTCGGACAGCATCACGTTGGTGCTCTCCTCGAATGCGACCGTCAGCCCCGCCGGCAGAGGCTTCACCTTCAGGTCTGCCTTCAGCCCTCTGAAGGCGCTCTTCAGGAGGTGCTCGTGTGCGGGTTCGCAGTGGGTAATCAGCAGGGTCCTCAGGCCCAGGCGGGCCAGGGCGTGGGCGAGGTTCACGGCGTTCCCGCCCCTGATCTCCTCCTGTGGCACCCCATGGATGCCGCCTCCTCCGGACGCAGCTTTCTCCGCGACCTCTGCCATGGTCTTCTCGAGCCCCCTCACATGGACCAGCCTGTCCACGAAGTAGTCGTGCATCACGGCCACGTCGTACTTGCGGGGCATCCTACTTCAGGATCTTTATGCTCCGGACGTCCTTCAGGCCATGGAGCTCCTCGACGACATGCCCGGTGAGCTGCCCCTCCACCACTAACGTCATCTTCGCGTCGTGCACCATCTCCGGGTCTTCCGCGACCGCCTGCCTCACCACCATGCCATGACGCGAGAGTATCTCCGCGACCTCTGCCATGATCCCCGGGGACTTGGGGTCTGCCTGAATGATCAGAGCAGTGTAGCCCAGCATGTTCACGACGTCGACTAAACTGGTCCCGAGGGGGGCCGTCCTTGAGAAGAGAGAGTAGAGGTAGCGGTTCTGCCGTATCTGCTGCACCGTCTGCTTCACCACCCTTCTGTCCACTTTCACCGCCCTGGCTACAGCAGTGAAACCCACCTCCACGTCCCCCACGTAGATCTTCTCGTCTTCGGAGACCCGCATCCCGCACTCGATCATCTTCCTCACAATATCTGGCCTGACCACCTGCCTCTCGAACTGCTTCCTGATGCTAGGCCACACGAACCGTGTCCGGAATCGTGCGCTATTGAGGGTTTCCGCACCGTCTGAACCGGAGACACAATGCACAGTTTCGTGCACGATTCGATTTAACCTGCTGGGGTGGGGCCGGGGCCATGAGTCCCACGCAGCTGAAGTCAGTCCTTTCTTCTGACAAGCTCCCCGCGGCGTACTACAACATCCAGCACGACCTCCCGGAGCCACTCCCGCCGCCTCTGGATCCGCGGACCATGCAGCCGATGGCGCCCGAACCGCTCCTCCGGCTCTTTGCAAAGGAGTGCGTGATGCAGGAAGTCTCCACCCAGGAGTTCATCCCGATCCCCGACGAGGTCAGGGAGGCATATCTTCGGCTAGGAAGGCCGACCCCGCTGCACCGGGCAGCCAGACTGGAGGCAAAGCTGAAGACCCCTGCCAAGATATTCTACAAACGCGAGGATCTCAACCCTGCCGGCAGCCACAAGCCGAACACCGCCATAGCCCAGGCCTACTACCACAGGAAGGAGGGGACAGAGCGCCTGACCACAGAAACGGGGGCGGGACAATGGGGGAGCGCGCTCGCCCTGGCAGCAGCGATGTTCGACATAGACCTGACGGTGTACATGACGAGGAGCAGCTACGAGCAGAAACCATATCGCAGAACGCTGATGGAGGTGTACGGGGCCGAGGTGCACTCGTCGCCCAGCTCAAGGACCAGCGCCGGGAGGAAGTTCCTCGAGAAAGACCCGAACCATCCCGGTGGCCTTGGCATCGCCATCAGCGAAGCGGTTGAGGACTGCATCACTCACGACAACACGAAGTACGCCCTAGGTAGCGTCCTAAACCACGTCCTCACCCACCAGTCAGTCATAGGGCAGGAGGCGAAGCTCCAGATGGAGGAGTTCGGCGAGGACCCCGACTACATAGTAGGATGCATAGGCGGAGGGAGCAACTACGCCGGCCTGGCCTACCCATTCATGAAGGACAAACTCAGGGGGAAGAGCGACGCGGAGTTCGTCGCGTCGGAGCCGAAGGCTGTGCCTTCGACCACCCGCGGGTCCTACAGGTACGACTTCGCGGACTCGGGTGAGATGACACCGCTGATCAAGATGCACACCGTGGGCCACACCTACCAGTGCCCGCCCATCCACGCCGGGGGGCTGAGGTACCACGGCAAGGCCCCTTCGATGTGCATGCTCATCGACAAAGGCTTCATGCGGAGCGTCTCCTACTCACAGAACGAGGTGATGGAAGCTGGGGTGCTCATGGCCCAGACGGAGGGCATTGTCCCTGCCCCAGAGTCGAACCACGCGGTCAAGGCAGCCATAGATCTGGCCCTGCGGTGCAAGCAGAAGAACGAGGCGAAGACAATACTCTTCAACCTCAGCGGCCACGGCCTCCTCGACCTGAAGGCGTACGAAGACAAGCTCGCCAACAGGCTGGTGGACTTCGAACCAGACGAGGGGGCGCTGGCGCAGGCTCTGGCCGCCCTCCCCGTGGTCAGATGAGTGGTCTGCCTAGTCGTAGGCCCTGGTGATGCTGACGCCGTCGACGAGGATCCAGGGACACAGAGTGGGGGTGTCGACCTCCCACCACTGGACCCACTCGCGCTCCTTCGAGAGGAGCCTCACCGAGGAGAACAGCCTCAGCTGGTCGTCTCCGGCGCGCAGCCCCTTCAGCGACCTCACGATCTCCCCATCCTCCACTAGGTATGCGCCGTCCCTGGGGACGGTAGAGAACTCCCCTGTCCTGTAGTTGTTGAAACGTGTGTACCAGTTGCTGGTGAGCACGATCCCCTTCTTCATCTCTTTCACCATCTCCTCGTAGCTGGAGTCTCCGGCGCCCACTTCCAGGTTCCACGGGTGGGGGGCGATGAGCCCGGCGCTCCCGGTGGTCTCGGCCTTCCACTTCTTCGCCGTCGTGAGGTTGTGCAGGTAGCCTCGCAGGACCCCTCCCTCGATGATCTTCGTGGCTCTGGTGGGGGACCCTTCGTCGTCGAACGCTCTCCCTCCAAGGCCTCCGTCCACCACGCCGTGGTCCGTGAGGTCGAAGGGCGGCGCGGCGACTTTCTTCCCGAGCTTCCCGGCGAGATACGACGTCCCTGCGTCTACCGAGAACGCCGACGCCGCCCCAGCGACCGTCTCGGTCAGATTCGAGGCGACGGCCGGGCTCAAAAGGACCTCGTACTTCCCTGCGTCCGGCTCCGCGGCCTGCCGCATCCTCTTCGCGCCCTCCCCCGCCCTCCTGCCGGCTTCCACCGGGTCGAAACCCCGCAGCGTAGACGAGCATGACAGGCCATGGCCGCTGGCGTCGCCCTCGCCGAAGGAACGGATGTTCAACGTGATGGCCGTCCTCGAGTCGGAGCCCCTGGTCCCGGAGGTAGTCAGGATGGCGACCGTCGCTTTCCACGCGCTGATGGCCCCGGCTGACCTCTTCCCGCCTGCGGCCAGGGAGGAGTCTATGGCCGCCTTGGCCAGCTCCGGGAGCTTCTCTTCCGCATCTGCCACTTTCCTGTCGAACCGGCCGCTCTGGCTGTACTTTGCCGCCCCGTCGGGGAGCGGGGCGTATTCGCCCTGAGGGAGGCCCTTCATGGAGGCGTGGAGGTCCTTCACGAACCCCTCCACCGCAGCCTGCGAGAGGTTCGAGGTGGACGCGATCGCCCTCCGCCCCGCCTTCGCCAGGTACACCGTCAGCTCGGCCTCGTCGACTCTGTTGGCCACCGTAGCCGAGTTGTCTGCGAACCTGACCATGCTGTCTGCCGTCCGGGCGCTGAGCGCAACCGCGTCGTCGACCTTTAGCGCCTCCGCCGCGCGGACAGCCAGGCGGTTAAGCTCGTCCAGGTCCATGTCTATCTCGCCCCCAGCCTTATCCCGGTCAGCAGGGTCTCCGGCCCGCCGGTCCACACGGGCGCGCCCTGCATCGGGTCCCCCTTCCCGCAGGTGGCTGCCTCGAACTCCACGTGCCTGCTCCTGGCCTTCACGCTCCCCCAGAGCTTTGGCGTGGTGATCTCCAGGACCGGAGACCTGACCAGTCCCTTCAGCTCTCCGCGGTCTATCAGGTATGCTTCCAGCGCCACGTATCTCTGATTCAGCCTCTTGTCGTCTATGTTCCACTCAGTGAACGACTTGAAGTATACGCCGTGCTTCACCTCCTTGAATATCTCGTCGGTGGTGTAGTCTCCAGGCTCCACGAATGTGTTCGCCATCCTTATGATGGGCTCTCTGTCGAAGGAGACCGCCCTCGCCGAGCCGTTGCTGTTGACTCCGAACTTGCCGGCCGTAGCCCTGTTCTGCAGGAACTCGTTGATGACCCCTCCCTTGATCAGGAGGCGCTTCTTCGCAGCAACCCCCTCGTCGTCCACCGGGACGTACCCGTTGGAGTGCAGCAGCGTGGGGTCGTCGCTCACGTTCGCTTCGTGGCTGCCTATCTTCCTCCCAAGGCTGTCTGCCGTCAGATACGACTCCCCTGCCTGGGCGCCCTCCCTCCCCAGGACCCTGTCCGCCTCCTGCGGGTGCCCCACCGACTCGTGGGCCGCGATCCCAGAGAGCTCCGGGCTGAGGACGACGTCTATCGTCTCTGTCGGAGGCTTGGCCGACGCCTTCAGCACCTTCCCCATCGCCTTCGCCTCCTCGACCACCCTCTCGACGAGCCCGATCCTCTTCACGACTTCGAGCCCTCCCGTCTCCCCCTGCTGGACGAACCTCTGGGCGGCTGAGCCTGCTTCCACGGCTGTGAGGGAGCCCCCGAAGCTCACGCGGGGGACCCGCCCCGCCACCCTGGCGCCGTCGCTGTTGACGAAATACCGCTCCTGGAGCTCGGCGGACAGGTAGAAGAGCCTCCCCGGCAGCTTCACTCCCGCTCTCCCGTCCGCCACTCTGCCGTCGATGTCCACCAGGACGCGCCTCAGCCAAGCGGAGTCCGCGTTCTCGATCTTCTTGGTCTCAGGAGCGGCCCAGTTGGTCCTAGCCGGCTTCGCTGAGTCGAAGACCACCGGCCGTCGCAGCATGCTCCGTGACGCCTTCGCCAGCTTCACCGCTTTCACCGCCACCTCGCCCACCGATGCCCTTTGCATGGCGTTGGTGGCCGCGAATCCGAGGGCCCCGCCGGCGATCACCCTGATCCCTATCCCGTACCCCTCGACGAAGATCGACGGCTGCGGCTCCCCGTTCTTCAGCCCGAACTCCCTCTCCCAGGTCGCCTGCACCCTGGCCTCTGCATACGACGCCCCCGCCTTCAGGGCCTTCGAGACGGCCGCCTCCGCGAGGTCCCTCGCTTCCTGGGTCTCCATGGCTCACCTCGCCTCGACGGTGCTTCTTAACCTGACTTCGCTCCGACCTGAGGCCCGAAGCTGCCGCGCTACGCCGACGTCCCCTGGATGCCTCCAAGGGAGAGTATGAAGCGCGCAGTATCGGAAGGCCGTTCTGCGAGGTAGGTCTTCATCCCCGCCGCCTTGGCCGCCTGGACATTCTCCAGGACGTCGTCCACAAAGACGCGCTCTCCAGCAGGGGACCTCGCCTGTCTCAGGGCCAGCTGGTAGATTGCCGGGTCGGGCTTGAGGACGCAGTGCTCGAACGACAGCACAGCGGAGCTGAAGAGGGCGCCGATGCCGAACTTCCTCTGCAGGGACGCCCACACCTCCGAGGACATGTTGCTCAGGGCTATGACCTCCCAGTCGCCGCCGTGCCCCAGGGCCTGGACGGCGTCCCACACCGGCTGGACCTTCCTCAGGGCCGCGTCCAGGGTAGCCTCGAAGCGCGCAAGAGGGTAGCCGTCCCCGAGGGCCCCCGCCAGCTCCCTGTGGACCCCCGCCAGGGCCAACTCCCCCCTGTCGAGCCTCCTGCTGAGAGCGGAGAGCAGCCTGAGCATCTCCCCTGGGTCTCTGCCGAACTGCGCACCGACGTCCTGCGCTGTTCTCGCCCAGGGGTTCTCGATCAGCACCCCGCCGACGTCGCAGAAAAAGGTAGGCAAACGTCGAGACCGCCCTAGGCGCCTATGTCCACCGGTCTCCCCTTGACGGGGACCTCGACCTTCCGTCCGCTGCGCCTGGACCGTAGGGCGAAAGACTCCGGGTGCTCTGTGTGGATGGGTACGACTTTGGCGGCGCCCACTCTGTCTACGAGGGTGAACACACCGTCCTCTGGTGCGTGACCGGACGCGTGGAGCTGGGCGTACCTGAAGCCGACGTGGCGGACCCAGTTCTTGACCACCGCCTCCTCCTTCTCTCCCTCTTCGTTGAACGCCTCGGTCGCCGAGTGGATGTATGTCCCTCCCCTGCGCGGTTTGATGTCTATCAGCTCTGGGAAGTCCCATGTTTCAAGGTGGAGGAAGTACCCCCTCTGGCGCCTTCTCACCTCGGCAGCCGTCACCCCGCGGTCCAGGAACCTCCTCTCCCACTTGTAGTAGTCGGAGTCGTCGATCCCCCCTGTCTTCTTCCTCTTCACGTAGACGTCGACATCCTTCCCGACCCTCGGGACCCTGAGCTTCCTGTCCACCTTCAGCTTCTCGAGCAGGTTCGCTACCCTCATCGACACGACCAGCCTCCGCCCCGAGCCCTCGCAGGCTTCGAAGAAGGTGTTCACCCTGTCGACGTCGTTCCCCCGGAACGACGAGAACACGAGCGCCTCAGAACCGCCGACCAGCCTTCGAGCCTCCTCGAGGACGGCTTTCTCGGACATGCCGGATTTCCCGTCCCCCTGGCCGACCCGTGTCCCCTCGGTCAGGAGGGTCCCAGGCTTCTCCCTGCGCGCCGCCTCGACGAAGTCCAGGGTCATAGCACCCGCGCGTCCATGGAACCGGAAGTCCCCGGTGTACGCCATCGTCCCTTCGCTCATGTGCACGACGAAGCCGTAGGTCCCGGGGATGGAGTGGTCGACGTGGACCGGGATGAACTCCATAGGTCCGACCCTGAACCGCGCCCCTGTCCTGAACCTCCTGATCTCGTGGTCGTCGAGGGGGGAGCTCTTCGAGTCGCTGTAAGCCTCGTGGATGAGAGACGTGGTCTCCCCGCAGTAGACAGGTATCTTCGGGTCGGTGTAGGCAATCCTCCCCGCATGGTCAGAATGGTAGTGGCTGAGGACGATGGCGTCGACTTCGGCGCTCCCGTACTTCATGCGAGTGTTCTGAAGCGCCTTCTCCGAGTACAGTCCCTGGATCTGAGGGAGGAGCCCGAACTCGAACAGGTCCCCTGCCCCGTTGACTGTCCTCGGAGAGATGTTGCCGTCGAAGAACTCCGCGCCGTCAGCGAACCCGGTGCCAAAGTCGAGCAGCACCCTGACCCCCTTGTCCTCCAAGAGGAACTTGTTCCCGCCGATCTCCCCGACCCCGCCGTAGAGGGTGAGCCTGGAGGGCATGCCCCCGAACCTGCTATGGTCCTAGTTAATCGTTGCAGGCCAGCCCGCCGGAGCGCCCGGACGTTGGCGGCCAAGGAGCCAAGGGACGGAGGAGCTGCCCCGCGCTCCCCGGGAACGAATAAATACGAAGTGCCAGAGATGGAGGCCAGGTTGTCCCCGGTCCTGTCGGCCCTGCAGGCAGCGGGCTCGGACACGCTCACTGCCATCGCCGTCCTCGTAGTCGCCATAGGCGTGGCGGGCATAGCGATTCTCGTCCTGTTCGCGAAGAAGAAGATCTAGGGTCAGATGGCAGTCGGAGCTATCTTCGACCTCGACGGCACCCTAGTCGCCCTCAGGTTGGACCTTCGGAGCGCCAGGAAAGAGGTCATCGAGGAGTTGGGGCGCCGGGGGTACGACACTTCGGTCCTGGACTCGTCGGTATACACCCAGCTGATACTGGACGCGGCGAAGTCGCAGACGCCAAAGGGGGGCGAGCGCCGCTTCGAGGAGGCGCGCAGGGCCGCTTTCGGCATACTCGACAGGTTCGAGGCCGTCGGGGTAGGCGCGGCCGAGCTCCTCCCGGGCGTCCGCGATGCCCTGGACCAGCTACGCCGTCTCGGCGTCAGGATGGCAGTCCTGACCAACAGCGGGAGGAACGCCACCTCGGTCAAGCTGGAGAACGCAGGTATCGGAGGCTACTTCGAGTTCGTCCTCACGAGGGACGAGACGGTGCTGATGAAGCCAGCTCCCGAAGGGGTGGCCATGGCAGCAGCGAGGCTCGGCCTGCCTGTGGACTCGACGTACTATGTTGGGGACAGCCCCTACGACATACAGGCGGCCAAGGCTGCGGGGGTGAGGGCAGTCGCTCTCGCCACGGGGAACCACTCCGTAGAAAGGCTGCGGAGCGAGGGAGCAGACTACGCGGTCGCTTCTGCCGCGGAGCTGAAGTCGTTCTTCGATGGCCTGGACAAGCAGGAGCATGCCTCCGCTTTCCGCCCCATGGGCCAGCCTGATGGCCTCGGTGACGTCCGCGGCTGACCGGCCCACGGAATCCATAAAGCGGACCTTGAAGCAGCAAGCCCCAGGTTTTCGAGATGCCAAGCGAAGGACCCCATGCGCCGTACTACATCGTCGGCCTCCCTGAGGAGCCACTGGAGGCCTCTGAGGCGAAGGCGAAGTTCGAGAGGCTGTCTGCTGACCTATGCAAGGTCTATCCCCACATCGAAGAGATAAGGGCGGTGGTGAAGTCGAAAAAGCCGGCGGGGGACCACGCCCGATACGAGGTCTCCGTCGAGATATTCACGCCTCGCGAGAACCGCTCCTTCACCGAGACAGGGTACAGCCTGGCAAGCGTCTTTGACGCCATGGGGCCGAAGATGAAGAGGCTGCTCTCTTCAAGGCAGTCCAGGGTCACGTCAACAGGAGGCGCGAGCCCCCGGAAGAGCTCACCCTAGGCGGCCGTCTTGGCCGCCGACCGCCTCAGCTCCTGCCTGAGCACCTCTACTTCGCCTCTGATCTTCTCGAGCTCCTCAGAGGGCCCCGTCGACGCGGCGATCTCGTGGTACCGCTCGAGCGCCTTCCTCCTGAGCCCGGGGCGCAGGTCAGAACGCGAGACCTCCCTCAGCGCGTCGAGGAGCCTCCTGTCCTGGAGCTCCTTGATCACCGTGGCCAGGAGAATCTGCCTGACCCTGTACTCCTTGTCGTGCAAGAGCACCTCCTTGATGATCTGGATCTCGTCGTCGAGGATCGCCCCCCTCTCCTTTATCGCCTTCAGGGCGCCTATCCTCACCCTGGTGGGCCGTCCATAGGCCAGGGACTCCTTCACGATCGCCTTCGCCCCCTCTTCCTTCAGCTTCCCCATGGCCGCTACGCAGGCCTCGGCCAGCGTCTCGTTGACCGTGTGGACTTTCATGGCCTCCTTCAGGGGCTGCAGCGCCCCCTCTGGCCAGGACTTCGCCAGGCTGAGGGCCGCCTCACAGCGCACGTAGGGGCTCTGGTCCTCTTTCAGGACCTTGAGGAGAACCTCCCTCGCCTTCTCGTCCTTGAAGTTCCCGAGGGCTGCGACGAACCCTCTCCTCGCATGCCTGTCCTTGGGGGGTCCTGCGCCGAGGAGAGCCTCGAGTGCCCCGTCGGTGCCTATGTCACCCAGGGCCCTGAACGCGGACGCCCGAACGTGCCAGAACTGCTCTCTGGCCGCAGCCCTGGCCAAGCCGCCGACGGCCGAGGGGTCCTTCGCCTCGCCAAGCTGCATGGCCGCATTGGCCCTGCTCAGGGCGTCCTGGCTCTGTTCGAGCTGGTTCAGCAGCATGCCGACGGTCTTGTCAAACTTCACCCTCTTCAGGAGCCACCCCCTGGGGTCGAACTCTACGACGGACGGCTTCGACGCTAGGCTGAAGGTGAAAGTCTGGTCGGCCGAGTCCAGAAGCACGCGGTGGCTCTCCCTCTTGCCTCCGACGTAGAAGGCCACCTCGCAGGGGAGCTTGAACACCGGGGTCCCGTCTTCTGTCTCCTGCGTCTGTCTCACCCTGAGGGTGGCGGCTGAAGTGGCGTCGTCCCAGCTGTAGGCCACGTCGAACTCCGGATGGCCCGGCTTGCAGAACGCCTGCTCGAAGAACTCCTCGAGCTGCATGCCGCTGGCCTTCTCCATGGCCCGCCTGAGGTCGTTGGTCTCCGCGGTCGAGAGGGCATGCGACTTCAGGTAGAGCGAGATGCCCCGGAAGAAGGGGCCGTCTCCTACGACGAACCTGAGCTCATGGAGCCTATACGCTCCCTTGGGGTAAAGGTGGCTGTCGAAGAGGTCGTCCGGCCAGACATAGTCTCTTTCCACTATGGGCCTTCTGTACTCCTTCTCGTCTTCTTCGAAGTAGTCCTGGGTCCTGTGGTTGAGGTGCCAAATCATCTCGTCTGTCCCACGGGTCTTCTCCACGTAGAGCTCCTGGAAGTAAGATGCGAAGCCTTCGTTCAGCCAGGCGTGGGGCCAGTCGGCGCAGGTGACGTAGTCGCCGAACCACTGGTGGGCCAGCTCGTGCGAGACCAGGTCCATGGGCCTCTGGGCCACATTGGAGTAGCTCACCGAGAAGTCCTCCTCGGAGGCGGCGTCGGGGAAGTAGTTGTCGGCCAGGGTGGTGGCGTTGAGGTTCTCCTCCCCTCCGGCGACGAAGTCCTGCACGGCGGACTGGTCGTACTTGACGTAGGGGTACTTGACACCGGTGAGGTCCTCGAACACCTCCAGCATCTTCGGCGTCTCCCCGAAGTACCTGAGCGCGTCCTCCCTCTTGGACTCGGAGAAGTTGTAGTTCAGAGGCACCCCGCGCGCCTCCTGGGTGATGACCCCGAACCTCCCTGCTACGAAGGATGTCAGATAGCACGAGTGGGGGGTCTCCTCGAGCCAGTGGAAGGTGGCCCTGTCCCCTTCGACCTTCGACGACAGCAGCTTCCCGTTCGATATCACCCTGAAGTCCTTCGGGACCGTCAGCACGAGCTCGCTGCTCGACTTGTCCCCAGGGTGGTCGTGGCACGGGAACCAATAGCGCGACTCTTCCGTCTCGGTGTGGGTCCATGCTTGGACTTCCTTCTCCGGATGCTCCTTGTCGGGGCCGATGAAGTAAATCCCGATTTTGGGGGACGCTGCGTATCGCACCATTATCGTCCTCTTCCCTTCCCCTGCGGGGAGCGGCACCTCGAGGGTGGCGCCGTCGTACTCGTAGGCGACGCCTTTCCCGTCCACTTTGACCTCAGCCACCTCCAGGCCGCAGGCGTCCAGCCGGGCAGACCTCAGCCCCTCCTTGATGGGCTCTATCTCCAGGGTGCACGACCCAGAGATCCTCTTCTTCTCGAAGTCGACAGCCAGCTCGACCTTGGTGTGTGCCGTATGGAATTCCAGCGGCGGGGGGTAGTGCGGCTTCGACTCCGGCAGCTTGAAAGACCTGTGCGCCTGTGCCATCGGCCTTCCGCCTCGGTTACGTCTCAAAAGACTTTCGAGGGGACGGCGTGCCCTGTTTTCGACCCGTTTGCATGCGCATATTCTGAAATAACCGGCCAGAAGGAGGCGGACGATGAGTTCTCTGCCGAGGGTAATCCAGGGCGTCATCATCTTCGCGGCGCTCTTCGGCGTCCTGTTCCTCTACGAGGTCCGCCCCGTGCTCCCGACTGATGTCTTCTACTCCGTGGCCCTGGGGGAGGCCCTGTTCGTGGTCGACGGAGCACTCACCTTCATCCGGCCCAGGGCCTCCTATTACCTTGGGCTCGTCCTCGCGGTCGTCGCCTTCGCCTCCACCGTCTCCCAGCCTGCCCACTATCAGCTCGTAGCGAGCGGCGATCTGGCCGCGACGGCGACGTTACTCGTCGGGCTGGCGGTCGAGGTGCTGATCATCGCGCTCGTGGGCTGGTATGTGGTCTCACGGCGAAGGCCGCGCCCAGGCTGGCGGCGGAGCCAGATGCCCTAGATGTATCCCCAGCTGATCAGCAGGTCGCTCTCGCGGGCCCAGCGCTTCCCTATATCGCTACGATAGAACATGTTGGGAATCATCACGTTCTTTACGTTCTGATACGCCCTGTCGATGGCGTCTGCCATGGTGGCTCCTGAGCCGGTGATGATCAGGGCGTAGCCTGAGTTCCCGGCGATGCGCCAGTCCCCTCCCTCCTGTTTCACCTCGCCGATGTGGACCCCGTCGAGGGCCTGGCGCCTGAAGAGGATGGTCGCCCCCTCGGAGTACTTCTTGAACGCCTTCTCGTCCTCGAAGGGCCAAGGGGGGATAGCGACTACGACCCCAACCTGATACCCCTTCTTCGCCTTCAGCTGCGCCTCGTTGCCGCGGGCTATGTCATAGAGGAACTGGCCCCACTCGCTGGTGATGCCTTCCATCTGTATGCTTATCATCGGGTAGCCGAACCTCGGCGTCCACTCGAGGGGCCAGATGCCCTTGCCGTTCACGATGCAGTTGATGTCTATGTAGCCTACGAACTTGCTGGCGGCAAGCTTCTCCCTCGTCTTACCCAGGGTGCGCTCGAACACCGGGCTGTCCTTGGTCCAGTAGCAGAAGTTGCCCATCTCACCGGTGCTGGGGCCGAGTTCGCCGGGGAACAGCCGCTTGTGCTCGAAGTTAACGCAGACTGGCATGACGAAGTCCTTCCCGTTGAAGAACGCCCCCACCGCGACCTCCACTCCCTCTGCATACTTCTGAAGCTGGAACTCCTTGATCTTCTTGGACCAGGTCGCCTTGTAGTGCTCCAGGACCTGGAGTATGTCCTTGCCATCAGGCTCCTGGCCGATGAAGAGGAGCTCCTTCTCACTCTGCGCCTTGCCGCTCGGCTTCAGGACGTACCTGTCGGGGTTTCCTCCCACGAACTCTATGGCCTCGTCGAAGGAGGTGAAGTTCCAGCTCGGCAGCACGTCGACTCCGACCGAGTTCAGCTCCGACTGGCCGAACTCCCTGTCCAGCTCGAGCTTGTCAGTGTACGGGTTCCCCCCGACGACGAACTTCCCCTCGCCGCGGAGCATCTCTGCCTTGGCTCCGGTCCCCACGTCGTCGAACACGATGACATCAGCCCAGTCCTTCAGAGAATCCCACTCCTCCACCTTGTCGAAGAATCCCAGCCCGACGTCCTTCTCCCCCTGGCCGTGGCAGTACATCTTGACATCGTGCCCTTCCTTCTTGAGCTGCCACGCCAGATCCGCCGAGAGGCTTTCTTCGGTCACGAAGAGAAACTTCATCAAGTGTTGTTCAGAAATTCTCACTCGTTAATATCTGTTGGTCAATTGGCGCCGGCTCTGTTCAACCGCTAGCTGGCGCGTCAGAGTCACACGTCAGAAAACGGGAGCGAGGACGAACTCTACAACGGCTCCATTGCCAGCATCACCCGCTGCGACCTTCTCAGCCTCTCGCTGATGCATCCCCTGACCAACTCGCACGCCTCCACTATCCTGCGGTCACTGATGGCATAGTAGACGTTGGTGCCGCTCCGGCGCGCCGACAGGAGCCCGATCTGTCTCAAGACGGCGAGGTGCTGTGAGACATTTGACTGCGGCAGCCCAGTGAGCTCTGCCAGCTCGCCTACGGTCCTTTCGTCGCCCTTCAAAGCCCTGAGGATGCGTATCCGCTTTGGGTGAGCCATCCCCTTGCAGAACTCTGCCTGCAGCTTGTTGAACTCCTCTTCTGCCTCGGTGCTGTTCATGTCACGCTTCGCGCTTTCCGCCCTGGGAGGCCACAGGTGCGACAGCTGTCTTCTCGGGCTCCTCCTTTTCGGTCGCTGGGAACCTCGTCTGCCCGAAGAAGACGTCGAACACCCTCTCAAGGCCTCCACCCAGGGCGCGCCAGTAGATCATGGCAAACGACCTCTTCATGTAATACTTGACGGTCGAAGGAGACTGATCCACCGGCGGAGACGTGTAGGTGGCTGACACGAAGATGCCCTTGTGATTGCCGACTTCCATGGGGCAGTTGATCCTGCCGTTATACTCCAGGAGCCCCTTGGCCCGGTTCATCTCGGCGATGATGTTGTGCGCCACCACGACGGACTGGAGATGCGCCACGACCCCTGACTTGGAGACAGGAATGGTGGTCGCGTCCCCGATGCAGTAGGCCCCCTCCTGGCCGACCACCCTCATGGTCCCCTTGTCTGTGGGCACGTACCCGTCCTGGTCCCCAATGCCTGAGTTGACGATGACATCCGCGCCGTGGTGCGGCGGGACCGCTATGAGCAGGTCATAGTCGAATGCCTCGCCTTCCAGAGAGTAGATCTTGTGCTTCGCTGGGTCCACCGAATCGACGTTGAAGAAGGTGACGACGTCTATCCCCTTCTTCTGGAACATCGGCTCCACAACGTGGGAGACCTTCTCTGCCGGGTATGGGCGCGGATATGGGGTGAGGAATCTGATCTTCACCTTGCCCCTCGTCCCCCTCTTCTGGAAGAACTCATCCAGCATGAACGCCGCCTCGTTGGGCGACGGGGGGCACTTGTGGGGGGTGCCTGCGATGGCGACCACGATGGTCCCGCCCTCGAACGACTGCAGGGCCTCCCAGACGCGCCGGGAGTCGGCCCCTCCGGTGTGGAAGTTCAGCGCGCCCTCTGCTAGGCCTTGGATCTTCGACGGGTCGGCCACGGCCCCTGTCGCGATGACCAGGTAGTCATACGGGAGGGTTCTGCCGCTCTTGGTAGCCACCGACCTCGCACTGAAGTCGATTTTGACAGCAGGGTCTTTGATGAACTCGACGCCTTTCCGGATGAGGTCAGTCTCAGCCCTCACGTACTTGTCCGGGACCGCCCCTTTGAAGGCGATGTCCAGGTTACCGGGTTGAAAGGGGTGAAGCAGATGCTCTCCGACGAGCTGCACGGAGACGAGTCCGCCCTTGATCTCCTTGCGCAGCTTGGACGCAAGCAGGTTGGCGGTGAACGTCCCTCCGTCGCCCGACCCGACTATGACGACTCGTTTCATTTCATCCGTCATCTCTTCTTCGTCACCCTCACAGTGATGCGGGCGTATCCCTGTTCGTCTACTATCCCCACGAGCTCGTTGCCGCTCTTCTGCGTCCAGGCGGTGACGTCAGCCTTTGCTGCCGGGTCGGTAGCCAGGAGCTCGATGACATCTCCCAGCTGAGCGCTCCTGTATGCCTTGAAGAGGTCAGTGATCGGCCCTGGGCAGAAGCTCCCCCTCGAATCGATTACTTTGCGTTGCTCTGTTGTCGACATTTTGATCACCTAGATGAAGATGGTCTGCCCACCCTCCCCCAGCGACACCATGGTGGCTGCGCCGACCACGTCGTCTATCTCGTCGACGAGCGCCTCCCTCGAGACCCCCATCACCTCCATGGTGGTCGAGCACGCGTGCAGCTTCACCCCGAGGTCCTTCGCCATCTTGAGCATGTCCGGGATGCTCGGCACCTTCGCCTTCTTCATCTTCCCGCCCATCATCCTGGTGGCCATGGCGGTCATGCCGGGGATCATGCCTAGTATGTTCGGCATCGGCATCCCGGGGTTTCCGACCGGGGACACCTTGAGCGAGCCGACGCTCTTCTTGCTCACGGCCTGCAGGCCCCAGAACGTGAAGAACATGTGGACTTCCTTCCCCATCGTCGCCGCGGTCGTGGCTATCATCAGCGCCGGATACGCCATGTCCATCGACCCCTTGGAGAGGATGATGAGCATCCTCTCTGTCTGTTCCTCCTCCTCTTCAGTCCTCAGCGATGTTACTTGGGACATTCGAATCCACGAATGTTCACAGCCACAGATGGCTAATAAATCGGAAACCCGTTTCTCAATTCTGAGAAACCCCAGCGTGCCTTTTCTCCTGCAACTCGCCGGACACCCTCGCTGCGGCTGTCCAAGGCTGCCCCCTCCTCTGTCGGCCGGCGCGGCGAAGGGAGATATAGGGAACCCCGACGTCACGGTCATCCATGGCCAGATCGGAGGACCGCGGTGACGGCGTCGAGGGCCCGATCAACATGTGGGTCGCCGACCCCTACTTCAAGACGGACGAAAAAATCATCGAGGCGTTCAACTATGCGGTGGCCAACGGCTGCACCCACTACTTCCCTGCCCGAGGGTTCGACGGACACGTCCTGCACAGAGCCATCGCCCAATACTACCTGGATGACATGGCCGTCCAGGTAGACCCGCTGGGAGAGGTGTGCCCGACGCATGGCGCCCAGGAGGCATTGTCGCTCTCGGTGCAGGCCACCACCAGGCCCGGCGACGAGATAGTCGTCCCTGAACCGACCTACAGTGCCTTCATAGACAAACTGGAGGCTTTCGGCGTGAAGCCGGTGTTCGTCCCACTCCTCGAAGAGGAGCACTGGAAGTTGGACATTGACGCCCTGAGATCAGCGGTGTCGGAGAAGACCAAGATGATCTACCTCTGCGACCCGAACAACCCGACCGGGAGCGTGTGCACCCGCGCAGAGTTGGACGCTCTCTCAGAACTGCTGAAGGAGAACAAGACGGTCTCACTGCTGATCGACGAGTGCTATGCGAGGATTCTCTATGACGGGTCCGCCCACCACACCCTGCTCGACGACAGGGGGCTCCTCGACCAGCTTTACGTCGTCAGCAGCTTCTCAAAGACCTACGCCATGACCGGATGGCGTCTGGGCTACCTGGTCACAGGCAGGAGGAACGCCGACAGGATAAAGCACCTCTCGGAGGAGTACAACGGCGGGGTCAGCTACGCCGTGCAGTATGCCGGGGCCGCGGCGCTGGCCCGGTGCTCGGGGTCGGTGCGCTCTATGATAGAAGAGCTCGACAGGAGGAGGCGGGTCATGCTGGGCGCCTTGGCCGAGGTGAAGGACGTCTCCTTCGAGACTCCCAGCGCGGGGTTCGAGGTGTTCCCTGACTTCTCTGCCTACTCAAGGCACACGGTTCGGCTGGCGTCAGAGCTCGAGGAGGCGGGGGTCAAGACAATGCCGGGGGTCAAGTACGGGCCAAGCGGCGAAGGCCATATCCGGCTCGTGTTCTGCGCCGAGGAGGCGCCGAGGATCAGTGCGGGGATCTCAAGGATATCCGAGCACCTCCGGGCACGGCGCGGATGACGGCGGCCGGCGGGAGCGTCGCGGAGGCAATAGCTGGACGAATGTACACTTTTGTACATGCTAAGTTTACTTATATCTGACATCAGCAACACTAATGGATTGGTTGCGCCAGCGAAAGTCAGGCATTGCCCGAGCGGCTGTTGCGGTGATCGTTGTTGCAATCCTCGTGGTAGCAGGCGCAGCATATTTCTTCGTGGTAGTTCCCCCGAGTCACTCTAGCGCCACAACCACCACAAGTAGCGCTTCCGTCCAGGCTCCGGGGTCCATCACAGTGGACGAGATCCCGGCTCCCGTGAGCGTCGACCCCGCGTCAAGCTATGATGTCCCAGGAGGGGAGATAATGCAGAACGTGTACCAGGGACTTGTGTTCTACAACGGCAGGAGCGGCTCCAGCTTCGTGGGCGTCCTCGCGCAGACTTGGACCGAGTCCAACGGGCTGAACTATACGTTCAATCTCTATCCTGCCGAGACGTTCAGCAACGGCACTCCCCTTAACGCCAGCACTATCTGGTACTCGTTCTACAGGACGATGGTCCTCAACCTAGGCATATCCTCCTACGTGAGCCAGGTCCTGGCCGTCAACGGAGGGGCAGGCTTCACCGGGAACGTGACTGCGACGACAAAGGGTAACATCAGGCTCCCATTCGGCGTTGAGCAGGCGCTCGCCTCCGCCGGCTACAGCTTCCCCTCGGGCCAGACGCAGGCGTATCAGAAGGCCGCCAACGACTTGGCGTCGATACTCTCGCACTTTGATGCCGCGAACTCCACGGTCAAGAGCATAATGTCGTATTCCAACCAGGCGGTCTCTGTGTCAGGGACGGACCAGGTGAAGATCAACCTCGACTTCCCATACGCCGACTTCCTCCAGGTGATCTCCGGCGGACTCGGCGACGCAGTCGACCCGGCCTTCGTAACCTCCCATGGAGGGGTACAGATAGACACCGCGAATTCGTACACGACCAAGAACGCCTTGGGCTCAGGGCCCTACACCCTGACGACCCCTCTCGGAGGGTCGAACGTCGTGCTGAAGGCAAACCCAAACTACTGGGCGGCAAAGCTGTCGGCTTCCCAGCGCAGCGTGTGGCTGACTCCTCCGTCGATTCAGACGGTGGTCATCGACTACCAGTCGAACGAGGCGATCCGTGTGAGCGACATACAGCAGGGCGTGGCCCAGATCTCCCAAGTGGAGATTCCGGACCTGCACGAAGTGAGCAACTACACAGGGATCACGGTTCACAACTGGGGACCGACCCCGACGATTGACTTCTTGGCGATCGACGCGTACCAGTATCCCTACAACATCACCGGCGTCAGGTTGGCCTTGGAGTACGGAGTCAATGCGTCCCAGATCCAGCACAGCGTGTACGCAGGATACAGCCAGTCCTATGTGGGGCCCCTGGACCCGGCCATGGCATACTACAACTCCACCTTCCCCGGCTACCCCTACAACGCGAACATGGCCATCCACCTTCTGTCGCAGGCGGGGTTCAAGCTTAACCTGCCAAACGGCACCGTGATAAACAGCGGAGGCAAAACGCTTCCTGTCCTCAACCTGATCTACATCTCCGGCAGCAGCGCCGACCAGGAAGAAGCGAACATCATCCAGTCGCAGCTCGCAAAGATAGGGGTGACTGTCACGCCCTCGCCTGAGGCCTTCGCGACGATCATCGAGGACGAACTGAACCCAGCGACCTCCTCGAACTACCCTGCCTTCCAGATTTCCGGCAACTCGGTCGTGTTCGTAGGGCCGTCTGACCCATCGGCGTATCTCGGGAACTGCCCCGCGAGGTGCCACCACGGCGACCCTGCGTACTTCAACAACACCCAGGTAGTCCAGCTCATCAACGAGGCGATACACACTTCGAACCCAGTGCTGCTTCAGCAGTACTACAACAACATGACCAGCATATACAAGCAGCAGGCGCAATACGTATGGCTGGATGACTTCACCGCCTATACCGTCGCTTCATCGAGCCTTCAGGGGTTCGCCTGGAACGCGGCGCTGCTCGGGACCTTCTACGCTACCCTAACCTAGGCAGTAACGTTGGGGCTGGCCACCTACGTAGCCCGTAGGGTTCTCTTCGGGTTCTTCGTCATCATCGGAGAGCTGCTGATTATTTTCTACCTGACCAACATCGCCGCGCCGAACCCCGCTGTGATCTGGGCTGGGCCTGAGTCTACTCAGGCACAGGTCCAGCTTGTGGCCCAGACCTATCATCTCTACAGCCCCTGGTATGTCCAGTTCTACTACTACATCATGAACGTCTTCACGGGGAATTGGGGGACCTCTCCACTCTACCAGCAGCCGGTCCTGTCGCTCATCGAGGAGTACCTCCCGGTCACGCTGGAGCTGACGCTCATAGCGTTCGTCATCAAGATAGGCCTCGAGACTGTCCTAGGGGTCGTTTCAGCCATGCGACCCAACGGCGCAGCGGACAGCCTGATCAAGGTGACGTACACCACGGTCAGGAGCGCTCCACCATTCCTCGTCGCCCTGGGGCTGCTTCTGGTCTTCGCCTACGGGACGCACACCTTCCCGTCCTCGCAGCCCATCAACCCCATACTTGGCGCCACCGTCCCTCCGTTCCAGTTCTACAACCCTCTTGCGGGGAAGGTCACCGGCTTTTGGCTTGTGGACAACATGCCCATCCTCAACGCCCTTCTCGTCGGTGACTGGGCGGCCTTCTCATCGGCGGTGGCCCACGCGGTCCTCCCCGTCGTGACCCTGGTCCTCTTCGGCTTCGGCGGGATAGTCAGGCTGGTCAAGGTCTCCATGCTCGAGGTCCTCGACCAGGACTACATCAGGACGGCCAGAGCGAAGGGGCTCAGGGAGAACGCCGTGATCTTCAAGCACGCCCTGAGGAACTCGCTCCTCCCGGCGTTCACACTGATGGGGGTGGTGTTCGCCGGGCTGGTGGCCGGGAGCCTGGTGGTCGAGACGGTCTTCAGCTACTACGGGCTGGGCTACTACGTGGCCCAGAGCCTCATCACCTTCGACACGCCTTCGCTGATTGGGAGCCTCATCCTCATCACCGTGGTCATCATACTCAGCAACTTGGTTGTCGACATCGGCTACGGCTTCCTCGACCCGAGGACCAGGGTGGGATATTGAGCAGGAGCGAGTCGTCGGTAACGCTGAGCATCGTGTTCGGAAACTGGGCTACCGTGGCAGGCGTGGCGATACTGGTCGCTTTCCTGGTGCTCACCGCCCTTGCGACCTGGCCCCCTGCTTACCACCTCGTCGCACGCTACTCTCCTGACACCCTCAACTTCGGCAGCGCTAACGCTTCCCCTTCCCTGGCCCACCTCTTCGGCACCGACAGAGAGGGGAGGGACATCTTCGCCAGGGTCGTCGCCGCCCTCCCGATCGACATAGCCATACCCTTCGAGGTGGTCGGGGCGAGCGTGGGGATCGGGCTCCTCCTCGGTACCTTCGCGGGCTACTACGGGGGATGGATAGAGGAGCTGGTGCTTAGGGTCGCGGACCTCTTCTTCGCGTTCCCCTCAATAGTGCTCGCGCTCACGATAGCCGCGATCCTGGGTGCGAGTGCCGAAGGCCTCCGGGTCTTCTACAGCGAGATGGCCCTGATAATCGTGGGATGGCCGTTCTACACCAGGCTCGCGCGGGCGCAGGTGTTGATGATCAAACAGATGCCCTTCGTGCGCGCCGCCGAGGCTTCCGGGCTCGGGAAGCTGAGGATCATAAGGACGCATGTGATCCCCCACCTGGCTTCGGTGATGGTAGTCTACGCCACACTTGACATGGGGACGGTGCTCCTCCTTTACTCGGTGTTCGCGTTCTTCGGGCTTGGGGCGTCACCTCCGACCCCGGAGCTTGGAAGGATGGTCTACGACGGCCTGAGCGCGCTGCCTGGGAACTGGTGGTGGTCCTTCTTCCCCGGGCTCACTCTCATGATGCTCGCGTTGGGGTTCGCCCTGGCAGGTGAGGGGCTGCGGGACGTGTTCGACCCCAGGCTGAGGGGACAGAGATGACAGAGACGCTGGCCGTCTCTGACCTGTGGGTAGACTACCGGACCAAGTCGGCTTGGGCAAGCGCGGTCCGCGGGGTCAACCTCTCGGTCGGTGCCGGCGAGGTAATCGGTGTGGTGGGGGAGAGCGGCTCGGGGAAGAGCAGCCTCGCCCTGGCCATCATCAAGCTCCTTCCGGCCAACGCGCGGGCGAGGGGAAAGGTCGACGTCTTGGGGAAGGACATAGTGGGGCTGCCCAGCAAGGACGCCCACCTCTACAGGGGGGCGGGGATGACCATGATATTCCAGGAGCCGATGACCAGCCTCAACCCGGTGATGCGGGTCTCGGACCAGCTCTCCGAAGCGGTGGTCTCCAGGAGGGAGCACCACAAGCTCGAGATGTTCCGCTCGGACAGCGTCTCCGTCCCCCGGGGCCCGGACCCGAGGTTCTCCATGGGCCCAGAGAGACGGGCACCCCCGTCGAAGGAGGCGGTGGAGGCGCTGCGCCAGGTGAGGATAAGCGACCCCGAGCGGACGGCGGCGAAGTATCCGCACGAGCTCTCAGGAGGAGAAAGGCAGCGGGTGATGATAGCCATGTCGTTCCTCCTGCGCCCCCGGCTCCTGGTCGCGGACGAGCCCACCACCGCCTTGGACGTCACCACCCAGGCCCAGGTCCTCTCGCTGCTGCTGAAGCTCAGCAGGGACGAGGGGACGTCTATCATATTCGTCTCCCACGACATCTTGGTGGTCGGGCAGGTGGCTCAGAGGGTGGCTGTGATGTACGCTGGGGAGGTGGTGGAGCTCGGCCCCACCGAGGCGGTGCTGCATAACCCTCTCCACCCGTACACGAGGGGGCTCATCGGCTCTATCCCAGGCGGATTCAAGGGGGAGAAGCGGATAGAGCAGATACCGGGGTCCCCGCCGGACATCATGAAGCTCCCGTCGGGGTGCAAGTTCAACCCGCGTTGCAAGTTCGCCATGGATAGGTGCAGGGTTGAAGAGACGGCTCTGAAAGAGATGGAGAAAGACCACTTTGTCGCGTGCCATCTCTACTGACGACGTGATGAGCGCGGAAGCGCTCAGCGTCACCTACAAGGTCAGGACCGGGTTCCTCGGGAGCGTCCACAGGGAGGTGAAGCCTGTGGACGGCGTGAGCCTCTCCGTCAAGAAGGGAGAGGTCATGACTGTCATAGGGGAGTCGGGGAGCGGCAAGTCGACCCTGGGGTTCGCGCTGCTGAGGCTGGTGAAGCCGAGCGCAGGGCGGGTGGTGTTCTCCGGTCAGGACATAGGCGAACTGAAGGGTTCGGAGCTCCGCAGGCTCCGGAGGAAGATGCAGATCGTCTTCCAAGATCCATATTCCAGCCTCGACCCCCGCCTCCATGTGAAGGACATAGTGTCGGAGCCCCTTTACGGGTCTGGGATGAAGGACCGGGCCGATATCGAGGAGAGGACCGCTCGTGCCATGGCTCTTGTCGGCCTCGACCCCTCGGCAAAGTCGAGGTACGTCCACGAGTTCTCGGGTGGGCAGAGGCAAAGGATCGGGATCGCCAGGGCCATAGTCGGGGATCCGCAGTTCGTGGTCCTAGACGAGCCGACCTCGAACCTGGACGTCTCCATCCAGGCTCAGATCCTGAACCTCCTCCTGGACCTCCAGTCCAAGTCAGGCGCTTCCTATCTCTTCATCACCCACAACATGGCGGTCGCCCAGTATGTCTCAGACCGCGTCGCCGTGATGTACGCCGGGGAGATGGTAGAGCGCGGGGCCTCGAAGGACGTGATCGGGGATCCGATGCACCCGTACACCAAGGACCTGCTCAGCTGCGTCCCGACCATGGACATTTCTAAGAAGGTAGCCGACGTGAAGATTTCGGGGGACCCGCCGAGCTTCACCGACCTACCCAAGGGGTGCAGGTACAGCAACAGGTGCAAGTACGCCTTCGGGCTCTGCAGGGAGAAGGCCCCCGCGCTTGCATCGGCCGGAGGGAGGGAGGTGGCCTGCTTCCTATATCACAAGGAAGAGAAGAGCACCCCGGCGCCCGTGCGCTAGGAGAGCGCTAGGTTGGACACCAGCAGCACGACCAGGACGAGGTAGCCGACGGCGAGCCAGGCGGAGCTAGGCTCCCCACCGGAGCGCCTAGATCTGTACAGGTAAGACATCATGACGAAGGCGAGCAGGTCGACGCTGAGGTAGAGCGCGAAGGTGTCGGTCGCGGACTGCGTGAGAGGGTTGAGCAGCCAGATGACCACGATGGAGGTCCCCTGCAGGGCGACGAGGAAGACCACCTGGATAGCCAGCAAGGTCGCTGCGATCCTCAATTGCCCCTCCATCCCGCTTCGAGGACCCTGACCCTCCGCTTGATGTTCCCAGTCCTGAGGTCAAGCCTGTAGATGAGGAAGACGCTCCCTAGCAGGTCGAGGCCGAGGAGCACGGCGGAGACGCTCACCACTTCCAGGCCGGCGACAGAAAGGCCGCCCATCAGGAGCCCTGCGGAGCCGTTCACCAGCGTCCCGACCGAGAAAGCGCCCAGGGCGACCAGCCCAGTGAACGCGAGCCCGTTCCTCAGCTCCGAGGAAGGTATGCTCTTCGCTGGCGCCAGCGCAAGCCTCCCCTTGGCCCTGGAATACATCAGCCTGTAGACCAAGGCCGAGCCCACCGCCATCAGCAGGGCTGTACCGCCTACCACCAGCGCGGCCTGTTCTACGGGGATGATCATTCCCGGCGTCACCAGGCCCCAGTAAGAGAGGACCACTACCTCCGTCACGAATATGACTCCCAGGGTGGTGTAGACCGGCCTCTTGGAGATCTCCCTGTTCTTGCCCCGGTCGATGAACGGGAGTATGATCAGGAGGACAAAGATCGCTGACACCACGGTGAGCGCCATGGCAAGGCCAGTGGAGCCCTCGAATATCTTGATCTTGAGGACCTGGTAGACCCAGAGGAAGTACCAGTCGGGCTGGGGGATGAACTGCGAAGCGGCCGCGGGGGTATACTGGGGCGGGAGGTTGAGCGGGAACAGGGCGGATATCAGCAGCATCCCGGCCCCGAAGAGCAGTGACAGCTCGAAGAGGTACATGGTGACGTCCGGGAAGATGGGGGAGAGCTTCGGCTTGGGCTCGGCGGGGGACCCGCTCGTGGGGTCGGCCACTCCGTGGGCTTCGAGCATGTACATCTTCGCCACCAGGAGTATCAACAGCGCCGCTGGGAGGAGCATGACGTGCAGGTCGAAGAACCTCAGGAGCTCCGCCGAGTTCCCTCCGTTGCCGACTATCAGGAATGTCAGGAGAGATGAGATAGGCTGGGGGAGGGCGGTGACCATCCCTATCCCGACGTCGGTGGCTGACTTGGAGACGACCGTCCAGGGGAGCAGGTATCCTGTGAATCCGAACCCCAGGGTCACGAAGCCCATCAGCATCCCTATGATCCACATGGCTTCCCTGGGCTTCTTGTGGACAGACACGAAGTACCCCCTCATCATGTGCATGAACGCGAGCATGATCATGGCGTAGGCCGTGTAGAGGTGGATGGTCTCAAGGAACCTGCCGTTGTAGACGCTCTGGAAGACGTACTGGGTGGACGAGTACGCCTGGGTCGGGCTGGGGACATAGTAGAGCATCATGATTGCCCCTGTCACACCCTGGATGACGAAGGCTACCACCGCCAGGGCGCCCAGCCAGTAGAACGGGCTCAGTGCGTAGCGCGGGACCGGCCGGAGGAGGGGGTAGCTCAGGCCGAACCTCGAGTCGAACCAGCCAGCCATCCGCTGAATTAGACCGGACTTTTCTGCCACCTGATCCACACCTCTATGTCGAGCTGACCAGGGTTCCGCCCTGGAGGTCGTCCGCCACATCGGTGGACCCTGTGTCATGGCCGAATATCGTGGGCGGCCCCATGCCCACCGCATAGATGTCTCCGGACGAGTCGGCCTGTAGCTGGACCTGTGGCGCGGGCCTCGGAGCAGGCCCTCCGATCACCTTGCCAGCCTCGAGCAGGTCGTAGACGCTCCCGTGGCATGGGCAGTATCCTACGGGGGCAGGGGCGACGAAGGATGGGTTCACAGTGGGGGACTTGCCCGCGGCGACGAACCCCCATATGCACCCAAGGTGTTGGCAGATCTGGCTGAACGCAACGATGTCGCCGTCGGGCCCTACGCCGCCCTCGGCCTTCTGGCCGAGCTTCACTAGGATGTTCGGCTCGTTGCCGAGCGGATAGTTGAATATCACAACGACCCCAGTGGAGAGCTCCGACACGCTCGAGATCTTGACACGAGGGAAGCTTGTCTGCGGTCCAGACGTAGTGGGGACCGCAGGAATCACAACGGACTTCATCACCGAAGCTATCCCCCCCACGGCGAGGGCGCCGGAGATGGCGGCAGCTATCTTCAGGAACTCCCGCCTCGACTTGTCAGCCTCTCCTCCGGTTGAGTCCCCAGGCTGTTCAGCGCTCACTGGTTCCAGGTCACCGCTCCCAGAGCATGCGTCGCCGGTATTTCAGCTCGCCACCAGCGAGCCGGTCATCCAACCGGAGGATGACATCGCCCCCAGCGTGCCGTCGGGGCCGAAGCCGCAGCGGGTCTCGCAGAACCAGAAGTAGGACCCGGCCTGGCCCACCTTGAAGTAGGCGACCACCGTCGAACTGAGCGGCACAGGGATGTTGAGGTTGAGCGCTGGCACGGTGAAGGTGTGGGCGATTTCAGAGAGCGGGACCGAAGTGAGGTTCGCTCCGCCCTTCAGCACTATTCCGGACGGGCCCTGGCTGGCGTTGACGTTGTCGTTGGAGGTCACGTAGATACTGTTGCCTGTGGTCCCGGACACGACGTTGTCGTTGGGGAGCACGAGGGACGCGTTGCCGTCGTCATAGCAGACGATCACCAGCTTGATCAGGCGATTCGCAGGGAGCGAGATCTTCGCCGTGGACTCCAGGCCGTTTGGGCCGAGAACGAAGAAGGCGGGTTGGTCTTTGACGGTGGAGTTGAACACGCTGTTCGTCGTGATGACCAAGGTCACCACATAGGGGGAAGCAGCGGTGGAGTTGGTGGTCGGAGTCACCGTCGTGGTGGACACGACCTTTGACCCGACTCCGCCGACTGCAAGCGCCGCGCCAAAGCCGGAGATGACGAGGGCTACCGCAAGCACCGCAACGGTAAGGCCTCCGATTAGGGTAGTCCGAGTGCTCAAGTACCAAAACCGGTCTTTCAATATGATATAAGACATCGGGTCGATTCTCAGAATTGAAAACTGGGCTCAGCAGAGAATCTCGCTTCAGGTGTCCGGCATGAATGCGATTCCGTGCTTGGTGCGCTCAAGATTCCTTCAGACACGGTGCCTTGACGGCACCCACCTTCGCGCTGTCCCTCAGGGGGGTGTAGGCTGTCCTCTCCATCGGGCAGAAGGTCCTGCACGTCACGTCGACGCGGGGGTCTCCTCCCACGACGAAGGCCCTGACCGCGAATTGCATCCCTGCCCGCTGATGCTTGTCCAGAACCAACGGTGCCCGCGGATTGATTCAAAACTTTCGGCATGGCATTCAGTTATGACAGTGCGTCTTGAAGAGCACCGAGTGCAGCTTTGGTTCAACATGCCATAAACGACTCACACTTGGCGGTGTTCCCATTGGCCAGCATCAGAAGTCGGTAAAGGCCCCCCAGCGTCCTTGCCTGCGCGCTCGTCCTCCTAGCACGAGGCGCAGAAGCCTACTTGAAGGATAGAAATGCCAAGTAATCCGCGAGAGTCAGGTTCGAATCCTTTCGCCACAAAGACGTCCGTTTGTCGTGACTAGACGAGGGCGACTCCAGGAAGCCCTTTGAGATCCTCATCACTGGTGTACAACACGGCCGAATTCTGACGGGCAGCGGCATAGACGAGCGCGTCCGCCATGTGCAGCCCGTGCTCGAGACTGTAGTCTGCCGCCTCCAAAGACAGGGTCTGGTCTGCGACCACGACCTTGGTTTGGCTGAGGGCCGCTACCGCCTCGAGCGCCTTCTCTTCACCTTTGACTCCTTTCACCTTCTTGTAGACCTCGTAGAGCACCACCACCGAGGTCACTAGATCCTCGGGCTTCTCGGCGTCAATGAGCCGGTTGTACGCGGGGGCCTTCGGGCCGCTTGTGAACCTCTCAATCCAGCCGTAGCTGTCCACGCTGATCAAGCACTATCGCTCTCGTCCCTAAGCTCCTTGACATCGAGTCCGGGGACCATCCCCTTTGTCTTGCTCAGGGGACGCACGGGCACGTACTGCAAGATTCCATGCTTTGCTATAGCCACCATCTTATCGCCCGGTTTGATGTGCGCCTCTTCCCGCAACTTCTCGGGAATAACTACTTGATACTTCCGCGAAACTTTCACTGTTTCCATCGTTCGTCTAGTCGTTCAACGTGCAGACTATCGATATAAGCCTTTCATCGCAAAGATCAATTTGCCTCGGGAGACTGCCGTAACTGAAGGAGAGTGCATTACGGACGGGATAGGGTACAGACCTATTGTGGGTTCGAATCCAAGCCAGGATAGGACGTGTCTAGTTCGATTTGACCCTTTGACCGCGGACCCTCTTCTGACGTCCCAGTAAAGAGAGGGCCCCCTTGACTGTGACCACCTGGGTGCGACCGAACTTGCCGAGCTCCAGCAAGTGCTTGTCACCAGTGACGAGGGTATCAGCGTCTCCGGCCCTCGCCGCAGCTAAGACATCGCCATCGGCGTCACCCAGGACTTGAATTGTTCCCTCGGGCACTGTGAAGGTCGCCCTCGACAGAACCGCACCCAGGAATGATGCAACATCGTCGTCGTCCACATACCTCTTGATCTTATCGTCCGAGCTCACCAGCGAGAACTCGGCAACTATGCGCTCTGAAAGGATCAGAGTGTGTCTGGCGCCGAGAAGGGCGTTCATCAACTTGCGAGGCTTTCCGCCTCTTATGAGCGCCGATATGAGGACGTTCGTGTCGAGGACTGCCCTCATCGTAGAAGCTAACTCTTCACGTGTCTGTATTTCTGCACGAGCTCTTCTATCTCTGCCTCTCCGAGCTTCCCGAACTTAGCCTTCCTGGCATCGACCCGCCTATAAATCGCCTCCAGCGACTTCTCGACTCCCTCGACTTCGAGCTTCTTCATAATGAGCGCATCCTCGTACTGATACACCAAGAGCTTACTCTTTGCTCCGATTCGAAGCTTTTGTCTTATGTCCTGGGGAATGACGACCTGGCCCTTGCTGCTTACGACCACGACATCAGCTTTCTCCATGCCGACTCACTTAGCGTTCTTACTTTCTTACCCTAAAAAGTTTGCCCGGACCCACGTGTGGTAGGGATCAATGCCGCAACTCTCGGCGATGAACAGGGGCAAGTTGTAGTAATTCACATTGGCCGATCACTTCACATCAGTCTGAAGCCGTGCCAAAGAATCGCCTGACTCGGGCTACTCGAGCTAGACGGAACCCATTCCGAACTATTTCAACGCGGGCCCAGTGGGGTCTGGACTCGTAACAGGTTCGAATCTGAATGGCGGGGGAGGTACGCAACGTCGTGCTCGCCTAGCGCCGTCGTGGGTTAGTGCTTGGCTTCGAGTTCGCGCATTCTCTCTTCGATGACCGCGACACGTTGGGTCACATCCATTCGCTTGTCCAAGCCGTCAATCTTGGTCTCGAGTCGCTTGTCCAGAGACTCTATCTTCTCGTCTAGTCGTCCTATTTCGGAATGAACGGCTCTGAACTCTCCTTCTACTTTGCTCTCGAACCCACCAACCTTCGCATCGAGCGCTTTTATTTCCCCTTTCAACTCGTTCATCTGAGGGAGGAGCACCCGTTCGAGCCAGCCGGGGACCTTCGTGGCCATCATAAATAACAAGGCGCGGTCTGCTATTTAACAGCCACAAATCTACGGCTTTGCTCACAGGTGATGTCCGGAGAAACTGAACGGGCCCGGTGGGATTCGAACCCACGGTCTCTGAGCTTTCGCGCTTCAGCTTCGGAGGCTGACGCCCTGTCCGTGCTGGGCTACGGGCCCGCGTCACCCTTCTGGGGCCGACGAGTTAAGCACGCCTCCAATCTCACTTCGCAGCCGCGCCGGTCACCCCGGGCGGGGGCCTGTACCTCTTGAAGAACCACCAGTAGAGGCCGAGGTTGAGCGCGAGGACCACCCCGTACAGCGCGAACGGGTAGTCTATGGCCAACGGATCGGCGTCCGCGGCCGCGAACTCGAACCCTGAGAAGTAGGTGCCGCCTGACGAGGCCACGAGCCTGGTCGTCTGGTTGATGCCGAATGCGGTCCCCCTCTCGTCTCCGGAGACCATGTCCATCATGGCCGCCTGCTGGACCGGCAATGCCATCACCCTGGTGGCAGGCAGCAGCAGATAGATCGAGAGGGACACCGGGAACAGGCGGATCAGGGGCATCAAGACAGAAAGCACCACCGAAAAGCCGCGGGTGGCCAGCATCCCGCGGAGGAATCCCAGTCGCCTCTCTATCCTAGGGGCGAGGAGGAGCGCGAAGGACGCTATGAGCCCAGACGCGGCGGCGAAGACGTTCATCTCCTGCCTGGTCACCCCATAGAGCACGATGAAGAACGGTATCAGGAAGGGGGTGACCAGGCCCTGGCTCAGGCCGTTCAGCATCCCAGTGATGCTGAATTTGCCTATGGCCGAGCCAGACTTTATCCTGAACGAGCGCCGCACAGACTTCTCCATCCTCACCAGTGGAGTGAGAAGCACCGAGGCCGCGCCCAGGACGGCGGCGACCGCGAAGACGTCCTGTATCGCACCGAAACCTCCGAGGTAGGCGCCTCCGGCTGAGGCGACGCCCGATATGAACGCCAGGAGCGAGTAGTATCTGGTCCTGTCCTTCCTCGACGTGAGCTCCGTGGTGAGGATGGATTGTATGGGCTGGGCCGCCCCTCCGACCCCTCCGCCGGGGAGGGACCCCGTGGCTGAGATCCCGCCGACGATCGCCGCGACGAATAGCGAGGGGACGCTGGTGCTCGCCACCACCAGGAATGCGGACAGCGGCAGGAGCGCCAGGGCGACCACGAACGAGATCCTCCTCCCCACCAAGTCTGCGGCGACCCCCACGCCGAGCCCCATGAGGGCAGTGGCCATCGTCGCGGCGGAGTACATCACCCCCAGGATGAAGGTGCCCAAGTGCAACTCGGTGAGCACCAGGAACGGGAACGCGACGTTGATCATCCCTGCGGCCACGCTCCTGAGGACGCGAAGGGCGGCGAGGTAGCCCAGGGACCGCTTGTCCGTCTCGTGCTCGCTGTTCACAGGCTGGTCGCCGCTCAAGGTACGAAGATGCCCCGCCCAGGCTGGTCGCTATAAGTCGGGGGTTTCGCGGTTTTTAAGAAGCGAGCACGGCGGGGCTACAATCCAGCGGTCCGTGTTGATGTTCGGTAAGTACTTCCGTCTGATTTCGCTCGCGAAAGGGCACTGGCGCACAGTAGTCGTGATGCTTGTCAGCGTAACCGCTCTCACCGGGTTCAGGGTCCTGGTCCCGTTCCTCACCGGCGAGGCGGTCAGTGACATAGTGGCCAAGTCGCCGGTCTCGTCCGTAGCCTTCCTCGCCGTGGAGATCGTGGCTGTCAGCGCAGCCTCCGCGGCCTTCAGCTTCGGGCTCAGCTACGGAGGGCAGACGCTGGGGCAGAAACTGGTCTACGACCTGCGAAACATCATCTTCAACTCCATCCAGTCGCAGTCGTTCAGCTTCTACGACCGCAACGAGACCGGCCAGCTGATGTCGAGGGCCACGGGGGACGTGGAGGCGGTCCGCAGGTTCGTCGCATTCGGCCTGGGCCAGCTCCTCTCGAACGCCTTCCTCGTAGGGGGAGTGGTCGTGTCGCTCTTCTACCTCAACCTTCGCTTGGCGGCCATCGTCTCGGTCGTCTTCCCTGTCATCCTGGCGCTCAGCTGGAAGTTCAGCCAGACCCAGGGCCCCTTCTGGCGGCTCACCAGAAAGAACTACGGGACGATGAACTCGGTCCTCCAGCAGAACGTCACGGGGGCCCGGATAGTGAGGTCGTTCACCGCCGAAGATGGCGAGGCGTCGCGCTTCGCTGCCGCCAACCAGGCTTACAGAGACGGCATCGTCGGCTCGTCCGCCGTCAGGGCCGTCTACGTCCCACTGCTGAGCCTCGTCATCAGCCTCGCCGTGGCCGTGCTTTACTACATCGGGAGCGGCCCGGTCATCGCGGCCTCAAGGGCGGGGGAACCCCTCATCGCAGCCTCCAAGCTGGGGGAGCTCGTCGCCGCCGCCAGCCTGCTCGCCCTCTTGTCCGGACCCAGCAGGTTTCTGGGGCAGCTCATCCTCATAGGGCAGAACGGTATGGCCGGGTTCGACCGCATACTCGAGGTCACCGACGCGAAGGCGGAGGTGAAGGACAGACCCGGCGCGGTGCAGCTCGGCGAGGTGAAGGGGGAGCTCAGGTTCGAAGGCGTCAGGTTCGGGTACGGCAGCGCCGGGAGGGAGGTGCTGAAGGGGGTCGACCTGGTCATCCCTCCAGGCCAGGTCGCGGCGTTCGTGGGTGTCTCCGGCTCAGGGAAGACCACCATGGCGAACCTCATCCCGCGGTTCTACGACGCGACCAAGGGGGCAGTGAAAATCGACGGGATAGACGTCAGGGACGTGACCCTGAAGTCCCTCAGGGGGTCTGTGGGGCTGGTGAGCCAAGACATCTTCCTCTTCTCGGCGACCATCAGGGAGAACGTCTGCTACGGAAGGACCGACGCCCCCCAGGAGGAGGTGGAGAACGTCTGCAGGCTCGCCCGGGCTGACGAGTTCATTGACCGCTTCCCAGAGAGGTATGAGACGCGGGTCGGGGAGCGAGGGGTGACCCTCTCCGGGGGCCAGAAGCAGAGGATCGCCATCGCCAGGACCCTCCTGACTGACCCTCGCGTTCTCATCCTCGACGACTCGCTCTCCAGCGTCGACGCGGGGACCGAGTATGCCATCGCCGACGCCATGGAAGAGGTGGTCAAGCAGAGGACCACCATCATCATCACCCAGCGGCTTTCGACCCTAAGGCTGGCCCACCGCATAGTGGTTTTCGACGGAGGAAACGTGGTGGAGGACGGGACCCACGAGGACCTCCTGGCGCTCGGAGGCACCTATGCAAAGCTGTACCGGTCACAGTATGCCCCCCAGGAAGTGTCGTCAGAGGAGGTCGGGCCGTAGTGGGGACTCGCGGGATGTACATCAGCGACGACGACCCCGACACGCGCAAGGACCGGAGATACAGCGACGGCTACCTCATCAGGAAGCTGGTGGGTTACGTCATGGGCTACCGGCGGGACCTGGCCGTCACCCTGGGTGGCCTGCTCTCCATCTCGGCGGTCGGTATCGTAGGACCGGTCCTGCTGGGCTTCGCGGTGGACGACATGCTTGCGGGCAACTACGAAGGGGTCGCCCTTCTCACCGGCTCCTACGCCCTGCTCTACGTCGCCAACTACGCGGCAGACAACAGGAGGACCTACGCCATGCAGGTGGTGGGACAGAACTCCCTGAGGGACATCAGGAGGGACGCCTTCGACCACCTCCAGCGCCTCTCGCCGTCCTACTTCTCCTCCAAGGAGACCGGGCGCATCATGTCCTACATAATGAATGACGTAGACGCGGTGGAAGACTTCGTCACGTTCCAGCTCCCCCAGGTCCTCTCGGGCTTCCTGACCATAGTCTCCATCGTGATCATAATGCTCGTCTTCAACATCGACCTCAGTCTCGTCTCCTTCACGGTGATCCCGACCCTGGTCGTGACCACCCTCCTCTTCCAGGGGAGGATCTCCAGGAGCTTCGTGGAGACCAGGAAGAAGATCGCCGCGGTCACGGCAAAGCTGCAGGAAGGGATAAGCGGGGTGAGGGTGACGCAGGCCTTCGTCAGCGAAGACCGGGTCTCGGAGAACTTCGACGCAGTGAACAGCGAGAACATGCTGGCGAACCTGCGGGCCACCAAGTACACCTCAGCGTTCAACTCCATCGTCCAGGCGATAGAGGCGGTAGGTCTCGCCCTCGTCCTGTGGTACGGCGCCACCGAGGTCCTCGCCGGCCGCCTCCTCGTCGGGACCATAGTGACCTTCATGCTCTACGTGAACGCCTTCTTCAACCCGATAATCCAGTTGACCACGTTCTACAACTCGTTCCAGTCGGCGGTCGCCGGGCTCGACAGGGTGACGCAACTAGTCAACACCCAGGTGGAGGTCAAGGAGCCCGCCGACCCTGTCTCCATCGACCCGCAGGCAGACTGGGGGGTCGAGCTCAGGGGCGTGACCTTCGGTTATTCCAAAGGCCCACCCGTCCTCAACGACATCAACCTGAAGGTCGAGCCCAGGGAGGTGGTGGCTATAGTCGGGGCGACCGGAGCAGGGAAGTCCAGCATCGTCAGCCTGGTCCAGCGCTTCTACGACCCTCAGCAGGGGTCGGTCCTCGTCGGAGGGGTCGACCTGAAGACGCTCAGGTTCAGGGACTTCCGGGGGCGGATGAGCGTGGTCCCCCAGGATCCGATCCTCTTCACGGCCAGCGTGGCAGACAACATCAGGTACGGCAGGCCGGGCGCTTCCATCGAGGAGGTGAAGGGCGTGGCCAGGGCGCTCGGGGTTGACGATTTCATCTCGTCCCTCCCGGACGGATACGCGACCATGGTCGCCGAGGGGGCCACGAACCTCTCCATGGGCCAAAAGCAGCTGATCTGCTTCGCCCGGGCCCTCATGCGGGACCCGAAGGTGCTGATTTTGGACGAGGCAACGTCAGGCCTCGACCCCTTCACTGAGTTGAAGATCCAGAGGTCGCTCGGCGCCATGATCAAGGGGAGGACAGCCATCATGGTGGCGCACAGGCTTTCTACCATCAGGCTGGCTGACAGGATAGTGGTTCTCGACCATGGGCGGGTGGTGGAGGAGGGGACCTTCGACCAGCTCGTTTCTGTGCCAGGCGGCGCTTTCGCCGAGATGTACGCCCTCCAGTCCAAGCAGGCGTGACGCGCCCTCAAAGATACCTTTTATCGTGAACGTTCTAGGACATCTTGTCTTGAAGTTCCTCGACTTCCA
The DNA here is from genome assembly GCA_029785085.1 of Nitrososphaerota archaeon. GTDB lineage: Archaea > Thermoproteota > Nitrososphaeria > Nitrososphaerales > Gagatemarchaeaceae > UBA183. The sequence continues at coordinate 15,573 of JAFMAI010000003.1, read as the reverse complement.
GGCGGAGGTGGAAGAGGTCCTGGCCGATGCCTGCAGGGCGCTGGGCTACAAGGACGCCGCGGTAGACGTCGCCCTCCCGCCCAACGACGGCTACGGGGACCTAGCGAGCGCCGTCCCGATCCGCCTGGCCAAGGAGTCGGGTAAGGAGCCGGGGGCCCTGGCCCTGGAGATAGCCGCCGAGGCCATGGAGCTGGCGAAGAAGTCGAAGTACATCGGACTGGTGTCCCCGCATAGGGGAGGGTTCATCAACTTCGGCATCAACGTCCCGAGGTTCGTCCTCGACGCCATAGAGGAAATCTCGGCGGGGGACCTGGGGGCTTCCAAGGAGAAGGGGGAGCCGGTGGCGATCGAGCACACCAACGTCAATCCCAACAAGGCACTCCACATAGGCCACGCGCGCAACCTCGTCCTCGGCGACTCGCTGGTCCGCGTGATGCGCTACCTAGGCGAGAGGGTCCAGGCCCTGAACTACGTGGACGACTCCGGGGCCCAGGTGGCGGACATCATCGTCGGGTTCAAGTTCCTGGGGCTCCCAGACGAGGCTCCGCCGGGCGCAAAGTATGACGTGTACTGCGGCGATAGCGTATACACCAGGGTGACCAAGGAGTACGAGACCAACCCGCCCCTGAAGGAGAAGAGGTCCCTGGTGCTGAGAGAGATCGAGAAGGGCTCGGGAGACCTGGCCGAATACACGCGGGGGATAGTGAGGAAGATACTCGCGGCCCAGCTTGTCACCTGCTGGAGGCTTGGGGCCCGCTACGACCTGCTCAACTGGGAGTCGCAGCTGGTGCATTCGGGGATGTGGGAGAAGATCTTCGAGTCCCTGAAGAAGCTGGGGTACGTCAGGTTCCAGCCGGAGGGGGAGAACAAGGGATGCTGGGTCATACCCGACCCAGACACGGGGGAGGAGAAGGTGGTTGTGAGGTCAGACGGGACGGCCGTGTACGTGGCGAAAGACATCCCATATGCAGCCTGGAAGATCGGACTGATAGGGGACCCATTCGGCTACGAAGTCTATCCCGAGGTCCAGCCCGACGGGCCGGTCTACTCCACGACCCTCTCAGGTGGCAAGGCCAGGGTCCACTTCGGAGGGGCGGAGTTGGCCGTCTCGGTCATAGACACCAGGCAGAGCTACCTTCAGAAGATAGTGGCGAAGGTGCTGGACAGGCTCCGAGAGGGGGCATCGAGACGCTATCTGCACAGGAGCTACGAGGTGGTGGCGCTGTCGAAGAAGACCGCCTCGCAGCTGGGGTTCGGGATCGACGGCGAGTTCGTCCATATGTCCGGGAGGAAGGGGCTCTATGTCAACGTCGACACTGTCCTCGAACGACTGAAGGAGAAGGCAAAGGCAGAGACCAGGAAGCGCAACCTCTCGGAGTCCGAGGCGTGGGTCGACGGGGTGGCCGAGGGGGTGGCGGTGGCAGCGCTGAGGTATGACCTCCTCAAGCAGGACCCTGACAAGATGATCGTCTTCGACATGGACGACGCCCTCCAGTTCCAGGGGGACACAGGCCCCTACCTCCTCTATACCTACGCGAGGGCGCGACGGATCCTCGGGAAGACCGAGGGCAAGCCCAGGGTCTCGCTAGAGTCTGCTTCAAAGCTGACCAGGCCTCAGGAGGCGAAGCTAGCGAAGAAGATGTCGATGCTGGACCTCGCGGCCGAGACCGCGGGGGAGTTCCTCTCCCCCAGGGAGATAGCAAAGTTCTCGCATGACCTCGCCAAGGCCTTCAACGACTTCTACGAGAGCGTCCCGGTCAACCAAGAGCCCGACCCGGACACCAGGGACGCGCGTCTTGCCCTGGTCGACGCGTCGAGCAGGGTGCTGGCAGAGGCGATGAGCCTGATGGGGATACCTGTCAGGGACAGGATATGAGCCAGTTCAGGTTGGCCGCGTTCGATCTGGACGGGACTGTCCTCGAGCACAACGGGAGCTGGGTGGCGTTGCACAAGGCTTTCGGGACAGAGCGTCTCGGCGAGGCTTCCCTGAAGCTCTACACAGAGGGGAAGATCGACTACAAGGAGTTCATGCGCAGGGACATCGCCTGCTGGCCGAGGAGGGTCACCCGCGGCCAGGTTGCCGAGATACTGTCGGGGTACAGGATCAGGAAGGAGGCGCCGGGGCTCTTCGAAGAACTCAGGTCGCGGGGGATGAAGACCGCCTTGGTGACGTCCGGTATCGACATCCTGGCGAAGGAGGTGGCAGAGGAGCTGGAGATAGACTACTGGGTGGCCAACGGGCTCAGGTTCGACGGATCTGGCGAGCTCCTCCCGACCGGCGTCGGCCGCGTCGACCCTACCCGGAAGGACCGCGCCTACGCCAGGCTCCTGAAGAAGGTGGGGATCCCGGCGAAGAGGACCATAGCCGTCGGGGACACCATCTACGACCTCGCCTTCCTGAAGTCGGCAGGGCTCGGGTTCATGCTCGCCCACACCACCCGCGTCCCTGACCCGGAGATCATACACATAGACGCGCTCTCCGATGTCCTCGGCCACCTCAGATAGGGGGAGGGTTTTTACACACGGTGGCCCAAGACGAGGGGGGCACTTGTGATGTTGGATGACACGCTCCTGCTGATACCGGGACCGACGAACCTCTCCAAGCGCGTAAGGGACGCCATGGCCCGCCCCCAGCTCCCGCACGTCGGCGCGGAGTTCTACTCGACGTTCAAGGAGACGGTAGCCCTGGCCAGGTACGTCTTCAAGAACGAGGCGGGTGTACAGTTCGTGTTCACGGGGTCTGGGACCATCGGGATGGAGTCGTCGGTGGTCAGCCTTGTGTCCAGGGGGGACAGGACACTGACGCTGATCAACGGTTACTTCGGCCACAGGATGCTGATGCTCAACGAGGTCCACGGGGCGAAGGCTGACAAGCTCGAATTCAAGGGAGGGAGCGCGGCGGACCCCGACGCCCTGAGGCGGCAGCTCCGCAAGTCGAAGTATTCAACGGTGTTCATCACCCACGTAGACACTTCGAGCTCGATACTGAACCCCGTCGCCGAACTGGTGGAAGAGTGCGAGAAAGCGGGGGCTATGTCGGTGGTCGACTCGGTCTGCGCCGTGGGAGGCGTCCCACTGGACTTCGACAGGCTCGGTGCGGACGTGGTCTTCACGGCCTCACAGAAGGCCCTGGCCGGGCCTCCTGGCGCGGTCCTCCTGGCCGTATCTACGCGCGCCCTGGAGCACATGGAGAACCGCAAGAGCCCGATAGAAGGATACTACATGAACCTCCTCAGGTGGAAGCCAATCATGGACGACCCCAAGATGTACCTGGCAACGCCCGCCACCCAGGTCCTGCTGGCCCTGAGGGAGTCGCTCCTGGAGGCGAAGGAGGAAGGGATCGAGAACAGGTGGGAGAGGCACAGGAAATTGGGGGAGATCACCAGAGCCAAGGTGGCGGAGTGGGGCCAGGAATTCGTGGCAGAGGAAGGCCACAGGGCGGACACGGTCACCTCTTTCTGGGTTGAGGATGGGAAGGCGGGCCAGATACAGAAGAACCTCGAGAGCGAGCACCATGTGATGGTGTCGAGGGGGATCTACGACGACAAGGACAGGATGATCAGGATAGGCCACTTCGGGATCCTGCAGCCCGACGTGCTCGGGAAGGCGCTGGGCCACATGGGGGATGTGATGGAAGAGACAGGGGCGTCGGCGCGGCCCGTGGCTGTTGCGAAACGACGGAACACTCGATAGAACGCTTTTATCGGCACCGCGGTCGCACTCCCGAACTGCAGCCCGGTCGTCTAGTGGTCAAGGATGGGGGCCTCTGGAGCCTTCGACCTAGGTTCGAATCCTAGCCGGGCTATTCTTAGACTTTCTATGAATCGGAGCATATATCAAACTCCAAGGCTACCGATAACCAAAATCAGCCCCCGCCGCCCGAGAACTCGACCCTTTGGCTAGGACGCAAGGCCTTTCTTGACTCGAAGATTCTGCCTTCGGTCTCGAACTCCAGGAGGGTCGCCGTCCTTGAACGGAAAGGAGTCGTTCGCCAGATCTGTGGGGCCGTCCTATCTGACTGTGACAGTTCCCTGCATCCAGCCTGGCCCGTCCATTGGCCCATTCAATCCAGCAGGCCCGAACCCGCATGGGACTTCGCAACGCCAAGTGAACGTTCCCGTCTGGGTCAGAATGAATTCCGCGGTTTCATTCACATGGGCTCCCACTGGAATGTTCAGGTTCAGCTGCTGAATGGTGAATGTATGCCCGATCTGCGTATCGTTATCCAGCGAAGTAGCGGTTTGCATGGCGCCCGTCGTGTCATTGGTCACGGAGATCACGTTGGTTATCGTCCCTTCAACATTGCTGTATTGCGCTGGAATTGGTGTAGCTCCGTCTTGGTCTATGATGGTCAGTTGGATGACCGTGTTGACCGGAAGGGTGATGTTGGCAGACGACTCCAATCCTTGCGGCGTGACTACCCAATAGCGGGGGCCGCTGGTAGTGGCATTCCACGGCGAATCTGCTGTTATCAGCAATGTCAGCTTGAATGGCTGGGGGGCGCCTACAGCTACGTTCACGCTCGTGGTGGTTCCGATGACCCATCCCCACCCCACTATCCCGAGCGCAATCATCGCTATCAGGACGATTGCCGCCAGTTTCATGGACCGCATTTTCTCGCCATAGAATCATTTAAGCCCCCAAGGCGGTTCTCAGAACTGAGAATCACGGAGGCGTGCCTGTAACCTCAGGCGTGCCCTGCTGTCCGCGCCCTGGCTCGCTCGGGGAGGTTTTCCACAACCCACTTTGGCTGGAAGGGCTCAGACTCACTCCACAGGCGCTACATCACCTTGGGCTCAGAGAGTCTGAGGAGGGCTGCACGAGGGTGCCTGGCACGAAGGCGATGCCGGACCTCGTGAATGACGAGCTCCCGGCCTTTTCTGAGAGAGTCAGCGTTCGGCCCCGCACGGCCAGACTATCGACGCGCGCCTACTCGATGATGAATCCTGTGGCCTGTTCTCAACCTTGGAAAACGTCTTTGCCGCTTAATACACTGACGGCTCGTAGAGCTGCTGCATGAAGGCGTCAGTTGTCTTCATCTTCCTTTCGGTGGTCGGGGTGGCCGAGGCGTTAGTGCACGCCTGGCAGGAAAACGCGTTCACCACATACTGGTCCCACGTGCAATTCTCTCCGTATGCTTCACTCCTTGGCGTCCCTTACTGGGGATTAGGCGTAGTCTGGTTCCCCCTCGTGCTGGTGGTGGGGCTCTTGGTCACCCGCCTCGGTCGCGACAGTCTGAGGAGGGAACTCCTGGTTCTCCTCTCTGTCGGGAACATCCTCACGGGTTACCTGTGGTATCTGGACCTGGTAGTGATACGCGCGTTCTCCCCCGAGTACGTGGGCCTGTACCTCACGAACTATGCCCTGACAGGGCTTGTGGTCGCCCAGAACTGGTCCAGCGCGGTCGTGAAAGACTTCGCCGTGGGCACGATCATCGGAATCGTCGTCGGCGTGTTCTTCGGTCCCTTTGCAGCGGTGGCATTCGGATTAGCCGGGGGCCTCGTCGGGGCAGTCAGCGGCTACACTTCGACGAGATAGGCCTGGCTGCCAAAGGAGCCCAGAGCGCAGACCCGCTACGCATTACGAGCGCGTTGTCGAACGGCCTCCGAAACCGGGCTAACCGCGCCCTCGCCTTGCCTTGCTAGCTGGTGACGCACATGGCGAATCCCGTTTGCAGAAAGCGGCTCGAGTCTCCTTGATTGGGCTGGTCCAGTCAGCGTGCTCCGTTGATACCGTAAGCGCAGGGCGGAGCGGATCCGCCCTCAGACTCGGGCCTGGGACTCCTCGCCCAGGTGCATCATGCCCTCGTCCACCAGGCCGGCGACCACTCGTGCATATCTTCCAGTGGGGTCGAGCTCAGGGTCGAAAATGGTGACCTCTGCTCCCACTGCGCCAGGGGAGAGCCGCTCCACCAGCTCCACGAGCTGTCCGCAGTCCAGCCCTCCAGGTGATGGAGAGTCCACGGCGGGCATCACCGTCGGGTCCAGTATGTCCACATCCAAATGGAGCCAGAACCCGTCAAGGCCGGTCCTTTCCACGGTCGCCCGTATCGTTGAGGCCGCGCTCTTCATCCCCCGGCGTCGCATCTCCGAGGCTGGCAGAACCGCCCCTATCTTCTCGGCGACCTCTGAAATGTGCTCGTCGCCGTCTCGGCACCCCGCATGGACTGTGGCCTCAGGTTCGAAGTACGGTCGGAGACCGTCGATGTCCGATACCCCGTCCCAGTGCAAGCCCACAGCCGCAGCGAGGTCCTCCCCCGCGAGACTCGCCACCAAGTCGCTGTTGCCAGGGTTCCTGAAGTCTGTATGCCCGTCGAGATGGACGAGCCCATAGCGGCCCGCCTTCTTGAGAGCGATTCCTGATCCTATCAGGATGCTGCAGTCCCCTCCCACGACCAGCGGGGCGTCGCCTCCCCGAAGTGTGTCCAGTATCTTAGAAGAAAGCAGTCTCGAAAACTCGACGATCCTGGTCTGATTGCGCACCGAGCCAGGCAAGACCTCTTGCAGATAACTGCCTGGTTCCACCGTCCCGCAATCAGACCCGCCTCTCCGCTCGAACGACTCGAAGAGTCCCGCTCTACGCAATGCTTCAGGAGCCTTGTAGCAGCCTGGTATGGCTCCGGTCCTGGGGGGTCGGAGGCCGAGGCTAGACGGGGCAGAAATCAGGCATACCATCTAATCCACCGCCGTCGGTGAGGCCGCTGACAAGCTATCACCCGACTCTAGGGAATCCATGTCCATTAGGTTCGACGGAACTGATGCGCTGCGCAGCTGAAATGAGCGCTCCTCCAGCCATCGTGCAGCAGGACCTGCTTCCTTTTTTATTTCTTCGTCTGGTGAATGAAATCAGCCAGGGACCTCGGTCACCCCGTGCCCATGCCCGTCCCCCAGATGGCTCGACCCGCCATTGTGTCAACAAAGGATAAACATCGCTTTGTCGCAGTTGCCGTCGAGTGGTTCTGGAGACTTGAAGGCGAAGACCGCTTCCACGCGGCGGGCGATCGACGGCTGGAAGTCTAGAGCGAAGGCGCAGGTCAGGATGTCCAGGGGCTGGACGCTCTACCTGGCGGCCCAGCTGCTCACCTCCTCCAGGCGGGAGAGGGCTGCGCTGATACCTCTCCTAGTCTTCGCGTCTTTATTCTCCTTCGCCACCTTGGAGTTCGTGATGCTCGTCCTCGTCGGCTTCTTCATAGCCAAGCTCCAGTGCTACAGGTTCGTCAACTTGGTGCTGGGCGCGTTCGAGCCACCGCGCTGAGCCGCCCGCCGTCGCTCACTCCGGCGGGATCTGTCTGTATGAGAGGCCCAGCTCAATCCCCTGCCTCCTTCTGACCGCCCTGGCGACTAGGTAGACCAGGAGGCAGGCGACGAAAAGCCCGAGCACGAACTCGTCCGACTGCAGAAGCGGGTAGGTCAGGAAGAGGTTCGGCCCCGCCACGTACTCGTAGGCGAGGAAGAGGTTGAATGCCAGCGCGAGGGCTCCCGCCACCGAGACGGCGGGAATCTTCCAGACCGTGTACCTGCTTATCGGGGACGATTCGTACACGTCCTTCAGCCTGAACGGGAACACCATGGCGGTGACGCAGATGAGCAGGTATGCGACCTCTGTCCCGAACCCCGCCGAAGCAACGTAGGACCCTATGGCGTTGAACTGGTAGACCACGAAGTAGAGCCAGGCCATGCTCCCGGCGAAGGACACCAGCAGCGCCAACAGCGGTGCGCCCGACCGGGGGCTGACCGACGACACCCTGCTCGGAAGCACCCTGTCCATGGCGGCCCCAAGCATGATCCTCGTGCTGGCGAAGTAGACTATCAGGACCACCTGGAATATCCCCATCATCATCCCGATGAAGATCACCGCGAGGACGAGCGGATTACCTGACAGGAGGCTGATGATGTATGGGAAGAACGGGTCCGGCACTACGTTCAGGACCGCTCCGACCGGACCGGGGTTGCTCCCGAACCAGAGCCCGTTGAACGCGTGGATGAACTGGAGGCCGACTGTCCCGGAATAGGCGTACCAGGTCAGGGCCCAAAGGGCGCCTATGGCAAGGTAGGACCCAACTATCTGGAAGAGCTGAAGCCTGAAGTTCCCGGCGCGCTTGATCTCGCCGAGGTTGTAGATGGACCATCCGGCGTACCCCAGCGACAGCCAGGCGATGGCCCAGAGGGTGATCGTCTCATACGCGCTGAACTTCTGCCCCAGCGCCACCCCGCTCCCCTGGGCGGCGCTGATGATGGTCTGGTATGCGTCCGGCCCGATCGTTCTGTTGTATGAGTATACGGCGGCGTTGAAGCTGCTGACGAAGTCTTGATGGGTGCTCGCCAGTAGCAGCCCCAACATGGTCAGGAGCGAGAGGAGTGCGCCCCCGAAGAGGACGTACTGCACCTTCACATAGAACCGCATCCCCCGGGCTGCCACCAAGAGCCCCAGCAGGAGGATGACGGTGGTGACCGCGAAGGTCGCCGCGGGAGCCTGGAGCTCCGTGGCCAGCGAGGCGTATCCGGCGATCCCTGTGGCATGAGCCAGCTCAGCGAAGAGCGGCTGCAGGCAGAGCGTCACCATCACTGATCCGAGGAACGCCGAGAAGAACCACTGCCAGATCGACCACGCGCTGAAGGTGGCGGCGAACCCGACCGCGGGGTTCAGGACCCTGCTCTGCCACACATAGTCGCCGCCTGCCCTGGGCATCGACGACGCAAGCATGGAGACGACGACGTAGAAAGGGACGGCGGCCAGGACCGTGGTCAGTATACCGAGGCCAACGTCCCCGCCAGGGAGGACGGCGGGCCCATAGCTGAAGAGGACGGCTTCGGTGAACCCGGTCAGGCCCACCGCCATCATGTTGTAGATGAAAGCGTGGTGTGGGGACATCGCCTTCACAAGGCCGGTCGACTCCCTGACGAAGACCTTCTCTTCCGTCAAACAGGTCTCAGGCCCAGAGACAATGTATAAACGATTCATGTCTCCGCAGCGCCCGGGCGAACCAACCACTTGCTGATCTACACCCCCGGTCCGACGGAGGTCCCCCCTAGAGTTCTGAGGAGGATGGCGCGGCCCATAACGAACCCCGACCTGGACCCAGCCTTCGCGAAGTCCTACGAGTTGACCCAGGGGAAGCTGAGGCGGCTGATGAAGACCAAGAACGACGTCCTAATCATGTCCGGGGAGGGACTCCTCGGACTGGAGGCCGCGGTCGCGTCTCTCGTGGCGAGGGGGCAGAAGGTGCTGACCGTCACCAACGGGGTCTTCGGCGACGGCTTCGTAGACTTCGTGAAGATGTACGGCGGGATCCCGGTTGCGGTCCGGGGACCCTATGACCGGCCGGTGGACCCCGAGTCGGTGGCGGCAGCCCTCGACGCCGACAGAGAGATAGAGGTCGCCACCTTCGTTCACTGCGAGACACCCAGCGGTGTCCTGAACCCGCTGCGGGAGGTTGCCGCGGCCTGCCGGAAGCGAGGCGTCATGCTCATCGCCGACGCCGTTTCGTCCTTGGGCGGAACTCCGGTTGAGACAGACTCCTGGGGGGTCGACGTCTGCCTAGGTGGGAGCCAGAAGTGCTTGAGCGCGCCCCCTGGCCTGGCTCTGGTTTCAGTGAGCGAGAGGGCATGGGGCGTCGTGAGACGGCGCGGCCCCCGCGTCCCTGCGTACTACGCGAGCCTCTGGCAGTGGGAAGAGTGGTGGAACAAGAAGAGGCTGTTCCCGTACACCCCGTCGGTCTCTGACATCGCCGCCCTGGACGAGGCGCTGGACATCGCCCTCGAGGAGGGGCTCCCGCGCGCCTTCGAGCGCCACAGGCGGGTCTCAAAGCTCATCCTGTCAGGCTGCAGGGGGATGGGGCTGGTCCCCTATCCGAAGAGGGATGACTATCACTCTCCCACTGTGACCGCGGTCAGGCGCCCGGCGCAAGTCCCCGAGGCCAGGCTGCTGCGGCTCATGGAGGAGCGCCATGGGGTGATGATCGCAGGGTCCTGGGGTAAGCTCTCCGGAAAGGTGCTCAGGCTCGGGAACATGGGATACAACGCCCGCCCTCGTCAGGCGAGGAGGGCTATGCTGGCGCTCGAGCGCGCGCTGAGTGAGCTGGGCTTCAGGGAGAACGAAGCCTGACTCCGAGCCTTGGTTCTGGTGAGGGTCGTCGGAAGCGTCCAGGAGGCAGAGCCGGGTCACGGCTGGCGGGCGCCGAGTTGCCTGGTCAGGACTTCTTCCAGAGTCTCGAAGTATGACCTCGTCCCCTGCGGCATCGACTCCTTATTCTTCCGGATCGCGTCGATGATGTAAGGGAGGGCGCTCGACGAAACCTTCAGCTCAACCCGCTTGTCGCTTCCTGTGCTCGGCCTGGGGAGGCCTACCCTGGCCTTCACGTCGGGGGGAGCCGCGTTCCTTGCATCCTCCTCCACCTTCTCAGCCCAGCTCTCCAGCTGGTTCTGGTCGAGCCCTTCGACCATCCCGCTCAGCTCCTTGACCAGCGGGCTGATGGTGGCGAGCGAAGCCAGGTCGAGCCCTTCGGTCTGGCCTTTGAACCGCCTCGCCCCGACAGCTGTGATCACGTTAGTCCCGATGATTACCAGAGTTGCGATGGGGAGTATCTGGTTGGAGCCTGCGATCGAGTCCGCAACCAGCGTGGTGGCCAGGAGGGCTGGCGTCAGTCCCTGGGCCATCATCGACTCGATTACCCTTCTGTCCTTGGTCGTCTTCTTCCAGTCGACCGCTTCCGTGCTGAGCACCCTGGTGACCACCAGGGTCCCCACCACCGCAATCGACTCGAAGTACACCAGGGGCGACGTCAGGACGCCGAGGGGGAGGGAGAATCCGAGGAAGAAGAGGAAGAACGTCCTCAAGAAGAATGAGATTTCGGTCTGGAACGCCGAGATGTAGTTGAGCGAGACCGCAGGCATGGCAGTCCCGAAGCCCAATGAAGCGGGGATGTCTGTCATGTTCTTCATCACCAGCCCTATGGCTAGGACCGTTATCACGCCACTCCCGCCAATGTTCCCTATCAGCACGTAGGCCAGGAGGACATAACCCACAGTCGCGACGTAGAAGTATTCCGACTGCCCGAGCGCTTTGGCAACTCTGACCCAGGCGAACCCGAGGAGGACCCCTCCGACCAGGCCGATGGAGAGCTGCTGGAAGAAGCTCGAGGAGATGAGGGACAACCCGCTGAAGTCCAGGGGCGCGTTCTGGCTGTATCCGTTCAGCAGGACCGTGAACAGTATGATCAGCACGAGCGAATCGTAGACGGACTCCATCGACAGGTTGGAGACCAGCCCCCGTTGCGAAATCCTGTTCCCCATGTAGGGGATTATGACCATCGAGATCTCTCCTCCGACTACCGAGCCGAGGAAGAGGGACTGGTACAGGTTCCAGTGCAGGACCGCGGTGAACAGAAAGGAGGTCACCAAGATGGAGAGAATCATGTAGACGCTCGACCGGGTGATCGCCGACCTCCCTTCCGAAACTACCTCCCTGATCTTCATGCTCATGCCTATGTCGAAGACCACCATGGCGAGGGTGACCTGGGAAAGCAGCGGCAGCATCGCGTTGACCGTGGACGTGGGTAGGACCGCGAACCAGCGGGTCGCGATCCCCGCGGCTATGAGGAACAGAGTCTGGGGTATCCCCTTCTTGTTCAGCAGGATGTTCCCCACGAACCCGATGAATATGATCGAGGATAGAACTAGCAGGAACGTCTCAGGAGAGAGCGCCAACAGGGGTCAACTCCAAGACCAGTGCTTCGGCCTTCCAGGGTCCCCTGCGCGGCCGAGCTGACATTGAGCCTTCAAGCCTGGTGGGGGGGCACCGGATAGGTATTTGAGGACAGGCTCTCCTGCGGGGCGCCGTCTCAGGGTGGTGAAGTCGACCATGAGACAGGCTACGCTCTCAGAGCCGCCCCCTCCTCCGCCGCGCTCCCTGCCGCAGGGAGCCTTCAGATAACTTGAAATCTACCCGATATCGGAGTTCCGATATCGGAAAATAGAGACCATGTTCAACTTCGACTGGGCCAAGCGCACGCACAAGGGTCTGCGCCGCTGGATCCTCTACATCGTGCGGGACAGTGCGAAGTCGGGTGCGGAGATAATGGACGTGATGGAGGCGAATCTCCAAGGCTGGTGGAGGCCGTCCCCTGGCTCGATCTATCCCCTGCTGAAGCGCATGGTGGAGGAGGGCGTCCTCAGCCGTTCCGCGGACGACAGATACTCCCTCACCACGAGCGGGAAGGAAGAGGTAGACCACCCCTGGCCGTGGCCGGAGCAGATGGGGCAGGCGCCGAAGTCCGTAGAAGGCGCCATTGAAGTGATCTCCAGCTACACGTCATATCTGGAAGACCTTTCGCGGTCCAACGATCCAAAACTCGCGGGCGGGGGGAACGAGATAAGGAAGCTCGCGAGCAGGCTTTCAAAGCTGGGAGAGAAGCAATGAGCCAACGGCCGCTGGTCAGGGTGGAGGGGCTGTCAAAGAACTTCGGGGCACTGAAGGCAGTGGACGGCGTCTCCTTTGAAATCAAGGAAGGCGAAGTCTTCGGGTTCCTAGGACCCAACGGGGCAGGGAAGACCACCACCATAAGCATGCTCACGACGCTGCTGAAGCCTTCGGGCGGGCAGGCGGAGATAGCAGGACTGGACATCCACAGGCACCCCAACGAGGTCAGGAGGGTGGTCGGGGTCGTCCCTCAGGAGTATACCGCCGACGAGGACCTGACCGGCCTGCAGAACATAGTGCTCTGCGCAGACCTCTATGGCATACCGAGGAGCAACTCCAAGCCGCACGCCATGGAGCTCCTGAAGCTCGTCGAACTGCAAGACGCCGCGAACAGGAAGGTCAGCACCTACTCCGGCGGGATGAGGCGAAGGTTGGAGCTCGCCAGCGGGCTGATCAACTACCCCAAGCTGCTCTTCCTCGACGAGCCGACGCTTGGACTGGATGTGCAGACAAGGACCGCCGTATGGAGCTACATCAAGATGCTGAAGGAGGAGTACAAGATGACCCTCTTCCTCACCACCCACTACCTGGAGGAGGCCGACTCCCTCTGCGACCGGATAGCGATCGTGGACCACGGCCGCATAGTGAAGATAGGCTCCCCGGACGAGCTGAAGGCCAGCATAGGCGGGGACGTCTTAGTCGTGGGCGTAGCGGAGGCGGAGCCGGACATCTCAGAGGACATCAAGAAGATACCGCTGGTGAGGGAGGTCAAGAAGAACGGCCATGAATACAGGATAAAGTCGGAGGCAGGCGAGGAGTCCTCCATCAAGGTCATCGACCTGATCAGGTCGAAGGGGCTGCACGTGACCAAGATATCGCTCACCAAGCCCACCCTCGACGAAGCATACCTGGAGTTCACCGGGCGCAGCATCAGAGAGGAAGAGTCCAACAAGATGGACGCGTTCAAGCAGAGGGTGACGATGATGAGGGCCCGCAGGTGACGTGAAGATGGCGGAGGACGTCCCGGCAAGGTCCACGGTCACGACGCAAGAGCAGGCGATAGAGGAGGAGCAGAAGGAACGGGAGATGGAGAGGTCGTTCCGCGCGGCTCCGACGCTCAACAAGAGCCCCCTTCACGGCCTGTGGGCGCTGACCAACAGGGACCTGGTAAAGTGGTACAAGAATCCCATCCAGCTGATCATATCCCTGGTCCAGCCCGTGGTCTGGCTGGGCCTGTTCGGCCTCGCGTTCAACATCGGCAAGATCTTCACGAGCCTCCCCGGGGTGACACCCGCAGAGGCGAGTGTCCTCAACCTCGGCACCTTCGGCACCAGCAGCTACTTCTCCTACCTCGCCGCCGGGATGCTGGCGTTCATCATCCTGTTCACCGCCGCCTTCTCAGGGATGTCGGTCGTCTGGGACAGGAGATTCGGGTTCATGAACAAGGCGCTAAGCACCCCGGTCGGGCGGGGAGCCATCGTGGTCGCGAAGATTTCTCAGAGCACGGTGCGGTCTCTCATCCAAGCGGCGATAGTCCTCGTCATTGCGGTGGTCTTGGGGAGCGTGGGCGGGGTCCAGATGGACACTTCCTACTTCAGCGTGCTTACCATAGGGGGGTCGTTCGTGTTGCTGTTCCTGATGTCCTTCGGGCTCTCCTCGCTGTTCGTCATGCTGGCTCTGAGGTCCAGCGACTGGCAGACCCAGATGGCCATCATCAACCTCCTCAACCTCCCTCTCCTCTTTGCCAGCAACGCCATGCTCCCGGTCGCCATGATGCCCTCTTGGCTCCAGTCCGTGGTGAAGTATAACCCCGTGAGCTACGCCGTCGACGGGGTGAGGCAGATGCTGCTGGGCTCAGGGTCCGCGTCGGCAGCCGCCGCGGGCTACCATGTCCTGGCCCCCCTCTGGGTAGACTTCAGCGTCCTTGCAGGCTTCGCAGCGGTCCTCTCCGCGCTTGGGATAGTCCTGTCCTGGAGACTTCTGTCGAACTGACTGAAGGTCAGCCGAAGATTGCCTTTCCGAGCTTCCCGGCCATGGCTAGGGGGTCCTGGTTCTGCCAGACGTTCCTCCCGACGGCTACGCCTGTCCCGCCAGCGCGGACGACCCCCTCCACCTGGCGCAGGAAGTCGTTGTCGGTGGGTGCCTTAGGCCCGCCGCTCATGAAGACCCTGACCCCCGCCGCAGCCTTCACAGCCCAGGAGAAGCTCTCCGGGTCACCAGTGTACTTGATCTTGACCGCGTCCGCCCCAAGCTCCAGCCCGGCCCGGGCGGCGTAGGCGACCGTCTCCTTCGAGGTGTCGTTTTGGACCGCCGCGCCTCGGGGGTAGATCCAGGCTATGGCGGGCATCCCCCTCTCGTGCGCCTCCTCCTGTATCTCTCCGAACTCGCTGAACATCCTCGGCTCGTGTTCGCTCCCCAGGTAGATGGTGTACCCGACTCCCTTCGCCCCGAGCGACACCGCCTGCTCCACGCTGCACACCTGCCGCGAGACTGGCTCTCCCTTGAGGAGGCTGGACTTTCCGTTGAGCTTGACAATCAAGGGGACCCTCCCGTCGTAGAACCGCTCGGCCACCCCCTTCTGGAACACGACACCGTTGAACCTCCCCTTGGCGGCTATGTCCATGATATAGGCTGGGTCGACGTTCTTGTCGTTGAAGTCGGACGAAGGCCCGTGCTCCAGCCCCTGGTCATAGGCGAGGATCATGCTCTTCCCCCCGGTGAGGAACTTCTCCATCAGGTCGCGCTTCATGAGGGGGAAGCCGCCCTTGGCCTATTTAACGCTCTCACCGTTCGACATACATTCAGGCAGCCTGTCCATACGCCTAAAAGCCCCGCCCCGATCAGCGGCGACCGATGAAACTGGAAGAGTTCCTGAGGCTCAACGCGCCCGAAGACCTGGCCGCCCTCACCGCCGCCGTCGCGAAGGCCAGCTTGGAGGTCTGGGGGAGCATACCGTTCAAGACAGGGCTCCTAGAGGAGACCAACCCGTCCGGGGAGGCTCAGAAGGCGATCGACGTTTACTCCAACGACGTGTTCGTCGAGGCCCTCATTGCTACAGGGCACGCCGCTGAGGTCGCTTCAGAGGAGATGGAGGAGCCAGTGGAGTCCAAGGGAGGGGTCAGCGTGGCAATGGACCCGCTCGACGGGAGCTCCAAC